>DAIRFN010000221.1:0-9880 GCA_036795065.1 Vicinamibacterales bacterium
GCGCTCGACAATCGACGGCGTGGCCTCGATGCCCGTGACCAGCGCCGCCAGCGCCAGGCGCCGGATCCACGCCGAGCGCGGATCGGCCGGCGGCCGCTGCGCGGTGGCGGACCAGCGGAGGCGATCCCACGTGCGTGGCTGCAGCGGGCCAATCTTCCGGCTCACGCGCGCCAGCGCCTCGAGGCCACGGACCGCGCCCGCGATGGCCGGGGTCTCCGGATCGGCAAACGACTCGGGCGAGGGCAGCTGCTCCGCCAGCATCGCCTCGGTGCGCGCCACCTGCTCGGCGGTGCTGTACGGCAGTCGCCCGAGGGCCGCGGCCAGCTCGCCCCAGACTTCCCACAGGCCGGCCTCGGCGTCGATGGCGGCGCGCTCGAGGAGCAGCGCCTGCACCTGGGCCACCGCTTCGGGCGTGCGGGCCAGCTGCGCCAGCGCCCACGCCGCCTCGGCGCGGATGCCCGCGCCGTCGCCCAGGGCCGGGGCCACGTAACGAATCTGGTCCGGCTGCTCGAGCCGGCCCAGCGCGCGGATGCCCGCGCGTCGCTGCGCGCCGCCCTGCATGGCCTCGCGAACGAGCTCCGCGTTGCGCGCGTCCTCGCCCTGGATGACTTTCTCGAGGGCGGCCGCCTGGGCCTGGGCCGACACACCGGGCTGCGCCGGCGCCGTGGCCGGTGCAACGGCCAGGCACGCCAGAACGAAGAGCCGTAATCGTCGCCGATTCACATATGTCACGGGGACTGCCCCTGTCAGGTGCCCGAGTACTCGAGCATCTGACGCGTCAGGTCACATGGATACGAGATCGCCACATCCACGATGTCACCGGCGTCGTTCCGCACGGGCTCGAGCTTCGGCATCACGAAGCCCGTGTACGACGGCAGCCTCAGTCGATCCACGCGCGCCACCACCTCGTCGCGCAGGACCGGGTCGAAGTGCACCCCGTACTGCTCGAAGAACGCCTTCGCCGCGACGTAGTCGCCCTCCGACTTCATCCGCTGCACCTCGCGAAGCAGTCGCGCCACCCCGTCGCGGAACGCCGCGGTGTCGGTGACGACGTGGTAGGTCTTCCCGTCGCGGATGCGCACCTCGATGGCGCCGGTATTGGCCATCAGCCAGTGGACGATGGCCTGGCGGTTGCGCATGTGGTCCTCTTCGAGGGAGGTCCCCTCGCGCACGCGGCGCAACTGGACCAGCGCGTTCCTGGCGTAGGCCTCGTACTCGGCGCTCACGATGGTCGCCTGCTCGTCCACGGGCAGGAGGCCCAGCGCCGCGAGATAGGGATCCGCGACGAAATAGAGCGCGACGAGATCGGCTCGCGTTTCCTCGAGCGCGGAATACTGCTCCTTGAGCAGTTCCTGTGGCTGCGCCGTCACGCCCTCGGCCATCCGGCCCGAGCCGTGCCCGAGCACCTCGTGGATCTCGGTCGTCAACTCGCTCGCAAACGGCGCCCAGTCGCGCGCGCGGTCCGCCTCGGCATCGTCCCACGTGAACTCGTGGCGGAAGCTCTCGGGCTGCGACTTGTCGTACGCCTCGAGGACGTTCGACAGGGTGACCGACTTGCTGCCGTACTGCTCGCGGATGCGCTGGTCGTTCGGCAGGTTCACGCCGATGGGCGTGATGGGCCCCGAGTCGCCGGCCTCCACGACCACCTCGATGGCCATCGCCGTCACACCCTGCACCACGGGCTTGCGGTAGCGCGGGTCGATGGGCATGTGGTCCTCGAACCACTGCGCGTGGGCGGCCAGCGTCCGGATCTTCCCCGTCTTCTCGGGGTTGCTGTAGTAGACGACGCCCTCCCACGAGCCCTTGATGCCGCGCGCGTCCATGTAGACCTCGATGAACCCGTTCATCGTATCAACGGTGGTGTCGTGATTCTTCACCCAGGCGATGTCGAAGGCCGCCCGGTGGTCCTCGCTGCCGGTTTCATAGAACCGGACCAGGGCGTCGAGGGCGGCGCGGAGGCCCGGCGGGGCCACGGCCGCGGCATCACGCAGATGGCCGATGATGCGCACGATTTGATCGTGGTAGAGGCCGCCGACGCGGTAGACCTCCTCCACGAGGCGCCCATCGCGTTTCACGAGCCGCGAGTTCAGCGGGTGACGCTCGGTGAAGCCCTCCAGGTCGGCCATCACCACGCCGTCGTACAGGTTGTTGGCACTGGCGTGCAGGATGTCGCGCGCGCCCGACGGCGTCTTGTTCGTCACCATCGGATCGAACGACGCGTCGAAGAAGGTCGGCGCGAAGCGGGCCACCAGTTCCTCGGGCGACTCGCCCGGTGCGAGCGGCAGCCGCGCGCCGCTGGCGTGGGCACGCGCCACCGCGATGGCAAAGTCCTCCTGTGGGAGGCGCAACACGAACTTGCGAGCCGTCAGGTTGTTGTAGGGACCGGTGTTCAGCCAGAAGAGCTTGGTATAGCGCGTGACCTCCGCCAATACGTCGTCCGCAATCCCCTGTGGGTGCGTGATCACGGCCTCGAGGATGGCTCGCATCGCCAGGTTGTGGCGATAGCGCTGGTCGTAGTAGATGTCGCGGCCAGCCAGGGCAGCCTGGTAGAGGTGCCACACGAGCACCTTCTCTGCGAGTGGCAGCGCGTGGAAGCCGTCGGCGTACAACTGCACCACGGCCGCATCGTCGATCTGTTCGAGCAGGTAAGGCCGGGTGTCGGCCGGTGTCAGCAAGTCGGGCACGCAGGGTTCTCGGGTCTTGGGTCTTGGGTCTTGGGTCTTGGGTCTTGGGTTCTGGGTTCTGGGTTCTGGGTTCTGAGTTCTGAGTTCTGAGTTCTGAGTTCTGGGTCCTGGGTCCTGATCCCTGATCCCTGATTCGTGACCCTTAGAGTGCCACGTCCACCTTCTCCAGGTACTCCGGAATGTGAACGTTCCACCCCAGCTCGCGCTCGATGCGCGCCTTCAGCGCCACCTGGGCCGGCGGCTCGCCGTGCACGAGGTAGGTGATGGCCGGCGCCTTCGGGAACGTCCGCAGCCAGCGGATCACCTCGCCGGCGTCGGCGTGCGCCGACATGGCGTTCAGCTTCTCGACGCGCGCGTGCACGGGCACCCACTGTCCGAACATCTTCACCTGGTGCGCGTGCTCGATAAGGTCGCGACCTCGCGTGCCTGCGGCCTGGAAGCCGACGAAGAGCACGGTGTTCCTCGGGTCCGGGAGTCCGGCCACCAGGTGATGCAGCACACGCCCACCGACCGCCATGCCGCTGGCCGAGATGACGATGGCCGGGCCCCGGAAATCGACCACCCGCTGCGATTCCTGGGCCGACCCCACGGGCGTGAAGCGCTCGGTGCCGAACGCGCAGACCTCACCGCGCGCAGGGCGGACGTCCGGGTCGAGATCCGCGGCGTGACGCCGATAGTATTCGAGCGCCTGCAGGGCCATGGGGCTGTCGACGTACACCGGCAGGATGGGGACCTTCTTCTCATCCTCGAGCATCTTGAGCCAGTAGAGCACCTCTTCGACGCGCCCGATCGCGAAGGACGGGATGATGAGCTTGCCCTTGCGGTCGACGGTCTCGTTGACGATGCGCGCGAGTTCGGTGCCGTGGTCCTCGGGCGGATGCTCGCGATTGCCGTATGTGGATTCCACCAGCAGCACGTCGCAGGCGACCCCCGGCGACGGGTCGGGCAGCACGGGACGGCTGTAGCGCCCGAGGTCCCCGCCAAACAACACCGTGCCTCCGGTGGCGTTGCTGCGGCGTACGCGAACGTACGACGAGCCCAGCAGGTGGCCCGCGTTGATGAACTCCGCTTCGATGCCCGGTGCCACCGGGGCCGGGCGGTTGAACCCAAAGGGCTGCAGGCGGGTGAGCGCTTCGGCCGCATCGTTCTCGGTGAAGAGCGGCAACGCCGGGGTGTGCCTCGCGTACCGGCCCTTGTTCGCCTGCCTGGCGTCCTCTTCCTGCAGCCGTGCGGCGTCGGGCAGCACGAGCTTACACAGGTCGGCCGTCCCGGCCGTGCAGAAGACGCGGCCGCCAAATCCATTGGACACCAGCCGGGGCAGCAGTCCGGTGTGGTCGAGGTGAGCGTGGGTCAGCACGACCGAGTGCACCGAGCCGGGATGCACCGGCAGCTTGGCCCAGTTCCGAAGCCGCAGCGGCTTCAATCCCTGGAACATGCCGCAATCAACGAGGATCCGGTGGTGGTCGACTTCGAGCAGATACTGCGAGCCCGTCACGGTGCCCGCGGCACCCAGGAAGGTCAAAGAGGCCATCGGCCCAGCATCGTACTCGAATCTGCTACCCTGCTGGGTTGCAGGATCTGCATCGACAATGCCCTCTCCGTGCCAGACCCCACTGCACGTCGTTGTGCTTGCGTTGTGGGCGATCAGTGCCAGCGCCCAGACGCCATCGCTCGCAACCTTCAGCGGCGAGCTGCAGGCGCTCGTCCAGAAAGTGGGACCGAGCGTGGTGCAGATCAACGTCTCGGGCTACGCCCTGGCCGACGCCGCGGGGTCGAGCACGGCCGACACGCTCCTCGAGCGCCAGCGCAGCACCGGCTCGGGCGTCATTGTCGACCCGGCGGGCTTCATCGTCACCAACTTTCACGTCGTGTCGGGCGCACGGCGCGTGCAAGTGGTGCTGCCACCCACCGGCGGGACTCGGACCGACAGCTCGATTGTCCGCCCCCGCGGTCGCATGCTCGACGCCACCATCGTCGGGGTGGACGAGGAAACGGACCTCGCGGTGCTGAGGGTGAACGCCACGGGACTGCCCGCCGCCACCTTCGGTGACTCGGACGTGCTGCGCGCCGGGCAGATCGTCTGTGCCTTCGGCAGCCCGCTCGGCCTCGAGAACTCGATGACGATGGGGGTGGTGAGCGCGGTGGGGCGCCAGCTGGCCGCGGATGACCCGATGATCTACATCCAGACCGACGCGGCCATCAACCCGGGCAACAGCGGCGGCGCGCTGGTGGACGTACAGGGACGCGTCGTCGGCATCAACACGCTGATCCTGTCGCAGGGCGGCGGCAACGAGGGGCTGGGCTTTGCGGCCCCCAGCAACATCGTCCGCACGGTGTTCGAGCAGATTCGGCGCTGGGGCCGCGTGAAGCGCGGCACGATTGGCGTGGCCGCGCAGACCATCACGCCGACGCTGGCCGAAGCGCTGAAGCTGCCGCAGGATTCGGGCGTGATCCTGGCCGACGTGTTTCCCGAGGAGCCCGGCGCAGCCGCCGGCCTGCGCGTCGGCGACATCGTCCTGAGCCTCGATGGCAAGCCGATGGAGAACGGTCGGCAGTTCGACGTGAACCTCTACCGGCGCGCCGCCGGTGACATCGCCGTGATGGAAGTGCAGCGCGACTCGAAGCGCCTCAAGGTGGAGGTGGCCATCGCCGAGCGCGAGGGCGACCCGACGAAGTTCTCGGACCTGGTGACCCCCGAGCGCAACCTCGTCGAGCGGCTGGGCATCCTCGGCCTGGACCTCGACGCCACGCTGGCAGGCGCGGTGGGCGGCGTGCGGGGCATCGGGGGCGTGCTCGTGGCCGCACGGGCCCTCAACACCGGCGCCGAGTACGGTCTGGAAGTGGCCGACGTGATCCTCGCCGTCAACGGCACGCCGGTGAAGAGCCTGGCCGACCTGCGCGGCACCATCGGACGGCTCCCCGCCAACTCTCCCTGCGCCCTGCAGGTGCAGCGCGAGGGGCAGCTGCTCTTCCTGTCGTTCGAGATTGAGTAGCGGACGCCGGGACTGAAGTCCCGGCGCTCCGGCTTCAGACACCCTCGAAGAAGCCCGTCTGCCTGTTCTTGCGCACGCGGTCCCAGGGGAACGCCATGCCGTTCATCGCCACGTAGATACCGGATGGCAGCACCTGCGCGAACGAAAGGGCGCTCCCCAGGTTGAAGAGCCCGTCCGAGCTGCCGAAGGCATAGGGGATCATCGCGCCCGTGAGGACGATGGTCTTGCCGAGCGCGGCGTCGGCCAGCGCGCGCGCCGTGTCCACCATCGTGTCGGTGCCGTGCGTGATGACGATGCGCGGCTGGTCGCACTGGCGGCAGTTCGACACGATGAGCTGACGGTCGGCGTCGGTCATGTCGAGGCTGTCGATCATCATCAGCGTGCGGACGCTCACCTCCACGCGCGAGCGCCCCAGCTTCAGCATCTCGCCCACGTGCGTGTCCTTGAAGAACAGCCGCCCGTGGATCTCGTCATATTCCTTGTCGAACGTCCCGCCGGTGACGAAAATACGGATCGTCATGTATGCCATCGCCATTGTCCGCTATCGCCGCCCGCTCGACGAAGTCATCGTGCACCAGGAACCGCATCGCGCCTACCTGCGGCAGCTGAAGGCCGAGGGGAAGCTGCTCGCCGCCGGCCCCCAGGACCCGCGCTTCGGCGGCCTGTTCCTGCTGAAGGTCCCCGACGAGAGCCCGCAGGCCGCCCTGGACGAGATCCGCGACGGCGACCCGTTCTACCAGCAGGGCGTGGCGCAGTACGAGATGCTGCCGTGGAGCGTGGTCATCGGCAAGGACGACCTCGACCGGCTGTGAACGGGCGAGTGGGACCCGGAATTGATGATTGGCTGATTGCAGAGTGAGCGATTGATAGGCGATTGGGGGATTGCCGGATTGACGATTCATCGGGCGATGGCGCGATCGGGGCATTGCGTGATTCCATCTCACGCCGACGGCGAGACCGTGCGCGTGCCCTCAATGTCGCAATACACCGATGAGTCATCAATCCCCCAATCGCTGAATCGCCCAATCAATCACCAATCGTCAATCACCCGATCTCCAATCAATCGCTCAATCTGCAATCCCTCAATCATCAATGCTTCCGCCGGCGGCGCCGCTGGCGCAGCAGCTCGCCGAGGGTCCAGGAGATGAACATCACGGCGATCACGGCGATGAGCGCGAGCAGCAGCGGACGGCCGCCCATTACCGCGCCCCCGACGCGGGTACGGGCCGGCCGCCTGTGATGGCGCTCACGATCACGCCCACGACGCAGACCGCCACCGCGCCGATGAGGTTGTGCCAGAGGAAGCCGATCGAGGTGGTTGAGGCCACGTAGCCGACGGTGGCCATTCCCGCGAACAACCCCACCGAGGCACCCGTGCCGTTGGCGCGGGGCCAGCCGATGGCCAGCAGGAACACCCCCAGGATCGACCCGTAGAAGAACGACCCGAAGCGGTTGACCACCTCGATGAGCGATCCCATCTCCGCCGCAAAGACGGCCACCACCGACGCGAACACCGCCCAGGCGCCCGTGGACAGGCGCGACACGATCAGCAGTTTCCTGTCATCGGCCGCCTGGCCGTGGCCAAAGCGTCGATAGAAGTCGATGACGGTGGCCGTGGAGAGCGACGCCAGCTCCGCCGAGATGGTGGACATGGCGGCCGCGAAGATGGCCGCCATCAGCAGCCCGATCAACCCCACCGGCAGGTGGGTCATCACGAAGGTCGGGAACACGTAGTTCACGTCGTTGTACGTGCGGTCGCCCGAGACCTCGCGGACCAACTCGACGGCCTGGGCGCGCACCTGCTTCACCCGCTCGTCGGCGCTCAGGAAGGCGGCCTGTGAGATCGACCGTGCCACCGCGTCGCCGCCACGGTCCATGGCGGCGGCCGCCTCAGCGGCCTTGCGGCGTGCCTCGATCGTATCGGAGAAACGCTGCTCGAGTGCCAGGTAGTCGCCCGCCCGCGCGCTCTCCCGGATCTGACGGTCGTGCACGGGGTTGAACAGCATCGGCGGCGGCGTGAAGATGTAGAAGAGGAACATGAACACGCCGATGATGAGCACCAGCCCCTGCAGGGGGATCTTCCAGTAGGCGCTCATCAGCAGCGACGTCCGCGCCTCGTCCACCGAGCGCGCGGTCAGAAAGCGCTGCACCTGGCTCTGGTCGGTCCCGAAGTACGACACGAAGAGGAACAGCGCGCCCAGGGTGCCGGACCAGAACGTGTAGGTGATGGTCGGATCCACCCTGAAGTCCATCGTCTGCAGCCGCCCGGTGGCGCCCGCAATCGTGAGGGCCTCGCCGATGCCCACCGAGTCGGGCAATCCCATGATGAGCACGATGACCGCGGCCACCAGCCCGAACACGATGAGGAACATCTGCTTCACATCGGTCCACGTCACGGCCTGCACGCCGCCGAACATGGTGTAGACGGCCGTGGGCAGGCCGATGAGCAGGCACGTGGTGGTGACATCCACGCCCAGCATCACCGACAGCACCACCGCCGGGGCGGAGATGACGACCCCGGTCGACATGCCGCGAGACAACAGGAACAGCAGCGCCGTGAGCGAGCGCGTCTTCCCGTCGAAGCGTCGCTCCAGGTACTCGTAGGCGGTGAACACGCGCGCGTTGTGGAAGAACGGCACGAAGGTCAGCGACACGAGGATCATCGCGATCGGGAGCGCGTAGTAGTACTGCAGCAGGCTCATCCCGAACACGTAGCCCTGCCCGGTCGTGCCGATCATCGTGATGGCCGAGAGCTGCGTGGCCATTACCGACAGCCCGACCGCCCACCACGGGATGCTCCGGCTGGCGAGGAAATAGCCCTCGATGTTATGGGCCCTCTTCGTCATGCGCAGCCCGTCCCAGACGATCCAGGTCAGGTAGGTCGCGATGATCGTCCAGTCGATCCAGTGCATAGCAGGAATCAGGAATCAGGAATCAGGAGTCAGGAGTCAGGAGGCAGGAGGCAGGAATCCGGGATTCAGGGCTCAGGAGAACGCGCGCTGGAACACGTACAGGGCCGCCAGCGTCACCACCCAGACGATGAGCACGCGGACGTAGGCGCGGGACATGTCCTTCACAACGCGTTCATCCGGTCGCGCAGCGTGCGTTCCGCTTCGGTGAGGCGATCGCGTCGGGCCTGCCAGGCCGCCCGATCGCGGGCGAGCGCCTCGTCCGACTGCTTCAGCGCGCGCAGCGTCTCGCTGGGGGCGGGGCCGCCCCAGGTGGTCCGCACCTCGACGAAGTGCCTCGGGCTCATGATGGTCTGCAGCTCGTTCTCGGTGTACGAGAGCGTGCGGCCGACAATGGCCTGCGAGGCCTTGGCGAGCGCCACCGAGAGCAATGCGCCCGGATCCTCGGTGCGCGCCTTCAGCAACAGCGCGGCGATGCCGTGGGCCGTGCGGAACGAAAGCCCGTGATCGCGAACCAGCGTGTCGGCCAGTTCGGTGAGGGTGGTGCCGCCCTCGCCCGCCCGCGCGGCCAGGCGCTCGACGTGGAAGTCGGCGCCGCGCATGGTCGCCGCGACCAGGGTGACGGCGCGGATGGCGTCGCGGAACATCGAAGCGATGAGCGGCTGCAGGTCGTCTTCCGTGTCCACGATGTCGCCGAACGGCGTGTTGTGCACGGCGGTGCCGATGGCCTGCGCCTGCCCCACCGCCTTGCTGGCAATGGCGCGCGCGTGCTCGAGCGCGACGGGGTTGCGCTTCTGCGGCATGATGCTGCTGCCCTGCACGAACCCCTCGCCGAGGCGCAGATAGCCGAACTCCATCGTGCACCACAGCAGCAGGTCCTGGATGACGCGGCCGAGCCCGATCAGCAACACGTTGGTCGCCGACACGCTCTCGAGCAGGTAGTCCACCGTGGCGATGCTGCCGTAGGTGTTGCACGTCGGGCCCGAGAAGCCCAGCAGCTCGCTGGTGCGCTGGCGGTCGATGGGGAACCCGGTGCCGGTGATGGCGCAGGCCCCGAGCGGGTTCTGGTTCGTGGACTCGTAGGCCGCGGACAGGCGCGTGGTGTCGCGCTCCAGTTGCTCGACCACGGCCAGCAGGTAGTGCGCCATGGTCGTCGGCTGCGCGGGCTGCGTGTGGGTGTGCGCGCCGTAGACCGTCTCGCGGTGCCGCTCGGCCAGGTTCAGCAGCGCCGACCTGAGGTCCAGCACCCCGGTCACCATCGTGAACCCGGCAATCACCAGAATCAGCCCATGTG
>DAIRFN010000024.1:0-28112 GCA_036795065.1 Vicinamibacterales bacterium
GGCATCGCGTCAACACCGATGGCCAGATTGCTGAGCACCTGGGCGCCAACGGCATGCGTGTGATCGCTTCGTGCGGCCGACGCCGCGCTGCCGGGGCCCCCGAAGAGCACACCGAGTGCGACGCTGCCGCTCGTGCCGCCACCGGTCAGGCCCGTGCCGGCCGTGACCCCCGTGATGGTCCCGCCTCCTGTGCCGGTCACCGCCTGGCACACGACGGTCCCGTCGTGGTTCACCGTGCGCACGGCCTGGCCCTCGGGACACGCGCCGCTCACGCGACGCTGGACCTGCGTGGCGTCGATGGCGGCGACGCCGAGCCCGCTTACCGGCCGTGGGGATCCACCGGCCGGCATCGGTGGGCCGAATGCGAACGGGCCGCTCAACCCCCCGCTGTCGCTCCACGTGCCGCTCAGCGTGGCCGGGCTCAGGCGGACGCTCACGTGCGCGGGGCTGGCCCCCGGCGAGGTGACGAGCGTCAGCCCGATCATCACCGAGCCGTCCGCATTGAGCGTGGCCGTGCCCGTCGCCGAGGCGCGGTCGCCGGCGCCGCACTGGTCGTCGAAGCCGTCCAGGGTGTAGACGGCGCCGCGCTGGACGACGTCCAGGGTCAGGACGTTGCAGTAGGGCTGCAACTGCCAGCGAAACGCGCCAAGCGGCTGCGCCGCGGCCATGCCCGCCGCCAGGAGGCCGGCGAGCGCGATCCCTGTCGTCCGTGCCAATCGATGAAGGCCGGCGTGCCTGCTGCGAAGCGTCATTGGTGCCCCCGGACGGTCATGGCTGGCGGAACTGTTCGAAGAAGTCTGGCGTTGGATCCGCGGCCTCGTCCGGCACGCCCGCGCAGGAGATCATCTGCAACGTGCCGGTGACGCGCGTGCCGGCGGCATCGTTCCATGCCGTGAACGGTCCCGACCCGGTGGCCGCGCTCAACTGGGCGTTCATGACGAGGTTTCCAATCGACGCCGTGACGCTGTGGACCGTGAGGCCCATGCGATACGTCCCGGGCGTCCGAACCCCGACCGTGACCGAGCCGCTGACCGTTCGGTCCTCGAACATGCTCTCGGTGCCGATGACCAGGAAGTCGGTGCCGCGCCGGCTCAGCGGCGTGATGTTCAGGTGATAGCGGTTGCCGAAACCCTGGATCTGGAAGCAATGCGACGTCTGCGCGAAGGCAGTCTCCGCCAGACCGAGCACCAGCAACGTGACGAACACCGTGACGATACGCATTGGGGTCCCCTCTCGGAAACGAATCCGCCGGGCCGCGAGATGGCCGGTGATTGTCCATACGGAATCGCCGGGCGATACCCGACAACCACGTGGCGGTTCAGGGGTTCGCGGTGCGCCGTCGAGTCAGCCAGGCGCCGGTGGCCCCCACCGCCGACAGCGTTCCGCCGGGGAGGGTCATGCGCCACGCCAACGCCGTTCCCTCCCGGGCCTGCGCTTCCAGCTCGTCACTCGGCACGAGCCGAGCGCCGCGGGTCGCTCGGCACCTGGCAGCAGGCCAAACAGGTCGGCCATGGCCCGGGTGCCCGCCACCAGCACGTCACGCGTCAACCGGATCCGTCCGACGAGTACTCCCGGCGTGGTGTAGGCGGTGGGCGTGCACGGCCAGCGCCACCACGCTGTCGGTGCCGGTGACTCCGGCCAACGGGTCGCCGATCGCGCCCCAGACGGGCCCGACGCTCACCGTGAACCGGTAGCCCGCGTCCGCACCGTCGGCTGCCGGGTGTCCTTCCGC
Source organism: Vicinamibacterales bacterium (assembly GCA_036795065.1). GTDB lineage: Bacteria > Acidobacteriota > Vicinamibacteria > Vicinamibacterales > UBA2999 > VFZN01. The sequence continues at coordinate 1,733 of DAIRFN010000024.1, forward strand.
CAGCAGATCGGCCAGCGAGTCGGGGAAGCGACCCTCTCGCCGATGGGCGTCCACGCCCGCCTGGCAGAGCGCCTGCACCGTGCGTTCGGCTGCTGTCCGATTCGTGGCCTCGCGCACCTTCTGCATGGCCGGCAGCAACAGGCCGGTGAGGACGGCGATGAGGGCGACGGCTCCCACCAGTTCGATGATCGTGAAGCCGCTGTCAGGGCGAGACATCATGAAGGCCTTTCGTCGCCACGCCAGGCGCCGATCGACCCGACGACCGACACGATGGTGGCGTCCTGTCCCGCTATACGGAATAATCGGCCGACACCCGACACGCGGCTTCCCCCGGGCCGCCGGCATCACGCGACGGAGCCCACGACGTGCAGGATCCGGAGTCGATCACGGCGCTCATGCAGGCGCACCGCGCGGGGGCGCCGCATGCGTTCGACCGCATGGTTGAGCTGGTGTACCCGGAGCTGCGCCGCGTGGCCCGTCAGCAGCTGCGTCGCGGCCGGCCGGACGCGCCGGTCCTCGACACCACGGGGCTGGTGCACGAGGCCTACCTGAAGCTCGTGGATCAGGCCTCGCTCGACGCCCGCGACCGCGGGCACTTCCTCGCCATCGCCGCCCGGGCGATGCGGCAGGTCATCGTGGACCACGCGCGCACCCGCCAGGCCGCGAAACGTGGGGCTGGCGCCGAACACCTTCCCTTCGACGAGCGCTCCGCGGCGGTCGCGGCCCACGCCGAGCACGTCCTGGCCGTCAACGAGGCGCTGGCGCGCCTGGCGGCGGAGGACCCGCGGCTGCTGCAGGTGGTGGAGTGCCGCTTCTTCGCGGGCTACAGCGAGGTCGAGACCGCCGAGGCGCTGGATGTGTCCACGCGCACGGTCGAGCGCGACTGGCTTCGCGCGAAGGCCTGGCTGAAGTCGGCGATGACCGGCGACGCGGGACAACCTGCATGACGACGCCGCGAGACGACGACGGATTCCTGGTGTCGGGCGGGGCCATGGCCGGGCCCTTCGGGGACGACCTCGTCGAGGCCTTCGAGCGCGACGAGGGCCTGCCACTCGGGTCGCTCGTTGGCCACTATCGGCTGCTCGAGGAGCTGGGCCGTGGCGGCATGGCCGTGGTCTATCTGGCCGAGCGCGCCGACGGCGCGTTCGCGCAGCAGGTGGCGCTCAAAATCGTGAAGCGCGGCATCGACACCGACGAGGTCATCTCGCGGTTCCGGCAGGAGCGGCAGATCCTGGCCGCACTCGCGCACGACAATATCGCGCGCCTGAACGATGGGGGCGTGGCGCCGGACGGACGGCCCTACCTGGCGATGGAGCTGGTGCGCGGCGAGCCCATCGATCGTTATTGCGACCGGCTCGGCCTCGGGATTGGCGCTCGCGTGGATCTATGCGTGGCGGTGGCGCGGGCCGTCGAGCACGCGCACCGGCGTCTGGTCGTGCACCGCGACCTCAAGCCGTCGAACATCCTCATCGGTGCGGACGGCGCCATCAAGCTGCTCGACTTCGGCATCGCCAAGCTCCTGGCCCCCGGCGCCGCCGATTTCGCCGCGCCGCCCACGCGCACCGCGCTCCGGCTGATGACGCCGGAGTATGCCAGCCCCGAGCAGGTGCGCGGGGACGCCATCACGACGGCGTCGGACGTCTACCAGCTGGGATTGATCCTGTTCGAGCTGGTCACGGGCCGTCGCGCGCACGGTGTGTCCGGGCTGAGCACCGCCGATGCCGAGCGCGTCGTCTGCGAGACGCCGGCGCCGCGGCCGAGCACCTCCGTGGTCGGTAGCGACACCGCCGCCGGGCGACGGAGGCGCGAACTGCGCGGCGACCTCGACAACATCATCGGCATGGCACTGGCCAAGGAGCCGGACCGCCGCTATGGATCGATGGGGGAGCTGGCCGATGACCTCACGCGCTACCGGCAGGGCCGGCCCGTGCTGGCGCGCGGGCGCTCGTGGCGTTACCGGGCAGGCAAATTCCTCGTGCGTCACCGCGCGCCTCTGGCCGCCGCCGCAGTGGTGCTCCTCGCGCTCGCGTCCATCATCGCGTTCTACAGCCTTCGGCTGGCCGCCGAGCGTGACCGCGCGCAGCGCGAGGCGGCCACGGCGACCGCGGTGGCCGAGTTCGTCACGGGGCTGTTCCGATCGTCCGATCCGCAGCAGGGGGGCGGCGCGAATCTCCAGGCACGGGAGATCCTCGCTCGCGGGGCCGCGCGCATCGATGTCGACCTCGCGGCACAGCCCGACGTCCGCACGCGCATGATGGACGTGATGGGAGGCATCTATCGATCGCTTGGCCTCAACCAGGAGGCCATTCCCCTCCTCGAACGCGCGCTCGAGGCACGGATGACAGAGCTGGGGCCCGACCACGCGGACGTCGGCGACAGCCACGTAAGCCTGGGCATGGTGCTCTACAACGCGGGGCGGCTGGACGCGGCCAGGCACCACCTCGATGAGGCCATTCGTATCCTCGATGCTGCGCCCGGTCCCCGGCGGCCGACGCTCGCCGGCGCGCTCAGCGCCCTCGGCCTCCTCCACCGCCGCGAGGGACGACTGGAGGAGGCACGCGACACCCTGCAGCGCGCGCTGGCCACGAGCGAGCAGGGCCTCGGCCCCGATCACCAGACCACCGCGACGATCCTCAATAACCTGGCACTCACCCAGCAATCGCTCGGCGAGTATCGCGTGGCGCGGGAGCTCTTCGCACGTGCCCTGGCCATCCACGAGCGCAACCACGGCCCCGACCATCCCTTCGTTGGCGGCACGCTGGGCAACCTGTCCGATGTCATGCGGGAACAGGGAGACCTGGAAGGCGCCAGGCCGCTCGTCGAGCGTGCCGTGGCGATTGCCGAGAAAGCGTACGGGCCCGAGCATCGCGACACCGGCACGGCCGTCAACAGCCTCGGGAGTGTCTTCCTGGCCCTTGGTAACTACGCAGAGGCGCGTGCGATGTTCGAGCGCGCGGCCATGATCTACGCGAAGGCGCTCGGACCCACGCATGCCTACGTGGCGTATCCGTTCGCCAACCTCGGCGACGTCTCCAGGGGGATGGGTGAACTGCCCAGGGCGGTCGAGCACTATCAGCGCTCGCTCGACATCCGGGAGAAGGCGTTTGGCCCTGTCCATCGCGACGTCTCGGTGAGCCTCGAGCGGCTGGGCACGGCGCGCGCGCTGATGGGGGACTGTTCTGGCGCCGTTCCCGTCCTCGAGCGGGCACTCGACGTCACGCGAAAGACGATGCCGATGGATCACTCGCGCATGGGCGTTGTCGGCTCGTCGCTCGGGGTGTGTCTGGCCGAGGCCAGGCGTTTCGACGAGGCCGAGCGCGTTCTGCTGGAGGCCCACCGTGTCCTGGAGCTGAGGGACACGACCGAAGATGCCGCGACCGCCAACGCCACGCATCTCGTCGCGCTCTACGAGCGGCTGGGCCGGCCCGAAGAGGCGGCCCGCTACCGGAGTGACATGCGCGCCGGTGACTCAGGGCGGCGCCAGCCGTGACGACCGGCGCGCTCAGAACTTGACCGCGAGGGTCAGGCTGGCGGACCGTCCGGCGGCCAGGACCGCGCGCACGTCCTGGCTGGCGAGGTACGTCTCGTTCAACAGGTTACGCGCCTGCACGCGAATCTCGAGCGGCGGGACCACGGTGTAGCCGGCGGCGGCATCGAGCAGCGTGTAGCCGGGCACGGCCCGCTCCGTCGGGCCAGCGTTGTCGTCGTCCGAGAAGAACGCGACGCGCGCCTGCGTGAACGCCCGCGCGCCGAACGACTTGCGCAGCACCGTGGTGAGGTTGAAGGGCGAAATGTCGTCCAGGTACGAGCCGGTGTCGAGCGCCACGCCTTCAGCCACCTGGCTGGCCACGTCCACCGAGAAGCCGCCGCCCAGGTCGGCCTGCGCCTCGACCTCGAAGCCCCTGATGCGCGCGCTGCCCCGGTTGCGGAAGTAGAACTCGTCGATGCTGGTCTGGTAGCGCTCGATGAGGTCGTTGATGCGGTACTGGTAGTAGAACGCGGCCACCCGGTAGCGCGGCGCCGTGTACCGGAGGGTCCAGTCGAACTGGACGGAGGTCTCCGGGTCCAGGTCGGGGTTGCCCGTGATGAAGCCGCGTCCCGTGGGGCCGCGGTAGTAGCGGTCCGACAGCGTGGGATCGCGGAAGCCCCGCGCCACCTGCACGGTGCTGCTGAAGCCGCGGAACGTGCCGGCCGTGAGCGCCAGGTAGCCCGCCGCGCCGCCGTTGGTCGTGGACAGGTCGCCGAAGTACCCGCCCGTGTTCGTCGTGGTCACGTAGTCGCCGCGCACGCCCGCGCCCAGCGACAGGGCGGAGGTGAGCGCCGTGTCGAGGTTGACGTACAGCCCCGTGTCGGTGCGACGCGCGTCTTCGATGGATTCGTCCGGCCGGGTGCTCGCGATCTGACCAGCCAGGTCGTAGGTGATGAGGTCGTCGATGGCCTCGAGGCCGAAGCGGCCGTTCAGGTCGAGGCCCAGCTCGAGCCGCGCGCCGCCGAGGAGCTTCTCGCCGAAGACCCGCACGCCGAAGTCCTTCGCCGAGATGTCGGCGCGCTCGATGGACCGACCCGTCGTGGCCGTGGCAAAGCGATCCTGGTCGGTGCGCTGATCGTAGGCCCCGAGGAAGGTGTTCACGCTGACGCGCCTGAAGAAGCCCATGTCCTGCGCCTCGTAAGACGCGGTGAACCGGTGCGAGTCCTCGTAGGGATAGTAGAAGCGCACCGTGCGCGAGTTGTTGCGCGGGCGTTCGATGTCGCGGCCGAAGTCGCTTTGCCAGCCGACGCTGATCATGCCGCGGCCGACCTGCTGTTCCACGCGGCCCAGGAAGCCATGGTCCGCAAAGCCCGAGTTGAACACCGTGCCTTCGGGGCTGTCCCAGTCATCCGCGGAGCGCGTGTGTGCGGCAAACAGCGCGCTGCCCGCGGGGAGGCCCTTCGATATCATGCCCGCCAACCGCCGGTCGGGCACGCCCGTGCCCGCGGTGCCGGAGAAGCGGACGGCCCACGGCGTGCCGGGCGTGACGCGCCTGGTGCGGATGGAGATGACGCCGCCGAACGCGTCGGACCCGTAGGCGACCGAGCCCGGCCCGCGCGCCACGTCCACGCTGTCCACGACGACGGGATCCATGTACGACGCGCTCGGCCCCGCGCGCCGCTCGGAGGTGACCCGCGCGCCGTCGATGATGATGAGGGTGCGCCCGCGCGCCAGGCCGCGCACCGCGGGCACGGCCGCCTGCCCTTCGGACACCTGGTTCACGCCCGCCACGTTCTCGATGGCCTGCGCCAGGTTCGTGGGCTGGCGCACGTCCACCTCGCGCCCGCTCAGCGTGGTGGTGCCGGCGGCGGGCGTGGACTCGATGCCCGGCGCCGAGCCCGTCACCGTGACAGCCTCGCTCAGGAGCGACTCCACCGTGATGGTCTGCGGGCCCTCGCCGAGCGACTCCACCACCGCCGGCTTCATGTAGGTGCCGTTCGACTGGATGACCAGGATCTCGAAGGGCGGCGCCGGATCCGGCTGCCACGTGAATCGCCCGTCGGCGTCTGTGACCGCCTCGCCGGGGCGTCCGAGAATCGAGATGACGGCGCCGGCGACCGGGCGGCCGTCGGTGGTGACGATGCGAGCTTCCCAGGCGAAGGCGGGCGTGGACAGCCCCAGTACGAGCGCGAGAGCGGAGATGAACCGGCGGAACATGCCTCCCCGTACTATAGGCGGCCCTTCGCGGTTACGACCCGTCACCGTGCTCACGAACGGGAATGTGCAGCGGGTCGTTCACCTGAGCGATTATATTCTCCGGTGTTCCGCCTTCGCGAGGCTGCGGCGGACAAGCCCGGCACCTGGCTCATGGCTCCCGACAGAGTCCCTGACCGCTCCCGACTCCCGACTCCCGACTCCCGACTCCCGATATGCTCGATACCCTGTTCGTCGATGCCGGCGGCGTGCTCGTCCACCCCTCGTGGACGCGTGTCAGCGAGGCGCTGGCACAAGAGGGGATTGCGGTGGACGCCGCGCGGCTGGCGGCCGCCGAGCCACACGCGATGCGCGTGCTGGATCAGTCGGTCATCGTCGGGGCCACCGATGACCAGAAGCGCGGATGGATGTACTTCAACCTCGTCCTCGAGCAGGTCGGGGTTCCGCGATCGCCGCGGACCGAGGCGGCGCTCGAGACGCTCGCCGCGTATCACCGCGCGCAGAACCTGTGGGAGCACGTGGAGAGCGACGTGGCGCCGGCGCTCGCGGCCCTTCGGGCGCGAGGGCTGCGCCTGGTGGTGGTGTCGAATGCCAATGGCCGGCTGCGGCACCTGTTCGATCGCCTCGATCTGACGCGCTGGTTCGACGTGGTGCTCGACTCGCACGAGTGGGGCGTGGAGAAGCCGGACCCGCAGCTGTTCCACCATGCGCTGGAGGCCTCGGGTGCGACGGCGGAGCGCACGGCACACGTCGGCGATCTCTACCACGTCGACGTCGTGGGCGCGCGCCGCGCGGGCCTGGCGCACGCGGTGCTGTTCGACGCGGCGGGGCTCTATCCCGACGCGGATTGTCCGCGCATCGGACGGCTGGCGGAGATCACCGCGTGGCTGGACGGGATTGCCGGCCGGGAATGAGCGACAACCACACGCGGAAGCGCGTGCCCTGGCCGGGCGCGCTCGTCACGCGCAGGGCGGCCTGGTGGCTGCGCACGATGCCGCGCACGGCGGCCAGGCCGAGGCCGCGGCCGGTTTCCTTGGTGGAGAAGAACGGATCGAACATGCGCGCCATCGTCTCCTCGCTGATGCCATGGCCGTTGTCCACGACATCGACGAAGACGTAACGCCCGGGCTCCGCGTCGCTGCCGAACGTCATCTTGGAGAGCACCTCGCGATCCAGCGACTCCTGGCCGGTCGCCACGGTGACCAATCCGCCCTCGTCCACGGCCTCCGTGGCGTTCATGATCAGGTTGAGGACCACCTGTCGGATCTGCGTCGGATCGGCGTCCACCGGCGGCAGGGGGCCGGGGCTGTTGTAGACCAGCGTGCAGTGCTTCGACACCGACGCCGACATCACGTCCACCATCTCGCGCACCAGCGTGTCGAGGTCCACGCGCTCGGACACGACCCGGCCTTCGCCGGCATACGCGAGCATCTTCGACACCAGGTCCGCCGCCCGCTGCGAGCCGATGACAATGGCCTCGGCGGTGCGCCGCTGCGCCGAATCGGGCGGCGCCTGCATGGCGAGCAGATCGGCGTTGCCGAGGATGCCGGTGAGCAGGTTGTTGAAGTCGTGCGCCACGCCGGCGGCGAACACCGTGAGGCTCTCGGACTTCTGCTGTTCCTGCACGCGGCGCTCGAGTGCGTAGCGATCGGCCTCGACGCGCCGCCGCGACGTGATGTCGCGCACGGTGACCAGCCAGCCCTCGAACCGCCGCTCGGGCGTGCGCACGGGCAGCACGCGCACCTCGAGGAAGCGGGGGCCGGGTTCGACCTTGACCACGGCCGGCAGCTCGGCCGACGCCCGGCCTTCGGCCGTGGCCTGGGTCCACCACGAGACGGCCTGGGCGATTCCCAGCCCCACCGACGCCGCCGTGCAGCCGGTGTGGCGCTCGGCCGCGAGGTTGAGGTCGATGATGCGGCGCTCGGCGTCGAGCACCAGGACGCCGTCCTCCATGCTGTCCACCACCATGTCGCGCGCGAGCGGGACGAGGCCGAACAGCCGGTAGCGATAGAGGCCCCAGGTGAACGACAGCCCCGCGACCGCGAACGCGAGCGGCGTGACGTCGAAGCCGCCGATCGGCCGCAGGTAGGCGAGGTAGGCGATGTTGCTCACGATCGGCACCACGAGCCCGAGGGCCACCGCGACGATCTGGGGCCGATAGGGCGGCGGAAAGTGTGCCACGCCCTGGGCCAGCATCCACGCGCCGATGAGCACCAGCGCGTAGGTATAGGCGACGTGGATCCAGTACCACGGCCCCGGCTGGTACACGAGCCTGAAACCCCACGGCGTGGTGATGAGACTGATATCCCGCCAGATGAACCCGTGGGCTTCGTTGGTGAGGGCCGCGACGACCGTCAGCACCGGCAGCGCCCAGAGCGCCGTGCGGATGGCCGGGTGCGACGGCCACGCCACGCGCGCGTAGCCGCTCGTGAAGAGCAGCCAGAGCACGCCAATCCCCGACACCGACAGGTACTGGACCTTCGCGATGATGATGCGCGACGCCGTATCGGGAGCCAGCGTGTGGAGCCCGCTCATCAGGCACCAGTGCGCCACGGCCAGCATCAGCCAGCCGAACGCGGGACTTCCCGGGACGGTGCGCCGCGCCCGCGCGAACACGGCGGCCCAGATCGACAGGCCGGTCGCAAAAAAGAGCGCGCTTGCGTGCAGGGGGAGCAGCCAGGACACCGAGGGGCATTCTATCGCGCAGACACGGAGGGGGCAGACGCGGATGGGCCGCAGACGCGGATGGGCCCGCAGACGCGGATGGGCCGCAGATGAACGCAGACACGGCCGCAGATGCCGCAGACGCCGCAGACACGGACGGGATGAGACCGTGAGACTGGCGCTATGTGTTAATCAGTGACATCTGCGGCATCTGCTGCCGTCCGTGCCGACCTGCGGCCTGGCCGTCTCTGCGTTCATCTGCGGCCCGCCCGTCATCTGCGTCTATCTGCGGCCCGTCCCCGTCGGCCATTCGACGAACTCTGTGTCGGTGTCGGGGGGGCGTGCGGCTGGTGAGGCGGCCAGGTCCGACCATCGCAGGCGCCCGTGAACACCATATGGGCGCACGATGAGCCGTCCGTGTTCCACGCGCACCTCGACAAAGCTCTGGAAGAACGGTGCCGTGTTGTTGTCGAACGCGGCCGACAGCCACTCGGCCGAGAACGGCCACGCGCCGAACTGGCGCGTCCACCACCAGGCCGGGCGCTTCCACCAGGGCGTCTGCGCGTCGATCTTGGCCACCGCCGCCGCGGTGGAGGGATAGAAAGCCCACTGGTCCACATCGGGGTCCGCCGGAAACGCGAGCGACGTCCCGAAGCTGAGATAGGCGCCGCCCCCGCCATTGACGACGTGACGCATCGCCCCGCCCGTGATGGACGGCGACTCGACGTAGTACTCCAGATCGTGGGTGTCGCCCGCCATCGTCATGGCGACGCCGGCCGCGCGCAGCTTCTCGCGCAGGCGTTCGAAGTCTGGCGCCTCGCGCGCCTGGTCGTGCCCGCCCGCATAGAAGGGGTGTCCGAGCAGCGCGAGGATGATCTTGCCGCGCGCGCGCGCCAGCGCCCCGTCGAGCCAGCGCTCCTGCTCGGCGTCCACGCGCTTCACGACGCCGGTGTCGATGGCGATGAGCGCGAAAGCGTCGGTCTGGACGTCGAAGAAGGGCGCGCGCTGGAAGCCCGTGGGCACGCCGTACTCGCGCCGGAGCCTGGCCGCCTGCCCGATCAGGTCCTCGATGTGGCCGGCGGTGCTGGTGCTGATGTTCAGGTCGGCATTGACGCGAGCACCCATCGCGCGCCGCGCGGCCTCGGGCGTCAGGAACGTCGCGTTGAAGCCCTCGAGCGCGTCATACCAGTCGTGATTCCCGGGAATCGCCAGCACGGGCTTTCGCACGCCCTTGAACGGAAGCCAGAACTTGGCCTCGTAGTCGCGCATCGCGCCGGTCGGATACACCACGTCCGACGACACGACGACGAACCGCACGTCGTCCCGCGCCGCCAGCGACAGCAACTGGTCCCGCAGCACGTGTTGCGAGGCGTCGCCCTCGCCGGTGTCGCCGATGACGATGAAGGAGAAGGGCTCGGATCCCGCGAGGCCGGGCGGCGTGACCGAGAAGTCGGGCGCCGGCCGTCCCGCGGCCTGGTCCGCGGCGACGATGGCGCGCGCCATGGCCTCGCGCCACTGGTCGGTGCGTGTCTCGGCCCACGAGTTGTAGAGACCGGCAGCCCAGTTCTCCGTGTCGAAGTACCAGCTCATGCCCCACACCGGCACGGTGGCGGCGACAATGGCCGCGACAGGGAGGCCGAGCCTGACGCCGCGGCCGAGCGCGCCCAGCAGCGAGAGGCGGGCCACCTGCCACTGCATCTCGGACCGGAGTCGCGACAGCAGCAGCGCGCGCACGCCGCGGTGCGTCAGCCTCCCGTAGGTCGAGGCTGGGGCCATGCCGAGCCACCAGCGCCAGGCGCGACGCTCGATGGGATGGCTGGCGCGTTGCAGCACCAGGTGAAACGGCAGCGCCACGCCCATGGTGAACAGCATGGCGATCACGATGTCCCCGGCCACGGCGGCGACCGGGGCCAGCACGCCCCCGATCGACAGGTCCGAGCCCATGCGACCGGCGTGGATGGCCAGCAGGGTCGCCAGGAACGCCGCTACCCAGCCGCGGTCCACCGGCGCGCGCGCCGCCGCCTCCACCTCGAGCTGGTCGCCGAGGGCCTTCAGCTCGTGCACGTCGACCAGTTGAAGCGCCTCGATCAGCGAGTCCCCCGCCTGGTCCGCGACGAGCACGCGCGCCGTGGCGATGCGGCGGGCGATCTCCAGCAGCCGCACGGCTGCCGCGATGGCCACCGTCCACACCACCGCCACGTCCGCGCCGAGCAGCAGCAGCATCGCCAGGCCAGAAACGATATCGAGCGCGGCGGTGGCGAGCCGCCGATTCCGCTGCGAGCTCTCGGGCCGCCGGGCCCACTTCACGAGGTTGGTGACGCCGTCGGCCCCGAACGAGAGGGCCAGGAACACCACCAGGGCGCTGCCGCTCAGGAGGGGCGCCGACACCAGGAGCGACGCCATCAGCAGGGTGACCGCCCCGTTCCTCCAGGAGGAGAGACGTTCGGCGGCCGTGGGCCGCCGCAGGCCGTGCAGCCACTCGAGGGCGGCGGCGACCATCAGGAGCACCCCGATGGTGGTTTCGGGGGTGGAGACGGGACGCAGCGGGGCGACGAGCGCGAGGCCCGCTATTGCGGTCGTCACCGCGGCCTCGCCCCGTCGCCGGGAGACCTCCCGCCAGTCCAGCATCGGCAGATGGTAACGGAGACCTGCTGCTAGGGTTCGGGCCGGGAATAGTGCTAACGTAGGTGCACAGGAACGACGAGACACCGGAAAGGGGGGCCCTCATTTCTGGGCCCCCTTTTTTGTTTGGGTGCCGGTGTGACAGAGGAGCAGTGATGGGACGCAAGCTGTTTGTGGGTAACCTGCCGTTTCAGACGACCGAAGACGAGTTGCACGACCTGTTCAGCCAGGTCGATGCGGTGGAAACGGTAACCGTGATGCGGGACCAGATGACCGGTCGCGCGCGCGGCTTCGCGTTCGTCGAGATGGCGAGCGACGAGGGTGCGCAAAAGGCGATCGACCAGCTCAACAACACGCAGCTCGGTGGCCGCACGCTCGCCATCAACGAGGCGCGCCCGAAGGCGCCCCGCAGCGGCGGGTTCGGCGAGGGCGGCGGCGAAGGTCGCCGGGGCGGCGGTTTCGGTGGGGGCGGCGGCAATCGCCGGCGCGAACCCCGCTGGTAGCCTGAACCCCCGCCGCCAGGCGGGATGAGAGGTCGCTAGCCCGCAACAAGGAGGACCATGGCCGTACGAGGACCGATGGGCCGCGGCAAGCGCGAGCGCGAGCGTGCGCGAGCCGAGCGGCAGAAGGAAAAGGCAGCGCGTCGCGAAGAGGCGAAGCATCGCCGTGCGAATGCTCCTGCCGGCTCCCACGGCGAGGATCCGGACATCGCCGGCATCGTGCCGGGGCCGCAGGCCAACCCGTGGGGCGACGAAGTACCGCCCGACGAGACCGATCAGGAAGACAACGAACAGGCGTAGGAAGCCTCGACGGCAGTCGTCGAAGAGCGGAGAGTATCGATGCGCGTGCACCTGGTCAATCCGAGCCATCTGGCGTTCGGAACGGCCGTCATCACCCCCCGGTGGCTGTACGTACTGGCGGCGGCAACGCCCGCCGCATTCGGCGATCCCGTCATCACGGACGAGACACTTGAGCCCCTCGACATCGACACCATTCAGGCCGGCGATGTCGTGGGGATCGGGATTCACAGCGGCAACGCCGTGCGCGGGTACGAAATCGGCCGGCTCGCGCGCGAACGTGGCGCGCACGTCGTCTTCGGCGGCATCCACGCCACGCTCTTTCCCGAAGAAGCGCACGAGATGGGTGGCGCCACCACCGTCGTCAAGGGCGACGGCGACATGGTGTGGGGCCGCGTCATCGAGACGTGTCTCGAGGGCACGCCGGATCGGATCTACGAAGGCGGCCGCGTCGAGGGCGAGTATCTGTCGAAAGCACGCTGGGACCTGCTGCCCCGCGACAAGTACATGTGGGCCTCGGTGCAGACCGTCCGCGGCTGTCCGAAGCACTGCTCGTTCTGCTCGGTGTGGCGCACCGACGGGCAGAAGCCGCGCGTCCGCGCGACCGACGCCATTGTCGAGGAAATCGTCGAGCTGCGGCGGAAGGGCTTCCGCTTCATCGCGCTGGCCGACGACAACTTCTATCCCGTGGCGCTCAACGACCTGAAGATGGCCGACCGGCGCACCGACAAGTCCGGCTACGAGCGCCTGAAGGCCATCCGCGACGAGCGCTTCGAGCTGATGGCCCGCCTCGAGAAACTGCCCCGCGACATGGTGTTCTTCACGCAAATCACCATGGAGGCGGCCGAGGATCCCGAGTTCCTCGATGCCATGCGCCGCGCCAACATCAAAGGCGCGCTGGTAGGCGTGGAGTCGGTGACGCCCGAGGGCCTGAAGGACGTCTACAAGGACTTCAACCTGCACGGTGATGCGCTCGCCGCCCGCCTCAAGGTGTTCCGCGAGCACGGCGTGCACGTTCTCGGGTCGTTCATCTTCGGCCTGCCGAGCGATACCCCCGAGACCTTCAAGGCCACCGAGGCGCTGGCCGAGAAGGCCGACATCACCTTCGCGCAGTTCGTGATGCTGACGCCGTTCCCGGGCACGGTGGACTTCGAGAAGTGGGAGCGCGAGATGGCGTCCGACCCGAGGCGCGTCAACGGCATCCCCATCACCCGGCACTGGCTCATTCCCCAGGCCGTGCGCCCGAAGGTCTACACGCCCCACCCGCTGATGTCGCCGGACGAGATTCGCGCCCGCACGCAGAAGGTGTGGGACGAGTTCTACAGCCTGCCGAAGATCTGGCAGCGCTCGAAGTGCGTCAAGACGCTGCGTGCGCGCATGGCCTTCGTGCTGGTGTCGAAGCTGTACCGGCAGATGTACGCCAACACCGGGATCGCCACCGACAGCGCCCGCGTGTCACGCGCGGAGAAGTGGGTGCGGATGATCGCCCCGCCCACGCGTCGGCTGTTCTCAGCGCCGCCGATGCCGGAGCTCCAGGTCCCGAACTAGCGCGTCACGGGAACACGCGGGCACGAAGCCCACGAGGAAGGCCACGAAGACTCTGGGTCCCCGATAACCACGCGGAGGCTGTTCCCCGGGCCGCACCGGATACCGTAGCCGCTCAACCGGTGGGGTGACGGCCGGGCGAGGCCGTTGCGTAGCGCCGCGGTTGTGTGCGATTTTAGCGACCGTGACCGGCCGTCACCCCTCGCCCTTGGGGCACTCCCGATCCCTCTGTTCCTCCCTGGATGTGCCTGTCCCGCCGTGGGTCGGAGAATGGGTGGCCCGAGATGGCGGACTGTTTCGCTGTTACACGGCGGCGCTTGACGGGGCAAACGCCATGGATTTCTCGACCCTGCAGGACGCAGTGACCGAGGCCTATCGCGACGTGTTCGGTCAGATTGACGACGGCCCTTGGCGGCATCCCGTGCGGTTTTGGGCGTTCGTGCCGGGTATTCACGACGACCTTGGCACCGGACTGGACCGCTACATGGCCTTCAACGCGGGTCGCCATTCCGCGTTCTCCTCGAGACTCGGCACGCCGTCGCAGTTCGACCAGTCCGTTCCGACGGCGTCAGGCGTCGGCATCGATGGTGACCGCCTGATGATCGCCTGCCTGGCCGGTGTGCAGCCTGGACAGCACGTCGAGAACCCTCGCCAGCGGCCCGCCTATCACTACTCGCGCCGCTTTGGCCCATTGCCACCGTGCTTCGCGCGTGCGACCGTCGTTCGAGGAGAGGCGGGGGAGCGTGTCCTGCTCGTCGGGGGAACGGCCAGCATCACGGGAGAGGAGTCGCGCCACCCCGACGACATGGATCGACAGGCTGGGGAGACGTTCAGGAACCTCACCTCTCTGGTGGCGGCTGCAGAGGGACGGCCCCTCGTCGATCCGCCCTCGGTGCTGGACATGGCCGCGACGCTGACGCATTTCCGAGAGGTGAGGGCCTACTACAGGCGCGTCGGGGATCACGCCGCCGTTGCCTCGATCGTTGGCGCGATGTTCTCGCGCGCCTGCCGAATCGAGCTTCGGCTGGCGCCCCTTTGCCGGCGTGAGCTGCTCATCGAAATCGAAGGCGTCGCCATGCTTGGGTCCTGCGGGAGTGGTCATTGAGCCGAGCCCGGCTCTGCTGGCTGCTGGTGGGAGGCCTTCTGTTGCAGGGCGAGTTGGCGTGGGCGCAGCCGGTCTCGCTCGAGGGAATCGGCTTCGACGAGGCGTTGACCGGCCCTCCCGTGCTTGCACAGGCGATGGGCGTCACGCCGCGCGAACTATTCCCACGGTCGCTCAATGTGCGCCTCCACGTACCTCACGATGCTGTGGAGCGCCAGCCAGGCTCGTACGACTTCGATGCCCTCGATGCCCGTGTTGCGGCCTACGGCGCCATCACAGGTGTATCCGTGTATCTCGACCTGGGCGACGAGGTCCCCCCGCTCGATCGGCTCGCCGAGCGGACCCGGTATCTTCGCGCTGTCGCGGCCCGCTACCGCACCAGCGTGCGGGGATACGTCGTCAACGTCCCCCCGGCCGGGGCCCGCCCTCCGGCGCCGCAATTCGCGTTCCTCCTGAAGACCACCGTCGTGGACCTCCGGTCCGGCGACGATGGTGCCATTGCCATACTCGGTGGCATCAGTGACGCCGACGACGCATACCTCGAAGCCCTCTATGCCGAGGACGTCGCGGCCTACGTCGATGCCGTTGGACTTGCAGCTGGCAGTACGTCGAGCGTGGTCCTGTTGCTGATCGAGCGGCGCGACCCCGGCGCCTCGCTGCTCGTGCTGGGCGCGGCGCTCGGAGACGACGCATCCGCCGCGGCTGGGCAGCTCCTGACCCACTATCTGGATACCCTGGGCTCGCCCTTCAAGGCGGTGACGTATGCTGCGACTCCAGCCGTCGCTGCCGCGACGATGCCGGTCGTGATGCTCCTGCGGGAGATGCTGGGTCAGCCGATGGTCTCGATTGATGAGCCGCAGGTCGGGCTCCGGTTGACTCGCCTGGGCGACGACGTGACGAGTCGTGTCTCACACCGGCTGGTGTTCGGGATGCGAAGCCTGACCAACTACTTCGTCTATACGGCCAGCGACGGTCCCCTCGAGCTCCGCCTGACCGACCCGACCGGCGTCCGACCGGTCGTCGTCGACGTCCTCGCCGGGACTCGCCGGCCCGCCGACTCCTGGACGCACGACCCGGCGACACGCGTGACGACCGTCGGCCTGCCGGCCGCCGGTCGGCCTGTTGTCATCGACTGGAACACGGGCGACCGGAGCAGTTACACGGAGATGTCGGAGGTGTCTTCCCCGGTGCTGCCCAGCCTGGCCGAGATCATTTCCCGCCACCAGCAGGTTCAGGGTGCCCAGGACGCGCTCGTGTCCACATACATCGCCGACGCGACAATGGAGCACCACTTCCGAGCCACAGCCGCGGACCTCGCCTTCGACGTGGTCACCGAGAACACGTTCTTCGTGGAGGGGAGCCGCACGGAGTTCGAGGAGCGAAGCTTCCGCCTCAACGGGACGCCGTGGGGGGCAGACCGGCCGCCGTTCCCGTTGCTGCAGGCGGAGAAAGTGTTGTCGCTCCCCCTTGATCTCCGGCTGACGTCCGACTATCGATATCGCCTCGAGGGGGTCGAGCAGGTTGATGGACGTCAGGCATTCGTCATCCGCTTCGATCCGGTGGATGTCGCACGCTCGCTCTATCGTGGGACCGTGTGGATTGATCGAGTTACCTTCCGGACGGTGAAGGTGCAGACGGTCCAGACCTCTCTGTCCGCGCCGGTGCTGTCGAGCGAGGAGATCCAGCACTTCACGGAGGCCGGGACGGTCGACGGACGTCCCGTGGTCCTCCTGACGCGGTTCGTGGGCCGCCAGAGCATTCTCATCGCCGGACGCAACTTGCTGCTCGAGCGCGAGGTCCTGTTCGGCGATTTCCAGATCAATCCGGTCGATTTCGACGCCAGGCGGCAGGCGGCACGCGCCGGTGATCACGTCATGTACCGTGACACGGATCAGGGCGTGCGCTACCTGGTGAAACGGGACGGCGCTCGGGTGGTGGATACGAACACGACCACCACGGCCACCGCGCTCCTGCTGGGGGTGACCTACGATCCCGCCTACGATTTCCCGCTGCCACTCGGCGGGCTCAACTACCTGGACTTCGAGTTCATGGGGAAGGACAACCAGCTGGCTGTGACCTTCGGCGGCGTGCTGGCGCTCGTGAACCTGCAGCGCCCGCACCTGGTCGGCAAGTCCGTGGACGGGAGCCTCGACCTGTTTGCGATTGCCGTGCCGGGCAGCGACCGCACATACGACTCGCAGGGCGAGCGGCCAGGCGAGCGCGTGCGCACCCTGCCGTTCACGACCGGCACCAACGTGGGCTGGCGGTTCGCGGAGT
Source organism: Vicinamibacterales bacterium (assembly GCA_036795065.1). Lineage (GTDB taxonomy): Bacteria > Acidobacteriota > Vicinamibacteria > Vicinamibacterales > UBA2999 > VFZN01. The sequence continues at coordinate 18,423 of DAIRFN010000024.1, forward strand.
TCAACCGCTTGGTCGGAAGTTATCAGTTTCGCTACGACTGGTATTCGACCGAGGATACGACCTCCGCGACCTTTGCCCCGCCCGCGTCCACCGTGACGAACGGGGTCGGGCTCGCCTGGGAGTGGAAGCAGAATGCGTACTCTGTGACCGCGAGCTGGGCGGGATACCGCCGCGCCCGATGGCAGGCGTGGGGAACGGCCGGCGACTACGACCCCTCGCACCGGGACTATGCCAAGTACTCGGTCAGCGCAACGAAGGTGTTCTTCACGGGGGTACACAAATTCACCTTCAACGGCGCGTACTATGGTGGCCGTGACCTCGATCGGTTCAGCAAGTACCAATTTGGGTTCTTCGACGAGAACCGCATGCGTGGCGTGCCATCCGCTGGGGTGCGGTTCGAGGAGCTCGGCATGATCCGCGGGGCGTACTCATTCAACCTGTTCGATGTCTACCGCCTCGATCTCTACCTCGATCAGGCGATGGGCCGCGATCGCAGCGTGCTGCCGGACTGGCAGCCGGTCACTGGCATCGGACTGGCCTTCAACCTCCGGGGCCCGCGAAACACCATGCTGCGCGGCGACATCGGAAAGAGCTTCCTGCCGTCACGCTACTCCGAGCCAGGGTCGATCGTCTTTCAACTACAGGTCCTGAAACCGCTGTGAGCACCACACCACTTCGTCCACACCCCACGCTCGGCCGCTACTACGCAAACGACGATCAGCGCCCGGAGGCCGTCAGTCACCTGTTCGATGACGGCGCGCCGTACTACGAATGGGTCTGCGCGGTCATGTCACTGGGTACGGGCGAACGGTATCGGGCGCAAGCGCTCGTGGCGGCGGGGCTCGTCGAGCGCGCGCGGATCCTGGACGTGGCGACGGGGACGGGCCTGGTGCTCCGCTCCGCTGAGAGCATCACCGGGAACCGTGGCCTCGCCATTGGGCTCGATCCGAGCCGCGGGATGCTGGCCGAGTGCCGAAAGGCCGCGCGTTCTCCCCTCATCCAGGCGCGGGGCGAGTCGCTGCCGTTTGCCGACGCCAGCTTCGACATGGTGAGCATGGGGTACGGTTTGCGCCACGTGAACGATCTCCGGGCCCTCTTCGCGGAGTACCGTCGCGTCCTGAAGCCCGGAGGGCGGCTACTCGTACTGGAGCTCACCCAGCCGCGGTCGGCCTGGGCGCGCCGGCTCAACAGGTTCTACTTGGGAACACTCGTGCCTAAGGTCGCATACATCACCACCGGCCGGGCCGCCGCGCGGAGGATGATGGAGTACTTCTGGGACACCATCGACAACTGCGTGCCCCCTGACGTCATCCTCTCGGCGCTCCGCGAATGCGGGTTCGCCGACGCGACGCGCAAGGTCAGCGGCGGCATCCTGAGCGAGTTCATCGGCGTCAGGACGTAGACGACGAGTGGGCACGCCCGAGGGCGGTATGTAATGCCTCGGATCGCAGACCCGCTCGGGCTATGGCGTCGAGCACCCGCGGGAGTGCTTCGAGAACGACGGGACGGCCGCTTCGGTCGCGTGCGGGGGCGCCGTCGTGCAGGAGCAGGATGTCACCCGAGGCGAGTCCGGGGCCCACCAGGCGCGCCGCCACGCGCGCACCGTCGCGGCTCACCGTGTCAAAACCGCGCCTGGTCCACGATACCAGTGACAGGCCCGCATCGGTGAGGACGCCGGAGAGCCACGGGTTCTGGATGCCCGCGGGTGCCCGAAACAGGGTGGGCCGAACGCCCGCCAGGTGCGCGAGCGCCGACTGGGCGTGCTGCACCTCTTCGGCCAGGCCGCGAGGGCCGCGCAGGGCAAAGCCGTTTGGATGGCTGTAAGAATGGTTCTCGACACCGTGTCCACGCCTGCGGATCTCGGCGACGATGTCCCCGTGGGCCTCGGCACGCGTGCCGACGCAGAAGAAGGTGGCGCGCTGGCCCGCCTGGTCGAGCAACGACAGGACGAGGGGCGTCACCTCCGGATCCGGGCCGTCGTCGAACGTCAGCGAGATCGTGCCCTTGCGGTCGGGCGGCAGCCGGCTGAGGTTCGGCCCCAGCCAGCCGCAGCGGGGGAAGAGGCCTGCCGTACCGATCACCAGGTGATTCGCCACCAGCGTCGTGATCACAAGGCGCCCGGACTGCGGGGCCGTGATGAGAGCGCCCAGGGCGAGCCCATGGACGCCCAGGCTGGCCCGCAGCAGCGGCGGCGCGCGCCGGATCGACTGCGCCAGGCTAGGCATCCCCACGACCGGTGGCGCTCTCGGGAGCCGCCAGCACAGCGAGCGCCCCGTGATCGACCTTGCCCCGCATGGTGCGCGGGATCTCGTCGACGATGACGATGCTGCGAGGCACCTTGTGGTCGGCCAATCGCTCCTGGCACCAGCGAGCAATCGTTTCGTACGCGAGCGGGCGGGCCGGACAGGCGACGATGGCACGGACGACCGTGTCCCCCGAGTCCGCTGCGGAGGTCGGCGTTACCACCACATCCTCCACGCCGTCGAGTGCGGCCAGCACGCGCTCGACTTCCGTGGGATCGACCTTGCGGCCGCGGACGTTGATCACGCGGTCAGCGCGGCGTCGCAGGGCCAGCTCGCAGGCCTGCCAGGCCGCGACGTCGCTGGTTTCGAACGTGCCGGCGCTGAGCCGCCGATCGGCGTCCGGCACGTACGTGGCTCCGACGCCGGGAGACGTGACACTGACCAGTCCTTCTCCGTCTGCCTCACACGTAGGCACGAGCGTGATATTCACCCCGTCGACTGGAGACCCGACCGTGCCTCGCTCGGCGGCATCCCCCTCGCGGTCGTAACAGATGCCGCCGCACTCGCTGGATCCGTAGAACACGTGAATCGGCCGGCCGTACCGCCGACGGTACGCCCGGGCGGTTGACGGTGTCAGCATGGCGCCCGCCGTGATCACCCGCCGCAGGCTGGTCGGCCAGGGCGGGGGCTGTGACAGCCGCAGCAGGGCCTGGATATAGGCGGGCACGGTTGGCATGATGGTGGCGCCATGGCTGCGCGCAGCAATGACAGCCGCCAATGGCCCGAGGTCGCCGGGACTGATCAGGGTGAGGCCGCGCACGATCGCAGACAGGGCGAGCGTCGTGAACCCGTACGAGTGCGACATCGGGACCATCGCAAGCAGCCGATCCCGATCGGTCAGCCCCATGGTCGACGCGAGGGCGGACTCGTCGGACAGCACGTGATCGGCCGTCATGGCAACGCCCCTCGGCAGGCCGGTGGAGCCGGACGTGAGCTTGATGACCGCCGTGCCCGGTGGCGCTGCCGAGTGCGCGTGGGTGGTTGCGAACAACCGCACGGCGGCCTCGGAGGAAGGCCATGCCTCGCTGGTCTCCAGCACAGCGCACGCGCCCATCGCGGTGATGGCCCGGTCACGATCACGGGCCGGCGCGAGGTGATCGAGTAGCAGCACGGTGTGGCCCGTCCGGCGTAGGGCCACTAGTCCGGCCAGGAATGCAGGTCCGTTCGGCGCGGCCAGGCCGACGATGCCGTGTGTGGCGAGCTTGAGTGTCCGGATGCGGACTTCGAGCGCTTTCGCGAGACGGTCGATGTCGCTGACGGTGGCGCGCGCCGCGGGTCCGATGACAAGAGTGTCATCGGGGCGTCTCGAAACGAGACGGGTGAAGGCGCGCGCGATGCCGTCGTCGCGTCCTTGGAACCCTGGCCAGTTTCTTGAAGTGCCTGTCGGCATTGCGTATACTATGCGCGTTTTTCCTCCTGATTTCACAAATGACAGCTGGATGGGACTTCGACGTGATCGTCGTGGGTGGCGGTCCCGCGGGCTCGGCCGCTGCATCCCGTCTCGCGCGTAGAGGTCATTCCGTCCTCGTCGTCGAGCGGGAGCATTTCCCTCGCTTTCACATCGGCGAGTCGCAGCTCCCCTGGATTAATGGCATCCTTCACGAAATCGGCGCGACCGAGAAGGTCGCGTCGGCGGGATTCGTGCGCAAGTGGGGTGCGAGCTTCACAACCGCTGAAGGCGAGTGGAGCCAATACGCCGACTTCTCGCGCGCAGTGGAAGTACCGCAACCGCAGACATGGCAGGTGCCGCGGCATCGGTTCGACCAACTCCTGCTCGAGCACGCGGCGGAGTGCGGAGCCGACGTCCGCCAGGGCCATCGCGCAGAGGACGTCGCGTTCGACGCCGAGGGCGTGACGGTGGCGATTGCCGGCCCAGGCGCACCATTCAAGGTGAAGGCCGGCGCCGTGATCGACGCCTCGGGCCGCAACGGATTCCTGGCGAAGCGCTTCGGCGAGCGCAAGAAGGATCCCCTTCTGCAGAACATCTCCATCCACCGCCAGTACGAGGGCGTGCCGAGAAGCGAGGGGCGTCGTGCTGGCGACATCCGGATGGTGACGCGGCCCGATCACGGGTGGTTCTGGTTCATTCCGATCACCGACACGATCATGAGCGTGGGAGTCGTCGTCCCGAAGGCCTCGTACCACGCGGACGCCGGGCGGACCGCGGACGAGGCGCTGGCACGCATGGTCGCCGAGACCCCGGAGGCCGCCCGCCTGCTGGCCACGGCCCGGCCGATCACGGCCGCGCGCTTCGAGGCCGACTACTCGTACGTGCACAGCCGTCTGGGCGGCGATCGCTGGGTGCTCGTGGGCGATGCCGGTGCCTTCCTCGATCCGATCTTCTCGACCGGCGTACTGCTCGCCATGCAGTCAGGCATCGAGGCGGCGGAGGCCATTGGCGACGGCTTGCGGCGAGCGGACCTGAGCGCCTCGAGCTTCGCTGCCTACGAGCGTCGGGTCTCCCGGAGGTATCATCACTTTCGGCGCTTCGTGGTCGGGTTCTACGATCCCGCGTTCCGCGACCTGTGGTTCAGCCCGTCGGCCCCGTTGGGCATGTACGAGGCGGTACTCTCCGTGCTCGCGGGCAACTGGCGTCCGTCGCTGGCAACCAGGCTGCGGCTGCGGTTGTTTTTCTTCCTGGTCGCCGTGCAGCGGGTATGGGCCCTTGCGCCACGGCATACTGTTCCCGTTTCTGCGGAACCAAGGACACTGCACGATGTTGGGTGAGCGCGAGATGCGGCAGGAACTGAAGCGCCTGATCGTCGAACGGTTGCGGCTCGAGGGCCTGACGCCAGATCGAATTGGCGACGACACGCCGTTGTTCGGCGATGGCCTGGGCCTCGATTCGGTCGACGCGCTCGAGCTCGTGGTTGGCATCGAGAAGGAATTCGGCATCAGCATCAAGAGCCACGAAGTGGACAAGGAAGTCTTCCGATCGGTCGAGAGCCTCGCGAAGTTCGTCCTCGTCGCGCTCGAGAGGGAGGCCAGTGGCCGAGAGCGGAAGGGGGCCTAGGCTGCGATTGGCCCGACCGCGTGTCGTCGTCAGCGGCGTGGGCGCCGTGACGGCGGCCGGGTGGGGCGTGGCCTCGTTCCGACACGCCGCGCGGTCTGGACGGACGGCGATCGGTCCATTCAACCGGTTCCCCAGCGACGCGCAACGCACGCACCTCGCTGGCCAGGCGCCGCCAGGCCCTCCGCGGTGTGCGGGCTGGGCGCGGCTTTCCAACAGCGATCGCTTCGCGCTCCACTCGGCGCTGGAGGCCGTCGAGCAGGCCGGGCTCGAAACGCCGCTCGCGGGCCGTTCGGCCGGCGTCTTCTTCGGCAGCAGCACCGGTGGGCTGTTCGAGACCGAGGCCTACTACGACGAGTTGGTCCGACTGGGCGGCCGCCCTCGGCGCTCCCTGCTGGCCTCGCACCACATCAGTGCACCGGCCGAGACCGTGGCCCGCCATCTTGGCGTGGAGGGGCCGGTCGAGACCGTGTCGTCGGCCTGCGCCTCGGGTGCCCTGGCCATCCAGCAGGCGCTCGAGGCGGTGCGCTGCGGCGAGGTGGACATCGCGCTCGCCGGCGGCGCGGACTGCCTCGCCGTGACCACCTACACGGGCTTCAATGCCCTGCGCGCCGTGGACGAACAGCCGTGCCGACCGTTTCGTTCGGCCCGAGAAGGCCTCTCATTGGGCGAAGGCGGCGCTGTCCTCGTCCTCGAGCGCGCCGACCACGCCGTGGCACGGGGCGCGACGCCCCTGGTCGAGGTGCTCGGCACCGGGGCCTCGTGCGATGCCACGCACATGACCGCGCCGCACGCCGAGGGCGTGTGGGCTGCCGCCGCCGTCGAGGCCGCGCTGGCCGATGCGGGCCTCGACTGCTCGGACGTCGACTACGTCAATGCCCACGGCACCGGCACGCCGCTCAACGACGCTGCGGAGCGGGCCACGCTGGCACGGTGCTTCGGCGCCCGGAGCGCCCGGATGCCCGTCGAGGCCACCAAGGGCGTCATCGGGCACCTGCTCGGCGCCGCTGGCGCCATCGAGGCCGTCGCCATGACCCTCGCGCTGGTCGATGGGCAGCTCCACCCCGCGCCGGGTGACGACCCTTCCGATCCTGCTCTGGCCATCGACCTGGTGCATGGCGCGCCACGCGCCATGCCCTCTCTACGGACCGCCATTTCCCTCAGCCTGGGATTCGGGGGCGCAAACGCCGCCGTGATCCTCGGACGCTGGGATTCATGATGCGTACCCCCGGCGTTGGCATCGTGATCACGGGCCTTGGTGTCGTGTCTGGCCCCGATGGCGGGGTCGACGCCCTGGCCCGTACCTTGAGCGGCGCGGAGATGCCGGCGACGGCCGTCGACCGCAGCAAGGGGTATCACCTGGCGGATTCGGCGCGGCGCGCGGTCCTCACCGGGGATCTGGACCTGTCGACTTGGGTGCCACCGGGCGTGGCCCGTCGCATGAGCCGCCCATCCAGGCTGGCGGTGGCCGCCGCGCGAATGGCGCTGGCCGAGGCCGGGCTGGCTGGCAAGGTCGAAGGGCCGAGGACGGGTATCGTGATGTCGACGGCCTTCGGCGCCGTGGAGAGCACTGAGCAGATCCTCGAGGCCGTGCGGCTCGAGGGGCCGCAGGGCGCCTCGCCGTTCGTGTTCGCCGAAAGCGTGGCCAACGCGGCGGCGGGACAGGTGGCCATCGACACGAGGGCCCGGGGGCCGAACCTGACCATCGTGCAGCGCGAGGCTGGGGCCCTGACGGCGTTGGGACGTGGTGCGGCCCTGATCACGTCGGGACGATGCGACTGTGTCATCGCCGGAAGCGTGGACCAGATGCCGCCGGTGCTCCATGCGCTGCTGGACCGCTTTGGCGCCTTGGCCCGTCCTGGCAATGGTATGCACGAGGTCGCGCGTCCGTTCGACCGCCGCCGCATGGGCTTTGTCGCCGCGGAGGGCGCGGTTGTCCTGGTCCTCGAGCGAGCGGACCAGGCTCGAGCACGAGGGGTCCAGGCTCGGGCCCGACTTCGCGCCTTCGGCAGTGGCTTCGACACGACGGCTCCACGCATCGGGTGGGGAACTGGCCACCAGACCCTCGCTGCGGCCCTCGCACGGACGCTGGCAAGGGCCGGGGTGGCCGCCTGCACGATCACGCACGTGGTGTGCGGCGCCTCGGGCTCGGTCGCAGGCGACCGGCTCGAAGGGCTGACACTGCGCCGTCTGTGGGGCGACGAGGAGTTGCCGCCGGTGCTCACGCCGAAGGCCTTCGTCGGTCAGTACGGCGGCGGGTTCGTGGCGTCGGCCGTACTTGCCGCTGCCGGGGGGACGTTCGGCCCAACACCCGGCTTCACCGACGAGGATCCGGAGATCGGAGTGCGCCCGCATGCAGGCGGGTCGTTGCCACCGGCGTCGCCCAGCCTCGTCACCACCTGCGCCTCGGGCGGATCGGCCGCATGGCTGCTGCTGGACCGCGCGTGATGCGCATCGCCGCTATCATTCCCGCCTACAACGCCGCCAGCTCCGTAGGGGCTGTCGTGCGCGCCACGCTCGAGGTGCTGCCCGATGTGATGGTCGTGGACGATGGCTCGCGGGACGGCACCGCCGATCGGGCCAGGGACGCCGGCGCCGAAGTGTGCGTGCTGCCGGTCAACCGTGGCAAGGGCACCGCGATTGGCACGGCCTTCGAAATCGTCCTCGCGCGTGACTTCTCTGGGGTGGTCACCCTCGATGCCGACGGCCAGCACCTGCCCGCGGAGATACCGCGGTTGCTGGCGCTGGCGCCCGAGTCCGACCTGGTGCTCGGGACGCGTGACCATCTCTTCGCCGAGATGAGCAGCATTCGGCGGAGCAGTAACCGCCTGTCATCGCGGGCGATCTCCTGGGCGGCCGGCCAGGCGTTGAGCGATGTACAGACGGGCTTCCGCTACTACTCCCGCCGCCTGATCGAACGGCTGGGCGGCATGCGCGGCCGTTTCGAGGCCGAGAGCGTCGTGGTGGTGCGCTCGGTCCGGGCCGGGCTTTGCGTGCGGACCACGCCCATCCGCCTGGGACGTGCCGATGGACGATCCACGAGCCACTATCGACCGGTGATCGACAGCACCCGCATCGCCGTGGCCGTGGCTCGGGCGCGACTGGGGCCGGTGGCATGAGCGCGCCCGTGGTGCTGGTGACCGGCGGATCGCGCGGCATCGGTCGCGCCATTGTCGAACGACTGGTCGATGATGGCTGGATGGTGGCGTTCACTTACAGGACCGACGCCGAAGCCGCCCGACAGGTCGAAGAGGCATCGGGTGGCCGCGGGCGCGGGTTCGTCCTGGACCTGACGGATCGAGCCCGGCCGGACGCCCTCGTTCGCGACATCGAGGCGGCACTCGGCCCGATTGACGCTCTCGTCAACAACGCGGGGATGCGCCACGACGCGCTGCTCGCGATGACCTCCGATCGCGACTGGGACACCCTGGTCGAGGTCAACCAGTCCGGGGCGTTCCGCTGCTGCCGGGCGGTACTGCCCGGCATGGTTCACCGCCGTCGCGGGGCGATCGTCAACGTGTCGTCACTCGGGGCGATTGCGGGCGTGCCCGGACAGGCGGCGTACGCGGCGACGAAGGCGGCGCTGCTCGGCCTGACGCGCGCGCTGGCGCGCGAGGTGGGCCGGCGGAACATCCGGGTCAACGCGGTGCTGCCCGGGTACGTGGCAACCGACATGACGGCCGAGCTGCCCGAGGGCACGGTGCGGGGCCTGCGCGCGCACGAATGCCTGCCGCGCGGCACGTCGGCCGCCGATGTGGCCCATCTCGTCGCCTTCCTTCTCTCCGACCGTGCGGCCGCCATCACGGGCCAGGCGATTGTCGTCGATGCTGGAAGCTGTGCCTGAAGCGGGAGCGAGCGCCGCACGGACCGGGCCGGCACACGGTCCCGCGCTCGGGATCACGCACCGGCTGTTCGGCCGGTTCCACGTCACGGGCGTGTTCTGGTACCGGTTTCACTACTTCGGCGCAACCGCCCTGCCGTGGTGGGCCATGCGCCTTGGCCTCGTCCTCTTCACCACGTTCTTCTTCCTCGTTCTCGGGCGCATTCGATCCGCCATCATCTCGAACCTCGAGCCGGTGGAGGGACGCGCAGGCGTGTGGGCGGGTTGGCGTCGCGCCTATCGCACCTTGCACGCGTTCGCCTGGTGCCAGACCGACCGCTATCGACGGTCTGCGCTGCCGGAGCAGATGCATTTCACACTCGAGGGCGAGGAACACTGGCGTGCGGCGACGGCGGGAGGCCGGGGCGCCATCCTCGTCACCGCGCACATCGGCGCCTGGGAACTCGGCGCGCAGCTCGGCGCGACCGAGGGACGTCGGCGCGTGCACGTGGTGCGCGAAGAAGAGATCGACCCGCGCGCGCAGGCCTTCATTCGCG
>DAIRFN010000222.1:0-9872 GCA_036795065.1 Vicinamibacterales bacterium
CTAACGATTAGTCGGCAGAACTCCGTAGCCCGACTGCTCCGTTTCAACCGCAGTCTAGCCGTCTGGTATGTGGCGGTCAACGCCAGGCCAACCGCCGCCAGGAGAATGACTTGGCGGCGCACAGCCCGCGTGGCGACGGGGAAATAGGCCGACCGGCGTAGTTCGATATCCGTGCGAGGCTGAACTGCCTATCTCGCTCATCCCTTCCCGCCGGTCCCGAGCTGATCCAGCGGGCTCTTCACCCCTCGCCCTCCCTGGTTCAGCACGTGCGTGTAGATCATCGTCGTGCTCACGTCGCGGTGCCCGAGCAGCTCCTGAATCGTCCGGATGTCGTACCCAGCCTCCAACAGGTGCGTCGCGAAGGAATGCCGCAGCGTATGGCAGCTGGCCGGCCGCGCCACGCCCGCCTCTCGCGCCGCGGCCTTCACCGCCCGCTGCACGACTGATTCGTGCAGGTGGTGGCGCCTCCGCTCGCCCGTTTGCGCATCGCGGTAGAACCGCGTCGCTGGAAAGACCCACTGCCACCCCCACTCCAGCCCCGCGTTGGGATACTTCGCGCGGAGGTCGCCCGGCAGGGCCACCGCGCCACGGCCCGCCATGAGGTCCGCGTCGTGCAGGGCCTTCCGCTCTCGCAGGTGATCTTGAAGGGGCTCGCGTAACGCACCGGGCAGCATCGTCACGCGATCCTTGCCCCCCTTGCCATCTCGCACCAGCACCTCGCCTCGCTCGAAGTGCAGGTCCTTCACCCGCAGCTCCACGCACTCGAGCAGCCGGAGGCCACCACCGTACATCAGCGACGCCATCAGCCACACCACACCCCTCAACCGCCCCAGCACACGCGCCACCTCGTCACGCGACAGGATCGTCGGCAGCCGGGCCGGGCGCTGCGCCCGCACGATGTCGTGCATCCATGGCAGCTGCTGGCCCAGCACGGCCTGATACAGGAAGAGAATCGCGCTGAGCGCCTGGTTCTGCGTCGAGGCACTGGCCCCCTGCGCCGCCAGGTGCGACAGGAAGGCCGTGACCTCGGCCGCACCCAGCGCGCGGGGATGACGCTTGCCGTGGAACACGATGAAGCGGCGTGCCCAGCCGGCATAGGCCTCCCCGGTCCTCGGACTGTAGTGGCGGAGCCGGACCGCGGCACGCAGCTGGTCGAGCAGCTTCGGCGGCTGCGGCCGAGTCGAGCTGGACTGTTCCGACATGAGCCCCTGGATGCTGCGAAGGCTGTGCCACGGTCAACATGGCCACACAACGCCTCGAGCGGCTCGTTGAATGGCAGTTGCTGCACTCGGAAGTCTCACCTCAGCGTGCGGATTCTGCACCCTGGCGTGCGGACTGGATCGCGAGCCTGGCCGTTGGCGCCGGCCCGCACGGCTGCGATACGCTGTCACACATGCGCCGGTCCCCCGTGTTCGTGCTCGTCCTCGGTCTCTTCGCCGCGTCCCTCACCACCCTTCACGCGCAGGAGGATGTGCAGGCGCGGATGCAGGAGTGGTCGAACGCGCTCGGGGTGGAGTGCACGCACTGTCACCTCGATGGGCAGTGGGACCTCGCGTACCTGCCCACATTCGACCTTGCGTATCGCATGTCGCGCATGGTGAACGACCTGAACGCGGGCGCGCTGAAGAACTACGGCGGCATCACCTGCAACACCTGCCACCAGGGGAAGCTCACTCCTCCGAAGATCACGCAGGAGCAATGGGAGCGCGACGCGAAGCGCTATGAGGCTGCGTTCAACGGCGACACCTCCCTCGCGCTGCAGATGGGCGTGTTCACCGCATCGCTCGGCGTCGGTTGCTCGTTCTGTCACGACCCGAACAACTGGGGCTCGGACGACAACCCCATGAAGGGCGCCGGCCGCCGCATGCGCGGCATGGTGGGCGCCATCAACAAGCACTTCGCCGGCGTGAAGAACCCCGAGATCGGCTGCATGGCGTGCCACCAGGGCAAGCTGAAGCCAGGGCGGTAGATCATGTCGGGAACCGGGAGTCGGGAGCGGGAAACCGGGAGCCGGAGTCGGGAGCCGGGAACCGCACTCGGTGATATCATCGTAGACGTGATGTCGGTCCGCGAACATCTCGCCGTACCAGCGCTCCGCGCGCCGGGCTCGCTGTACGCTTCCCAGCGTCGCATCTTCCTCCTCTCCGCCTCGGCCTTCCACATCTAAGGATTCGGCCGAGGGTTCTCGGTCCCGTTCCATTCAAACGGTTTCCCATGACGACCTTGGAGGGTCATGATGCTGCACGTCTATCGACATCTCGCCAACCGCGCCGGCACGAACGACGCGGTCTCGCTCGCTCACGATCTCAGCCGGTGGCACGACCAGATGGTCCGCCACGAACGCTCGGCCAGGGCCCTGGGATTCGAGGGCTGCGACGGCGAAGACGACTGCCCGCACCTGCAGGCACGCGATCTCTGGCGCCAGGCCCAGCAGGTGTTCGGCGCGGATGCCGAGGCCCTGGCGTACCTGAGCGCGTCGGCCTCCATCGCGATTCCCGCGGACGGGGTGTAGCCGTGCGCGTGGCGTGCGGGGCGACGCTGCCATGCCCGCCCGCGCCAGGCTCCGTGGGGGACAACGAGGCGGGCATCAACTGCCGGGAACCGCAAGTCCCAACGCCGCACGGCACCGCGCCAACCACGTCGCCGCAACTCTCGCGTCGCTGAGGCTCGGGCCAAACCCCTGCCAGAAGCGATGCGCCTCCTCGAACAGAGGAAGCGCATCGGAGGGTCTCCGTTGCGCGAGGTGCACACGGCCAAGTCCGACGAGCACGTCTGCCAGGCCTGGTGACATCTCGACGCCCAACTCGGTCAGCACGCGCCGCGCGTCCTCGAGCGCGGTGCGTGCTTCGTCCAGATGACCCTGGGACAGCCGGGCCAACCCCAGCTGTGCCCGGATCTGCGCGAGCTCCAGACCATCGTCGGTAGCCTTCGCCGCACGCTGCAGCGTGTCGACCGCCAGGTCGTTGGCCCCCTGCAGGCGGTGGACGGTGCCCGCCGCGATCAGCACGCGCGGCACGTCTCGGCCCAGTGCCTTCATGTCGGTCACCAGCCGGTCGAGCTCGCGGTCGGTCTCGGCGCGGCGACCGGCCAGGCCCAACGCCATGGCCACGGTCGCGCGCGTGGCGAGGGTGTTCTCGTGGGTCGGCCCGAAGACCCGCGCGGCGGTATCCCGCGCCTGAGAGAGCGGCGGGAGTGCCTCGTCTGCGCGGCGCGACGCCAGGAGCGCCGCCCCGACCATGTTGCGGAACGAGGCGAGCGTTGCGGACTCGGGCGTACTGTGCGCCTCGATGATCGCCAGCGCGCGGTTTGCCGTCGCCACCGCGTCCTTCAAGCGCCCCAGCCTGATTTGCAGGCCCGCGAGCGAGTGCAGGTGGAAGGCCACGGTTCTCCCGTCCGCGCCGTAGAGGCCCTCGGCGTCGGCGAGCACGCGTTCAATCTGGGTCGCAGCCACGGAGAGCTGCCCGGCATCGCCGAGCGATCGGGCGTACAACGCGCGCGCACGGACGACGTGCGCGCCCTTCGCGGCATTGCCGGACAACTCCTCCGCCAGCCCCACACCGCGGTCCGCCACCGCAACGGCCTCGTCGAACTTGCGGGTGCGCCGGAGCGCCTCGACCAGGACGCCGTTCGCCTGAAGGCCCTGCAGCGTGCGCGGTCCCAGGGCATCGGCCCGCCGAACGGCCTCGCGCGCCGCGGCCTCGGCCTGTTCGTACTGCCCGGCATCGATGGCCGCATCGGCGCGCAGGCGGGCGACGATCGCGAGCTCCCGGGCGTAGACCACCGGATTCCGCTCCAGCGCCGGTGCCACGGCGTCCAGTTCCGCGCGCATCTCGGCCGGTTCGCCCCGGTACATGTGCGCCCACGCGCCGAGCACGCGCGCGCGGAACACCAGCGGGTGGTCGTCGCCGAGGGGCCGCGCCTCGGCCAGGGCCTCCGCGGCCACCTCCGCCACCGTCGCCGTGTTGCCGAGGCTCAGCAGCGCCTCGCCGACGACGAGCAGCAGTTCGGCCTTCGCCTCTCCAGGATCGAAGCCCTTCAGCCGTTCCCGGGCGCGCTCCAGGAGGTTCGCCACCGTCATGGGCGTGGCCGCCTCCATGTCCAGGTTGCCATCGCGCAACAACGCGACGATGAACTCGTTCACCGCCTGCGCCCGCCGCTGCTCGCTCCGCGCGACGAGCGCCTGCCAGGTCGCCACGCCCGCACCGCCAACCACAGCCAGCACGACGGCGGCCGTGGCCATCACCCCCAGCCGATGTCGCGCCACGAACTTGCGCGTCCGATACCAGTGGCTGTCGGCCCGGGCGCGCACGGGCCTGCCGGCGAGATACCGCTCCAGGTCGTCGGCGAGGGCCGTGGCGCTCTCGTAGCGATCTCCCGGCGCCTTCTGGAGTGATTTCAGGAGGATCGTGTCCAGATCACCGCGAATGGCCCGGCGGCGATCGGGCGCGCCGGCGGCCTCGCTCGGGAGGATCGGATCGGCGCTCAGGATGGCCTCTTCGAGGGCGGCTACCGTGTCCCGGGCCGGGCGATAGGGCCTCGTGCCCGTCAGTAGTTCGTACAGCATCACGCCGAGGGAGTACACGTCGGTGGCGATGCCAAGGGGCGCGTGTGAGACCTGCTCGGGCGACGCGTAGTGCAATGTCATCGCGCGTCCCCCGGCCTCGGTGAGCGTCGAGTCGCCCGCCTCGCCCGTGCCGAGCAGCTTGGCGATGCCGAAGTCCAGCAACCGGACCTCTCCTTCCGGCGTGACGAGCACGTTCGACGGTTTCAGGTCCCGGTGGACGACGAGCTGCCCGTGCGCGTACGCGACCGCGCGCGCGACCTGGAGGAACAAGGTGATGCGCTGCGTGAGGCTCAGCCCGACGCTGTCGCAGTGGCGATCGATCGCCGAGCCGTCGACGTATTCCAGCGCGAGGTAGGGTTCGCCCTCCGCCGTCAGGCCGGCGTCGTACAACCGCGCGATGTGCGGATGCGTGAGCCCCGCCAGGATGTCGCGCTCGCGCGCTAACCGCTCGGCGAGATCGGGGCGGTACGCGAGGCCGATTGGAAGCTTCACGGCCACGGGGCGGTTGACCAGGCCATCGGGTCGTTCGGCCAGCCAGACCGTCCCCTGCCCACCGGACGCCAGCTCGCGGACCAGGCGGTAAGGCCCGACCATCCCGCCGCCCCGCCCCGAACGAAGGTGGAGCACCCCGTCGTCGAGCTCGGGCGGCGCAAATCGCGGCAGCGTCGCCAGGAACGACTCGTCACCCGAGACGAGCGCCTTATCGAACATCGACCGCAGGCGCGGCTTGAGCGTGTCGTACTCGGCGCCGAGGCCCTCCAGCCAGGCGCTCCGGGCGTCCGGCGGCAGATCCAGCGCCTCGTCGAGCAGACGGCTGAGGGTCGCCCAGGACGTCACGTCGTCCATCGTGCTTGTATACCACCCGGGGAGCGCCAATCGCTCCCCCTCTGGGATTACGAGAAAGGCAGCACGAACCGGACAGGCGTCCCTGGGCTCGCGATGGCAGGGGTCAGACCGCCGTCCAGTCCCGTGTCACGCGCTCACCCCGGGCCGGAGGTGACGGTAAGCGTGAGACGTGTCCCGCTGCCCTCTTCCAGGAACACGGCGGTCACGGTCGATTCGGTGTCTGGGAACGCCCCGACAACCTCGGCGAAAACGAGGCGCTCGGGCGGGGCGATCTCACGATATACGCCCGAGAACGCGAGGCCGCCCCACCATTGCCGCACGTGCTCGGGCCTGGTCATCGCCTCGAAGACGAGGTGCCGAGGCGCGTCGAACACGCGGGTGATCCGGATCTCCCGATGAGAGACGGGCATGGTCGTTCTCCCCTACTGGATCGCCTTCGCGACGAAGAAACCCTTGGTCTTCCTGAGGTCGTGGACGGCGAGATTGACGAAGAACTTTCGCGGGCTGGTCACGGGAGTGCTCCTTCGAAACGTGTTTGAAGGCATAGACTCCCGGTCCACCAGGAATTCATCGGTCCGGCCCTGCGCCGCCAGGGACGAATGCCGGGACGGCGGACCGACACCCGATCAGGCGAGCGCCAGGGGAAGGCCGAACAGCGGGAACAGCGTCTCGACGTCGAGAAACGAGTTCCACGATCCGATGCGCCCGTCGCGCATCTCGAGCACGACCAGCGCCCACGCGCGATGTGGGCCTGCCGCATCGCCCGGCCGGTACTGCGCGAAGGCTGGCAGGCCGCACGCCTCGGTCGGCACCAGGCGCGAGCCGCGACAGCCGGCGCCCCGCCCCAGCAGCCACGTGCGGATCGCCTCCGGGCCCTGCAGCCACAGGCTGTAGGGCGGCATGGACAACGTGGCGTCCTCGCGCAGGAGCGACACGAGCTCGTCCACGTCGTAGCGATGAAACGCCTCGAGATAGCGCCGCAGCAGCCGCGCCTCTTCGTCCGACAACGAGGCCTCGGCTGCCGTGGGCGCCGCCAGGCTCACGTTCCTGCCCGCGAGCGTGGCCCGCGCACGCTGCAGGACGCTGTTGACGGCGGCAACCGACATGGCGAGCCCGTCGGCCACTTCCGCCGCCGACCAGCCCAGCACGTCCGAGAGCAGCAGGGCCGCGCGCTGCCTCGGAGGCAGGTGCTGCAGCGCGGCCACGAACGCCAGGCGGATGCTCTGCTGCAACGCCGCGCGCTCGAACGGGCTCGCGTCAGCCGGAACGACGCGCGCGTCCGGCACGGGCTCGAGCCAGTGCGTGCGCGGCCGGTCCACCAGGTCGTCTTGCACCGTGCCGGCCGGCCCCTCCTCCATGGGCCGGAAGCGCCGCGCCTTGTCCGACAGGGCATCGAGGCACACGTTGGTGGCGATGCGATAGAGCCAGGTCTTGAGCGACGAGCGGCCTTCGAACCGGTGCAGGCTCTGCCACGCGCGCACGAACGTGTCCTGCGCGGCATCCTCCGCATCCGCGGCTGAGCCCAGCATGCGATAGCAGTGCCCCGTAATGGCGGGACGATGGGTTTCGAGCTCCGTGATATCGATGGACACCCGGTTTAGATAACAGACCGTTGGCAAGGGGTCAACCTGGGCCCCGGGATGCCTTCCGGCGATTCTCACTCCCGACACCGTTCCCCCGAGGGGCGTGTCACTCCCGGCCCCCAGCGGCACTTTGCTTGCAGAATAGAGGCGGAGGAGGCGAGAGATGACGGAAACCCGTTACGGCTTTCAGGTGAAGCTGCCCATACCCTACGACGAGGCGGTCGAGAAGACCACGGCGGCCCTCAAGCAGGAAGGCTTCGGCGTGCTCACCAGCATCGACGTAAAGCAGACGCTCAAGGCCAAGCTGGATGCCGACTTCCGGAAGTACGTGATCCTCGGGGCCTGCAATCCGCCGTTGGCGCACAAAGCGCTCTCGGCGGACCTCGATGTCGGGTTGCTGCTCCCCTGCAACGTCACCGTTTACGAAGACACGCCGGGCACCTCCGTGGTCACGGCGGTGGCCCCGGTGGCGATGCTGGCCGCAGCTGGCGGCTCGACCGCGCTGGACGAGGTATCGAAAGAGGCCGAGGCGCGCCTGAAGCGCGTGATGACCGCCCTCGAGACGTAGGCGGCGGCGAACCCGCCGCAATCGATCACTTCCCGCGGTTCTCGTACCAGCGGACCTTCCCGCCGGCCCCCGTGCACACGAGGTCGGTGCGCGTGTCGGCATTCATGTCGGCGCCGACGCAGCCGTTCATGGGGTCCTTGTCGTCGAGCCGCTGATACTGCCACTGTCCTGCGGCGGCATCGTCCGGGGCATAGAACACGTGCACGCCGCCCACGGGCGCGGACGGGTTCCGCTCGGTGGGACGGCTGTTGTCGTTGGCGATGACATCGTCACGCCCGTCACCATTCAGGTCTGCCACGGCAATCTCGTGACCACTGGCCACCTTGTCGAAGATGACGCGCCGCTGCCACTGGCCGCCCTTCTCGGTGTAGATCACCACCTCGTTGCCGTGCCACGGCTCGACCGACGCGAGGAAGCGACGGCCGTCCTGGGTGCCGATGCCCACGTCGCTGGCGCCCAGGCGCGGCGCCTTTTCCACGTGACCGGCCGACAGCAGCTGCTTCTCGAACTTCATGGCGGCGCCGGCGCCGGTGGCCCGGTAGAGCGCGATGCCCTCGAAGCTCGCGACGACGATCTGGTCGCGGGCGTTGCCATCCCACTTCGTGGCGCGCACGCGGTGGATGATTCCCGGGATGTCCTCGGTGACGACGTGGCGCGTCCAGTCCTTCGGGCTGTACCAGAACACGGATGCCTTGTCCTGGTCGTAGGTGGGCGCCAGCCCGTTGGGTCCGATGAGCGGCGCGTTCACCAGCTCGCGCGTCCCGTCGCCATCGAGGTCGGCCCAGACGACGTGGTGAGAGGTCGGGAAGGCGTCCACCTTCTCGACCTTCCAGGGCTGCCGGGGGTCGCCCTGGTGGCGCGCCACCCAGTTGAGGCCCTCGCTCTTGCCCGGCTGCATGGCAAACGCGCTCTGGAACGCAATCTCGGGGATGCCATCGCCGTCGATGTCGGCCATCGCCTGGTTCACGATCGACCGGGTGTCGGGGATGATGACGTGACGCGCCCAGGAGGGGTTCTCGTACCACGCCACTTCGTTCACCGCGAGCGAGTTGGCGATGACGTCCGGCTTGCCGTCCTTGTTGAAGTCGGCCACGGCCACGGCGTAGCCGCCGCGGAAGTTCGCGTCGATATCGTGCGGCGTCCACTGGACCGGGCCCGCCGCCGGGGCACTGGTCAACGTGCCGGCCGAAACCAGGGCGACGGCCACGCCGCGGGCCAGGTGCGCGATTTTCATCCGCCGATCATCGTCAACCGGCACGGGCTGTCAAGGCCGTTGTCGGGTGTTTCCTCACCTGCTAGAGTGTCGCCATGCATTCGACCCTTCCCACCCGCGTTGCGCGCGTCGGCCTGCTCACGCTCGTCGTTGGCGCTCTATCGCTGCCGCTATTCGGCCAGGGCATGGATACCATCTCCATGGGGACGAAGAACGGCGAGTGGCCCACCTACGGCGGGGACCTCGCGAGCCGGCGCTACTCGCCGCTGGACCAGGTGAACGCGACCAACTTCAACAAGCTCGAGATCGCGTGGCGGTTCAAGACCGAGAACCTGGGGCCGACGCCGGAGTTCCAGTTCCAGTCGACGCCGCTCATGGTGAAGGGCACGCTGTACTTCACGGCCGGCTCGCGACGCGCGGCGGTGGCCGTGGACGCCGCGACGGGCGAGATGAAGTGGATGCACAGCCTCGACGAGGGCCCGCGCGGGCAGGCCGCGCCCCGTCGCCTCTCGGGCCGTGGCCTCTCCTACTGGACTGACGGCAAGGAGGAACGCATCCTCTACGTGACGCCCGGCTATCAGCTCGTCGCCCTCGACGCGAAGACCGGTGACCGCATCCCCGCCTTCGGCCGGAACGGCATCGTCGATCTGAAGCTGGAGATGGACCAGGACATGGACCTGGTCACGGGCCAGGTCGGGCTGCACTCGGCGCCGGTCGTGGTGAAGAACACCATCATCATCGGCGCCGCGCACATGGAAGGCGGAGCGCCCCGCAGCAAGACCAACCAGAAGGGCTTCGTGCGCGGCTACGACGCGCGCACCGGCAAGCGGCTGTGGATCTTCAAGACCATCCCGTCCCGGGGCGAGTTCGGCAACGAGACCTGGGAGAAAGACTCGTGGAGCTACAGCGGCAACACGGGCGTGTGGGCACAGATGACGGTGGACGAGGAGCTGGGCCTCGTTTACATGCCGGTGGAGCTCCCGACGGGCGACTACTACGGCGGGCACCGCCCGGGGAACAGCCTGTTCAGCGAGAGCCTCGTTGCCGTGGACCTGAACACCGGCCAGCGCAAGTGGCACTACCAGCTCACCCATCACG
>DAIRFN010000223.1:0-9857 GCA_036795065.1 Vicinamibacterales bacterium
CGCGGTGGCCGCGGCATTCTCGCCGCGCGCCACGCACACGACCGTCGCGCCCGAGGCGCCCAGTCGTTCAGCAATTGCGCGCCCGATGCCGCGGGACGCGCCCGTCACGATGGCAATCTTGCCGGTCAGCCCGCTCATGATGGAAGCGCCAGCGCCGACTCGAGCGCCGCGAGATCCTCGGGGACCTGGATGCTGAACACCACCGCCTCGCGCGCAATCTTCTTCACCAAGCCCGAGAGCACCGTGCCTGGTCCGACCTCGACGAACGTGGTGACGCCCTCGGCCACCATGCGCTTCACCGAATCTTCCCAGCGGACGGGGCTCGAGACCGGGGCGACCAGCGCGTCGATGGCGCCACCGGCGGTCGTGCGGGGCGCGGCATCCACGTTCGCGATCACGGGCACGCGCGGGTCCCGGGTCGTCGCGGCCCGCAGTTCCGGGGCCAGGCGCTCCTGCGCCGGCCGCATCAGCGCGCAGTGGAAGGGTGCGCTCACCTTGAGGGGAATGACGCGCCGGGCGCCCAGCGCCTTCGCGCGCTCACCGGCCCGGGCCACGGCAGCGGAAGCGCCGGCAATCACGATCTGCCCCCCGCCGTTCAGGTTCGCGGGGCTCACCACCTCGCCCTCGGCGCCCTCGGCACACGCCTGCAGGACCGCGGCCTCGTCGAGGCCGAGGATGGCCGACATCGCGCCCACCCCCACAGGTACGGCTTCCTGCATGTAACGCCCGCGGTTCCGCACCAGGCGCACCGCGTCGGCAAAGTCCAGCGTTCCCGCGGCCACGTGCGCCGAGTACTCGCCCAGGCTGTGCCCGGCCACGAACGCGGGGCGATGGCCGCGCTCGTCCAGCAGCCGCCAGGTGGCAACACTGGCCGTCAGGATGGCCGGCTGCGTGTTCTCGGTGAGGGTGAGCGTCTCGGCGGGGCCATCGAAGATCACCGCGCTCAGCGGCTCGCCCAGCGCGCGATCCGCCTCGTCGAAGGTCGCGCGGCAAATCGGGAACTGGTCGGCGAGCGCCTTGCCCATGCCCACCGCCTGCGCGCCTTGTCCTGGAAAGAGAAACGCGATCACGATGTCCGTCCCACGGCCGCCACGTCCTTCTGCATCCGCTCCCACCTGCCTTCGCCGGCGAACCGGGCTGCTTGCGCCACGGCATTCCGGATGGCTTTCACCGACGATCGCCCGTGCCCGACGACCACCACCCCGGCGGTCCCGAGCAGCGGCGCGCCGCCGTACTCGGAGTAGTCCACTCGCTTGCGAAACCGCCGGAACGCGCGCTGCGACAGCAGGTAGCCCATCTGGCTCGAGAAGGTGCTCTGCAGCTCCTCGCGTAGCAGGTCCTCCACCATTTCCACGACGCCTTCGCTCAGCTTCAGCGCCACGTTGCCCGTGAAGCCGTCGGCGACCACCACGTCGGCGTCCCCTGCGAAGATGCCGCGCGCCTCGACGTTGCCGACGAAACAGAGCGGCGCCTGCCTCATCAGGCGATGCGCCTCGCGCGTCAGCTCGGTGCCCTTCGATTCCTCTTCCCCGATGGAGAGGAGGCCCACTCGCGGCTGCTCGATGCCCAGCACCAGCCGGGCGTACGCGGAGCCCAGGATCCCGAACTGCATCAGGTGCTGCGGGCGGCACTCGAGCGTCGCACCGGCGTCGAGCAGCACGGCCGAACCCCGCTTGGTTGGGACGACCGGCGCCAGCGCCGGGCGATCCACGCCCTCGAGCATCCCGAACACCGCATGCGCCGCCACGACGGCCGCGCCGGTGTGCCCGACGGTCACCAGAGCCGCGGCATGGCCGTCCTTGACGCGGCCGGCCGCCACCATCACCGACGATCGAGGCTTGCGCCTGAGCGTCTGCGCCGCCGACTCGTGCATGTCCACCACGTCGGGCGCGTCCACGACCGAGACGTCCAGCGCCTCGGCGTCGGGATGCCGAATCAGCTCGGCGCGAATGACGTCCGCTCGTCCCACGAGGTCGATGCCGAGGCCCAGGTGCCGGGCTGCGGCAAGCGCGCCGTCCACGGGACGCCGGGGCGCATGATCGCCGCCCATGGCGTCGACCGCTATGCGCATGGCGTGATCGGCTGGCTACTCTTCGTCGACGGGCCGCACCTGGCGGGCGCGGTAATGGCCGCAGTAGGCACACACACGGTGCGCCGCCTTCGGCTCGCCGCACTGCGGGCAGCGGCCGGCCGTGGCCGCCGTGAGCGCGTCGTGGGTGCGGCGCTTGCGGCCGCGAGTCTTGGAATGGCGACGTTTTGGATTAGGCATCGTCGGGCTTTCGGTCGGTGATCAGGGCTTTCAGGGCGGCCAGCCGGGGATCCTCCCACTGGGGCTGACACGCGCACGTTTCCACGTTCAGTTTCACGCCGCACTCCGGGCACAGCCCCTTGCAGGACTCGCTGCAGAGCGGCTTCATCGGCAGCACGAGGTAGAACTGCTCCCGCAACAGCTCCGAGAGATCGATCGCCTCGTCCTGGTAGAACGTCGTCGAGACATCGTCGTCCTGGGTTTCGGACTCGTCCGATGCCGCTTCGTCCGACGCGGCCCCCTGAGGGAGGTATCGCAGGTCGAACGTGGCGTTCACTGGCAGCGTGTACGGTTCCAGGCATCGGCTGCAGGCCAGCTCGAGCGTGGTCGCCACCGTGCCCACCAGCCGGAACCGATCGTGGTCCTTGTGGATGGTGAATTCGAGTGAGACCGGCGCAACGACCCGGTAGTCCTCGTCATCTCCCGCGAAGGCCGACGGCTCGTACTGGCGCAGAAACGCCGTTTCCGCCTGCCGAATGTGCGAAAGATCCAGCCGCATCAAAACGACGATTATAGCATGCGCGGCCCGTCCGACACCGTCACCCAGGGTTTCGGGATGTACAACTGCTCGAACAAGTTAACGGCATAGCGGTCGGTCATCCCGGCCAGGAAATCCTGTGCGGCCCGATCCAGGCCCTCGGCCTCGAGGGTGCGCGGGTCCAGGAACTGCTCGGGCTGCTGCCGCACCTTCTCCCAGAGCCCCCCCAGGATGCCGTGGGCCTTGGCGAACTCGGCCGTGGCCACCTGGTTCTCGTAGACCGCCTCGAACATGAAGGACCGGAGGGCCAGCATGGCCTCGAGCACGTCGTCGCTCATCCGCACTTCGGTGAGCCCGCCAGCCAGCGTCTGCTCCACTACGTTGGTCACCAGACGCCCGATGCGCTCGGACGGGCTGCGCCCAAGCACCGCGACCGCGTCGCCCGGCAGCTGGTCCTCGCTCAGGATGCCCGCCCGCACGGCATCGTCGATGTCGTGGTTCACGTACGCAACAATGTCGGCCACGCGGGCCACCTGCCCCTCGATGGTGCTGGCCCGCTGGTCCGGCGGCGCGCCCACCGGCAGCCCGCTCTTCCCCTTGGAGTGCCGCGCGATGCCGTCGCGCACCTCCCACGTCAGGTTCAGGCCGCGGTGGTCCTGCTCGAGCACGTCTACGATGCGAAGGCTCTGTTCGTAGTGGTTGAACCCGCCCGGGACGAGCGTGCTCAGCACCCGCTCGCCGGCGTGCCCGAACGGCGTGTGACCCAGGTCGTGACCGAGCGCGATGGCCTCGGTCAGCTCCTCGTGGAGGCGCAGGACCTTGGCAATGGTGCGCGCGATCTGCGAGACCTCGAGCGTGTGCGTGAGCCGGGTGCGGTAGTGGTCGCCCCTGGGTGAGAAGAACACCTGCGTCTTGTGCTTGAGGCGCCGGAATGCCTTGGTGTGGATGATGCGATCCCGGTCCCGCTGGAACGCGGGGCGGATGGGGTCCTCGGCCTCGGACCGCAACCGGCCGCGGCTGTCGCCGCTCAGGGCGGCCTGCGGGGCCAGCACTTCGCGCTCGCGCTGCTCGAGCTGCTCACGAATCGTCACACGATCTCCTTCAGGAAACTCTCACCGTGCCCGAGCGGCGGCACGCCGAACACCTCGGCCAGCGTCTGCCCCAGGTCGGCGAACGTCGCACGCGTGCCGAGCGAGCGCCCCGCCTTCACGCGATTACCGCTCACGAGCACCGGCACGTGCTCGCGCGAGTGGTCGGTGCTGGGCGTCGCCGGATCGTTCCCGTGATCGGCGGTGATCACCAGCAGGTCGTCTTCGCGCAGATGCGGCAACAGGCCCGCGAGACGCGCGTCGAAGCGCTCCAGGTTGCGCGCGTAACCCGGCACGTCGTTCCGATGGCCATACAGCGTGTCGAAGTCCACCAGGTTCACGAACAGCAGGCCGGCATCCTGCGCCACCATGCGCGCCTCGAGCACCTCCATCCCGTGTGCGTCGCTCGTCGTCGGGTGCGTTTCCGTGATGCCGCGCCCCGCGAACAGGTCGCCAATCTTGCCGATGGCCGTCACGTGGTGGTCGCGCGCCGTCAGGACATCCAGCAACGTCTCGCCCCGGGGCGGCATCGCGTAGTCGTGGCGGTTCGCGGTGCGCGTGAACGTGCCGGGAGTCCCCACGAACGGCCGCGCAATCACACGCCCGAGACCCGCGCCCTCGACGGCAATCTCGTACGCAGCGTGGCACCATTCATAGAGGAGCGGGACCGGCACGACGTCCTCGTGCGCGGCAATCTGGAACACGCTGTCCGCCGACGTGTAGACGATCGGCTCTCCGCTCTGGAGATGCGCGGGCCCCAGCTCGTCCAGGATCGCCGTGCCCGACGCCACGACGTTGCCGAGCACGGCCCGCCCGATGCGCCGTTCGAACGCCCGGATCAGCTCCGCGGGAAATCCCCGGGGAAACGTGGGGAATGGCCGGTCCAGCACGAGCCCCATCAGCTCCCAGTGGCCGGTCACCGAGTCCTTCCCCGCCGACCGCTCCATCATCAACCCGTACGAGGCACGCGGCGACGCGGGACACGGGATGCCGTTCAGCGGCACCGCGCAGCCCAACCCCAGGGCGGCCAGGGTCGGGATGTCGAGCGCCATCTGCCCGGCGATGTGGCCCAGCGTGTGGCTGCCCGTGTCGCCGTACAGCGCCGCGTCCGGCAATTCGCCGGCGCCCACGCTGTCGAGCACGATCACGATGGCGCGGCGGAACACGCCTCAGGGATGGTGGGACGAGAAGTAGTTCGGCACGCTGCGCGGCGTGCGAATCGTCGCGATGGCGTGCTTGAACACGAGGTGATCCATGCCGTTGTGCTCGACGATGAGCGCGAAGCGATCGAAGTTCTTGATGCGCGCCTCGAACTCCCGGCCGTCGAGCAGGTGGAGCACGACGGCGAGCTTCTCACGACGGGCGTAGTTGAGGAAGACGTCCTGGATGTTCGGGGCGCCGGTCTTCGTGTCTGCCATCGCGGCACAGCTCCTTAGTCCTGCAACAGGCTCCGTTCGGCCAGCCATTCAAAGACGCGGGCCTGCACATCCTCAGATTCGCCGGGGCCGTCAAACCACATTAGGGTAGGCTCTTTGCGGAACCAGATCAACTGGCGCCGCGCGTAGCGGCGATTCTCCTGTGCAATCAGCTCCCGCGTGGCCTGCTCGTCCCGAACCCCTCGGAGGTGCTCGAGGGCCTGGCGGTACACGAGTCCTCCGAAGGGCCGTGCCGTTTCGGGAACCCCTGCGGCCAGGCTGGCCCGGATCTCGGCGAGCAGGCCCACTTCGAATTGCTGGTCCACGCGTCGTCGCAGTCGGTCCGCCAGCGGCCCTGGTGGCATGCGCAGGGCGATGGCCGTCACCTGCACGTCCGCGCCGAGCGGCGACACGGTGTCCTCGAAGTGCGCCGTCAGGGGCTTGCCGGTCTGGAAGTACACCTCGAGCGCGCGGACGATCCGCTGCCGATCCCGCGGCTGGATGCGCTCGGCCGACGCCGAATCCACGCGCCGCAGCAGGCGGTGCAGGCGCTCCACGCCGTAGCGGCCCGCCAGCCGATCCAGCCGGGCGCGCATCACATCGTCCTTGCCGGGGCCCGGGAAGAGGCCGCGCGTAACGGCGCGGTAGTAGAACCCCGTCCCGCCCACGAGGATCGGCAGCCGGCCACGGGCGTGAATCTCCGCGATCACCCGCGACGCGTCGCGCGCGAAGTCCGCCGCGTTGTACTCGGCCGTCGGCGGCACGATGTCGATGAGGTGATGAGGGATGCCGCGCCGCTCGGACACGGGCACTTTGTCAGTGCCGATGTCGAAGCCCCGATAGACGGCCGTGGAGTCGCAGTTGATGATCTCGCCGCCCGCCCGCCGGGCAATCGCCAGCGCAAGCGAGCTCTTGCCGGTGGCGGTGGGCCCCAGCACGGCCAGCAGCGGCTTCATCGAGCTACTGCCCCTGCGGCGTGCGTCCGTCCGGCGACTCGTTGTAGAAGAACGTGACGGTGAAGAACGCCTTGTCGTCCGGGTATTCGGGCGGCAGCGGTTCGGTGGGATTCGAGGCCAGCAGGGCGTTGCGCGCGGCGAGGTTGAACGAGTCCACGGACGAGGGCGAGATCACGGTGACATCGCTGAGCGTGCCATTGCGGTGGACGAAGAAGGTGATCACCACGCGCCCGCGCAGCGACATCGCGGCATAGGGGACGAACCAGTTCCGCTTCACCTGGGCCACGAATCGCCGGACCCAGGGGCCGAACTCCACACCCTTGGTGTCGAACTGCAGGGGCCCGAACTCCTGCGACGTGCCGCTCTGGTTGTCGAACGATTCCTTGTCCACGTACTTCTGCAGGTTCCGCAGGGCCTCGCCAAGCTGCCCGCCGGGCGGCGGCTGCGGGCGCTGGGGCTGCTGCATCGCGTAGCGGCCCTCCTTGGCGGACTCCAGGGTCTGCTCGGGCGTCTCCACCTGCGGGGGGGCCTCGGGCGCCGGCTGCTCTGCCGGGCCTCGCCCGCGCGCCAGTTCCTCAGCACGCGACTCCACGCGCTCGGTCGAGTTGCCCCGCGCAAACGGCAGCGGGGTGCTCAAGGCGGGCGGCCGTTCGACGGCGCGTGCCTGCCGATCGATGTCCGAGAGTTCCGCGCGCTCCGGGGGCTTTGGCGCCGGCACGTCGAGCTTCGGCTGCACGAACACGAACCGCGGCGCCTCGGTCCTGGACTCAGTCTCCAGGCGGACAATGTCATCCTCGGCCGCCGGCTGCCGCTCGGGCAGGTAGGCAGGGGCCAAGAGCAGCACGGCGATGATGAGCCCGTGCACGACGATCGACACCACCACGCCGTCGCGCAGGTTGATAGCGCGCCCGACGGGCTCGACGTCGGAGTAGCGATCGTCGAAGTCGAAGTACATCAGTGACTTACGAGAGTATCACAGGCTGGAAGACCCATCCGGCTTCTTCCCGCTGTACAGATAGACGATGCCCAGACTGAGCGGCCGGGCCTTCACCTGTGAAAATCCTGTGGCCGTGAGGATGCGGCCGAAGGCATCGCCCCAGGGGAAGCTGCCCACCGACTGCGGCAAGTAGTCGTAGGCCATGGTGTGGCGCGACACCGCCCGCCCGATTCGCGGCAGCACGTGGTTGAAGTACCAGAGGTAGAGTGGGCGTACGGCCGGCACCACCGGCAGCCCGAACTCCAGGATTGCCAGCCGCCCGCCGGGCTTGAGGACCCGCAGCAACTCGGCGCACGCTACCTCCGGCTGCTGGACGTTGCGGATGCCGAAGGCAATGGTCGCGGCGTCCACCGACGCATCGGCCACCGGCAGCCGCATGGCGTCGCCTCGCACCAGCTGCACGCGCGCGTCGAGCCCGCGCTCCCGGACCTTCGTCACACCGTGTGCGAGCATCGCGCCCGCAAAGTCCACGCCGACCACGCGCGCCGCGCCGGCGTTCGCCCGCGCGCCTGCCATGGCCACGTCGGCCGTGCCCGTGCAGACATCGAGCAGCCGCTCGTGCCCGGTCAGTTCCAGCGTCCGGATGGCGCGCCGCCGCCAGTAACGATCGAGGCCGCCCGAAAGGACCGTGTTCAGCAGGTCGTATCGTCCGGCAATCGCATCGAACATGCCCGCGATCTTCGCGGGGCTCTTGTCAACCGACATACACCGCCAGCGCCGTCACGAGGAAGTACACGATGCCCACATAGCCGTTCATGTCGAACGCACGCTTCACCTGGGAGAGGTCCGTGGCGCTCACGAGCGACTGCTCATACACCAGCAGCGCGGCCACCAGGGCCACGCCAGCCAGGTAGATCCAGCCGAGCGGGACCACCCACGCGAGGGCGAGCATGCAGGCCACGGTGCCCACGTGCATCAGCCTCGAGATGAGCAGCGAGCGCTGGACGCCGAAGCGGACCGGAATGGACCGCAGCCCCTGCGCGCGGTCGAACTCGAGATCCTGGCAGGCGTAGAGCACGTCGAACCCGCCCACCCACAGGCCAATCGCGAGGCCGAGCAACCAGGGTTCCCAGCCGGCACCGCCGCTGGCGGCGAGCCACCCACCGACCGGCGCCACCGCCATCGCCAGTCCCAGGAAGGCCTGCGTGTACGACGTGTAGCGTTTCGCCAGGGAGTACCAGAACACGATCGCCAGCGCCACGGGCGACAGCGCGCCGCACAGCCAGTTGATCTGCCACGACACCGCCACGAACACCGTCGACGACACCACCACGAAGAACGTGGCCTCCCGCGCGGACATCGCCCCCCGCGGCAGCTCGCGCATCGACGTGCGCGGGTTGAGCGCGTCGTAGCGTGCGTCCACGAGGCGGTTGAAGCCCATGGCGGCGCTCCGTGCCGCCACCATCGCGACGACGATCCATCCGATTTGTGCCCACGTCACGGCGTGCTCGCGCGTCGCCAGCAGCGCGCCGGTGAGCGCGAAGGGCAGCGCGAACACCGAGTGGCTGAAGCGCACGAACGACAGGTAGGTGGAGAAGCGGGACATCGCGGGTTCTGGGGTCTCAGGCCTGGTGGGCCCACGACACCTGGCCCACGTCGACGCCCGAGACCAGGTACTCCTCGACGTCCTCCAGGTGGTCCGGCAGCGAGACGGCGACAACCTCGGCCAGCTTGCCGGGCGTGATCGACCCCAGTTCGCGCTCCAGACCCAGGGCGCGCGCGCCGACCAGCGTGGCGCTCTCGATGAGCCGCCGCGCCGGGACACCCGGCGCCAGCCATCGCATCGTCTTCAGCTCGGAGAACAGGTTCAGGTCGTCGACGCTCGCGAGGCTGTCGGTGCCCACGGCGACGGGCACGCCAGCCAGGTAGAACCGCTCGACGGGTGGCACGCCCACGCCCACCCACTGGTTGCTTCTCGGGCAGGTGACCAGCGTGGCGCCCAGCGCGCGAACCCGCTCGAGGCTCTCGTCGGACAGCTGCACGCCGTGCACGACCATCGTCCGGGCGTCGATGACGCCCAGGCGCTCGAGGTACTCGACCGGCCCGGTCCCGGGCGCCTGCCAATCGTCGCGCCACGCGCCGATCCATCGGAGCATCTGCGCCCACTCCCCTGTGCCGTTAGCGAGCAGCTCGAGCTCCTCCACCGACTCACCCACGTGCACGCTGGTGAACGGCACTGCGCTCCGGCTCACCTCCGCGCGGATCGCCTGGAACAACGCCGGCGACACCGAGTACGGGGCGTGAGGCGCCACGCTCACACGCACGCGCTGGTCGACGCGGCCGGCGGCCGTTCGCGCCTCCTGCGTGCGGGCCACCAGCTCCCCGTTGGTGTCCTTGAAGCCGAGCAGCTCGTGAAAGACCAGGCCGCGCATCCCGCTCACGGCGACGGGCGCCACCGACGCCAGCGAGTTGCTGATGTCGCCCACCGCCGACGTGCCGGTCTCCCGGGCCTCCCTCGCAGCCACCGTAGCCGCGTCGATCACCGCGGGGTCGTCGGTCCGCTCGGGTCCCCTCCCCCGGGCAACGATCAGCTGCCTCACCCAGCTGGTGAAAGCCGCCGCTGGCGGCACGCGGTTTCGGAGCCATGACAACTCGAGGTGGACGTGCGCGTTGAC
>DAIRFN010000224.1:0-9826 GCA_036795065.1 Vicinamibacterales bacterium
CCGTCGGCCGTGGCGCCGGGGCCTTCCCCCTGCACGAAGCTGGCGAAGAGGGCGTGAATCACCATCCACTGCGCGTCCGATTCCGCCGGCGCGTAGGCCAGGTGGGCCGTCAGCGCCTCCACGGCCTGTGCGTGTCGTCGCGCGGCGATGTCCGCGGCCGCGGCAACGCGGACGATGCTGGCGTCCACGGCACCGGCGTTGAGCGCCTCGCGCGCCGTCCGTCCGGCGTCCTCGAGCTGGCCCAGGCGCACCTGGGCATCCGCGATGGGTGGGGCCACGAGTGCTGCAGGCCACCCTGCGGCACGGGCCGCCTGCCACGTCTGAATCGCGTCCGCATCACGCCCCTCGAGCGCCAGGGTGGCGCCCAGCCAGAACTGTGTCGCACTCTCGGGGGCGCCGGCCTCCCGGGCGCGTCCGAGCCGTACGCTGATGGCGCGCGCCGTGTCCCCCAACGCATAGGCGGCGAGGCTCTGCAGCAGGAGCGCGGTGCCGCGTTCCGTATCGGAGACCGGCGCGTCGGCCATCAGGTCGACGAAGCGGTGCTGCCGTGCGAGCGCCAGCAGCGGCGCGAGCCCCGGCGACGTGGCATGCGGGGCGAGGGCATCGAGCACGGGATCGAACACGGCGGTCTGGAGCAGGCGCGCGCGGACGAACGGCGCGGTGAACGCCGGCGCGCTGGCCAGCAGCGCCGCCGGCGTGGGAATGATCCGGAAGCGCGTCTCGCCGGTGGCGGAGGTGCGTGCGATCCGGTCGGTGGCGGCAATGGCGAGCCGGTAGTCGCCACGCGCCAGCGTCCGCAGCGGCGCGGCGAACGCCGCCAGCAGTGGATGCCCCTGCAGCAGATTGAAGTCGGGCGGCAGGGTGCCGTTGGTGTATTCGAGGGGCGCAAGGGAGGCGGAGAGCTCCTCGCCGGATGCCGTCCGCCGGTAGAGCCGCAGGGCAATTCCCACGTCGGGCTTGCCGGTTTCGGAGGGCGCCGCGTTGAACACCTGGAAGGCCACCGACAGGCGCTCGTCGTTGGTGAACACGTGGTCCGGCGCGGGATCGATCTCGGTGCCGCCGATGGCGTAGGGATGCGCGGTCTGCTGGTCCGCCGTGTAGAACTCGGTGCGTGCGTGGATGGCATCCGCGAGGATCACGCTGCCGAGGGCCAGCCCGGCCGCCTGCACGGGCGGCAGGCTCACCGCCTGACGCAAGGCGCCCGTGCGCGTCGGCCGGTCTTTCCCGTCGACCACGGTCCAGGCCACGACGACGTCGAAGGCGCCCGGTCCAGCGGTCAAGGCACGCTGGAACACGGCCGCGCGGCCCGGGCGTGCCCGCACGCGGGCCTGCATGTCGAAGTCCTCGAACGGCATGACGTTCGGCGTGGCACCCTTGCCCTCCAGCGCCTCGCGACGGGCCCGCTCGCGTGCCTCGGCTTCCTCACGAGCTTTCTGCTTCTGGCGCTCGAGTAGCGCCAGGACCGCCGAACTCTGTCCCGAGCCATCGCGCGTCATGGTGGCGGCCGTTCCGCCCATCGGCAGCTCGCCGGAAGGCACGGTGACAACCCGGGCCGCGCGCATGGGCAGCGGATCGCCGCGCTCCCCGCGCAGCCAGTCCTCGACCGTCGATCGCGGCGGGGAAGAGGCAGACGACGAATCGGTTGGCTTGGGCTCCAGCCGCACGTATAACACCAGGCGTTCGCCCGGCGTCACGTCCGTGGGCGCCTCCATGGAGAACGCCACATAGTGTGAGCCATCGGACGCTCGCAGCAGGTGCATCTGCCACGCGTCCTCGGAGGGAAGCGGGGCCGCGGTCTTGGCGGCGTTGACGGCCGCCAGCAGCGCCTGCTTTTGTTCCTTGGACAGCTTCGGGGCCTTGGGCTGCCCCAGCGCCGCCGTCGGGCAGACCAGCAGGACGATGACGAGCAGCACACGGGCGGATCGAGCAGCCATGGTGCGTCTCCTGATGCGGCTGACGATACCACGAGGGCGACCCGCCCGGCGGGAAACAGCATTGTCACCGGGCGCCCGTCGGACTAGACTTGCGCGACTCCCAATCCGTCCTCTTCCATGAAACACGTCGCAACGCTTTCTGGATCTCGGTGGATGGCCGCCGCGCTGTGGGCCTTCTGCCTCGCCGTTCCCGGGTCGGTTCTCGCGCAAGGCACGTCGTCCCCCCCGACGGTCACCCCCGGCAAGCTGGCGGCCGACCAGTCGCCCCCCAGCATCGACGGGCGCGTGGACGACGAGGCGTGGCAGGCGGTGACGCCGCACACTACCTTCACCCAGCAGGACCCCCGGCTGGGCGAGCCCGCCACCGAGCGGACCGAGGTGCGCCTGCTGTTCGGTCCCAGCGCCGTCTACGTCGGCATCATCTGCTTCGACCAGAATCCGTCGAGCATCATCGTCTCGCAGGCGCGGCGCGACGCCTCGCTGGCCGAGACCGACTCGGTCATCCTCGTCTTCGACACCTTCAACGACAGCCAGAACGCATTCGTGTTCGGTACCAACCCGCTCGGCATCGAGTACGACGGGCAGGTCGCGCGCGAGGGCCAGTCCGCCGGCCTCACCTTCGGCGGTGGCGCCGCAGGCACGCAGCGCGGCGGCATCAGCGCCTTCAACCCCAACTGGGACGGCGACTGGACGGTGCGCGCGCAGGTCACCGAGCGCGGCTGGGAGGCTGAAATGGCCATCCCGCTGAAGACCCTGCGCTATCCGACCGGCCAGGGGATGACGTGGGGCTTCAACCTGATGCGGAACATCCGGCACAAGAACGAGCAGGTGTACCTCTCGGAGATCCCGCGCGGCTTCGACATCTACCGCATCTCACTGGCCGCCAAGGTGCCCGGGCTCGACCTGCCGCCGCGGCGCGACATCAAGCTCATTCCCTACGTGCTGGGATCGGCGAACAAGGACTACACGCGCGCGGCCGACGACCAGTTCGACGGCAACGGCGACGTGGGCGTGGACGTGAAGTGGGGCGTCACACCCAGCCTCACGCTGGATGGCACCGTGAACACCGACTTCGCGCAGGTCGAGGCGGACGAGGAGCAGGTGAATCTCACGCGCTTCGATCTCTTCTTTCCCGAGAAGCGTCCGTTCTTTCTCGAGAACGCCAGCACGTTCCAGTTCGGCCAGCCGCAGTCGGTCGATCTCTTCTTCTCTCGCCGGATTGGTTTGTCCGGGGCCGCGGGCTCGCTTCAGCCCATCGACATCATCGCGGGCGGACGCCTGAGCGGAAAGGTGGGGGGCAGCTGGAATGTCGGCTTCCTCAACATCCAGACCAACGACGCCGAGGATCTCAGCGGCCGAGCGATTGCCCCCGACACCAACTTCAGCGTGATGCGGGTGCAGAAGGAAGTGGGGCGTTCGAGCTATGGCGCCATCTTCGTCGGCAAGTACGCCACGGGCGACCCTGCCGGTACGTTGTCCACGAAATGGAACCGCGCCTACGGCGTGGACGCGAACCTCCAGGTTTCCGCCGGCCAGCGCATCTCCACCTTCTTCGCGCGCACCGATTCGCCGGGCGCCATCGGCAGCGACTACTCCGGCCGCGCGTTCTACGACTTCCGCAACCAGCTGTGGCAGATCTCGGGTGGCTATACGCAAGTCGGCACGCGCTTCAACCCCGAGGTGGGCTTCCTGCCGCGCCGTGGCTATCGGCGGCCGGAATTCCGGGCGTTCTTCCAGCCGCAGCCGAAGAACAGCACGTGGATCCGGCGGTTCGCACCGCACATTTCTTCGAACGCCTTCTGGGGATTCGACGACCGGCTGCAGTCGGCCTTCACGCACATCCACCCCTTCGAGATTCAGCCCATGCAGGGCGGACGGTTCGGCTGGTTCATCGACCAGAACAAGGACAACCCGCTGGCGCCGTTCACGGTCTACAACCGCGACGGCGAGCGCGTGGTGATTCCCGCCGGCGAGTACACGTGGTGGCAGAACTCGTTCGAGTACTTTCACAATCCGAGCGCCGCCGTGACCGGCGGCATCCGCTACCGCGTCGGCAGCTACTACGACGGCGACTTCAATGCCGTGGAGATCACCAGCGACTACCGGTTCACGGCACGCATGACGGCCAGCGTCGGCTGGACCCGGCAGGACATCAGCCTTCCGGGCGGGGCGTTCGTGGCCAATCTCATCCCCGTCAAGGTGGGCTACTCCTTCACGAACCTGGCCAGCATCTCCGCCCTGGTGCAATACAACGGGCAGACGGGCCAGTACTCGTCCAACATCCGACTCGCGCTGCTCGACCGGTCGGGCACCGGCCT
The DNA here is from genome assembly GCA_036795065.1 of Vicinamibacterales bacterium. Taxonomy (GTDB): domain Bacteria; phylum Acidobacteriota; class Vicinamibacteria; order Vicinamibacterales; family UBA2999; genus VFZN01. The sequence continues at coordinate 4,253 of DAIRFN010000224.1, forward strand.
GTTCGTCGTGTACAACGACCGGCGCGATCTCCTCGACTCCACGTCGTATGACGTCGTCGGTCGCTCGTTCGTCGTGAAGTACACCCGGTTGTTCGATTTCTAAGGCACGGCACAAGGGAGGTTCCCATGCGTTCGTCACCGTGGGTGGTCTCGAGGCGGGGGTTTCTGCGCGGGATTCCCGCAGGGGCGGCGGCGGTCGGGGCCGCGGCCCTGGCGGGGGAGCGGTCGCTGCAGGCGCTGGCCCTGGCCGGCCAGGCTGGCGGCACCGAGGACGAATTCTGGCGCCAGGTCCGCGACGAGTTCCTGCTCGACAAGGACTGGACCTACATGAACAACGGCACGCTCGGGCCGACGCCCAAGCCTGTCTACTACACCCTCGCCGAGCGCTATCACGACCTGGCCCAGGATCCCGGGCAGCCCAACACCGACCAGAACAACATGGCCGAGGAGGTCCGCCGGAAGGCCGCGGCGTTCCTGGGCGCCGACGTGGATGAGATCGCGCTGGTCCGCAACACCACCGAGGGCATGAACTTCATGCTGGGCGGCCTCGATCTCAAGGCCGGCGACGAAATCCTTACCACTTTTCACGAGCATGGCGGCGGGATGAACCCGTGCAACCTGAAGGCGAAGCGTCACGGCGTGATCGTGAAGGCCGTGAAATGGCCGGCGCCGGCCGAGGATCCGGCCGTCATCCTGAAGGCCTTCGACGCGGCCATCACGCCGCGGACGCGCGTGTTCATGGTGAGCCACGTGATGTACCAGTCGGGCTCGATGGTGCCGCTGAAGGAGCTCGCGGCGCTGGCGCGCTCGAAGAACATCATCACGGCCGTGGACGGCGCGCACCCGCCTGGCATGCTCAAGATGGACATGCACGACCTGGGCGTGGACTACTACGCGTCGAGCTCGCACAAGTGGTTGTGCGCGCCCACGGGCGCGGGCATCCTCTACCTGCGGCGCGCGTCGCAGGATCAGCTCTGGCCGACGGTCGTGGCCAGCGGCTGGGACGATCCCAAGCGCGGCGCGGCCCGCTACGATCGCCAGAGCCAGCGCGCCCATCCCATCGTCGTGGCACAGGGCGCGGCCATCGATTTCCAGAACGCCATCGGCCGCGAGCGCATCGAAGCGCGCGTCCGCGCGCTGTGCGTCCATGCGCGCAAGCAGTTGAGCGGGCTGCCGGGCATCACGTTCCATACCTCGATGAACCCGGCACTCAGCAACGCGCTGCTGGCCTTCACGCTGCCGAACCTGAAGAACGCCGACATCGTGTACACGCTGAAGAAGCGCCACCGCATCTGGACGCGGACGATGGAGTACGACCTGAACGCCGTCCGGATTGCGACGCACATCTACAACACCGAGTCCCAGATCGACGCCCTGGCCGATGCGCTCAGGGAAATCGTGAAGGGGCAGGTCCTGGCGATGCCGACGGCATAGACGCTAGGTCAGCTCATTGAAGAACGGCATCGCGTTGACCAGCAGCGCGGCGCCGATGAGGACGACGGCGGCGAGCGCAAACCAGTGGTAGATGGGCTCGTTGGCGACGTGGGTCTGGCTGATGACCAGCGACTTCTCCAGCGAGTCCAGCTGGGCGGATGCCTGCCGCAGCTCGCGCACCGTGTCGGCCTCGTAGTAGCGGCCACCGTAGCTCCGCACCGCCGAGATCAGCGCCTGTACCGTGGGGCGCTCCTTGATCTGCTCGTCGAGGTCCACGCCCACCAGGTGCACCCGGACGTTGGCCGACTCGGCGTCGGCCAGCGACTCCAGGGGATCGCGGCCGTAGTTGCGCTCGCCGTCCGTGAACACCAGGATCACCTTCGTCCGCTCGCGGCTCGACTGCTTGCTCAGCACGAAGGTGGCCATGTCGATGCCGTCGCCAATGGCTGTCATCGCCTCGTTGCGGAGAATCTGGTTGTCCACGATGTCGAGGTAGCGCAGCAGGTACTCCTTGTCCAGCGTCAGCGGGCTCACCACGTAGGCGTAGTTCGAGAACACCACCATACCGAGGCGGTCGCCGTGCCGGCTGCCGACGAACGAGCGAAGCGCCGCCTTCGTCACGTCGAGCCGGGTGGGGCCCTTGGGCGCGTCGGGCGACGACTGCCCGCTGCCGCCCATCTCGGTATTCATGCTGGACGAGAGGTCCATTACCAGGACGATGTCGATGCCGAGCGAGCGCAGGTCGGCGGTCGAGTGCGGTACCACCGGGTCGGCAAGCGCGACCGAGATGGCTGCGATGCCCGCGAGGCCGAACACGAGCGGGAGGCGGCGGATGATGGACGGGCGAAACCCCTGCGCCGGGAACAGGCCCGTTGTCGGCAGCGACACGTAACGCCGGCGCCGCACCAGCGCGCGCACGACCAGCACCAGCAGGCTGGCAGGCACCAGCAGCAGCGCCCACGGCTGCAGCAGGGTGAGGCCGGCGAAGCCGGAGAGATCGGGCACGCTAGCGACCCATCGCCGATTGCAGGCGCTCGATGGTGCCGCGCACGGCGTCGGCGGCCGGGACGCGGTCGTCCGGGCCGTAGCGCGCGTGCTCGCACTCCGTGAGGATGTCGCACACCTCGTCGGCGTTCACCCGCTTCGACGTCGCCAGGCGCGGGCGCAGCTCGTCGGCGGTGAGGGCGGTGGCCGGGAGCGATTCGGCTTGCGCGAGGTACGCGCGCACGTCGGTGTCGATCCGATCGTACGCGCGCCGGCGACCTTCCAGGTTGCTGGTATCGATGATCTGCAGGTCATCGAACATCGACTTCAGTTGCGCGTGAAGCGATCGCGACGAAGCCCTGGGCTTCGTGACACGCGGGCGGCGCACCCGCGTGGCCACCCACAGCACGACCGGGGCGATACCGAGCGCGATGAACCCGAGGCCCGTCGGGCGGAGCCATCCCAGCCACGACGGCGAGGGCAGGGCCGCCACGCGATCGCGGGCCCCGTCAGCGCTGCCATCGTCGGGGAGCGTGCTGCGCATCGAGAGCACCGCGCCCGCCACCTTGATGTCGGCCGCCTCGGCCGCGCCGCTGGCCGTGGCCGCCGTCACCGGGCGCCGGAAGCGAACCGTGAGCTCGCCGATGCGCTTGGGTGGCGTGAGGTCCCACGCCGTGATGCTGTAGCTGTGGCGCAGCGTCCGCCAGCCGTCCGCGCGCGGTTCCACCGCGGAGGTGACGGGCCCCAGTTCGAGCCCTTCGACCACCAGCTTCTCGGGCGCCAGGTCTTCGGCCACCACCTCCACGCCAGGGGCGGTGTCGATCTCGACGACGAAGTGCAGCGGGTCGCCGACCCAGGCGGCCGTCTGGCTGAGCTCGGAGCGCACGCGGATGTCGGGCGGCGGGGGAGCCGGTGCGGGCGCGGGGGGCGGCGTTGGCGGACGCCGGCGCTGCGCGTCGGCGGGCGCCGCCACCAGGAGCACGGCGAGACAGGCGAGGGCGAGACGATGCGAGCGGGTCATGACGCGCGCCTCCGGGCGCTGAACAATTCCATCAACGGCTCGACGATCGAGGCCGTGCCCAGGGGCGTGCCGGACTCGGCAGCGTCGGCGCCTGGGGGCGCCGCGCGGTCCATCACGAACGCGTGATCCATGCCGGCGTCGTAGAAGGCATCGGTCAGCCGCCCTCGCCGCTCGTGCATCAGCGCGGCGTAGCGCCGGCGGGTGCGGCCGGTGAGCGCCAGCCGGCGCCGCAGGCCCGATTCGGGATCGCGCACGCGCAGCTCGCCGCCGACGTTGAAGAGTCCCGTCTCCGACGGGTCCTGCACCACGATGCCGACGACGTCGTGCGTGGCGGTGAGCAGGCGCAAGTCCGGCAGGTCGGGCAGCGATTCGTCGGTGAGGAAGTCGGAGACGATGAAGATGACGCTGGCCTGCCGCAGTCGCTTCTGCAGGAAGCCGGCCACGGGCGCGATGCTCGTGGGGCCCGGATCCGGGTCGAGGCGCCACAGCTCGTCCAGCGCGCGCCAGGCGCGGCCCTTCGATCGTCGCGGCGGCCAGTAGTGGATCACCTGGCGTCCGAAGGCCAGCATCCCGAGATTGATCTGGTCCGCGGCCGCGGAGAACGCAAAGCAGGCCGCGATGTAGAGCATCAGCTCCTTCTTGTCGAGCCGCGCGGTGCCGAACCCCATGCTCGCCGACAGGTCCAGCGCGACGATGACGTTCAGCTCACGCTCGGCGTGCGTCTCGCGCACGAAGGGCTTCTGGAAGCGCGCCGTCACGTTCCAGTCGATTCTCCGCACGTCGTCTCCAGGGCGATAGGGGCGGTGCTCGTCGAAGTCGAACCCCGGCCCCCGCAACCGGCTGGTGTAGGTGCCCGCGCGGAGGTTCCTCATCTTCCTGGCCGTGTAGATCTCCAGGTAACGGAGTTCGCGGGTTATGTGCTCAGGCAACATGGGTGAAACGGATGGCAATTGATGATTGGTGATTGCAGATTGGCGATTCATTGCGGATTGATGATTGGGTCATTGGTGATTAATCGGGTGATTGATGATTGGGGCATTGATGATTGGTTGCTGTCACGCTGTCACGCTGTCGAACTACCGTGCCGCCGCCGCCGTGAAACGGCGTCCGCGCGCTCCCCGAATTGGCCAATCTCCCAATCGCTCAATCGCCCACTCCAATCCCCCAATCTCCCAATCACCAATCCGCCATGAATCGCCAATCTGCAATCGCCAATCGCTCGATGGACGCCTACGGCACCGGAGTGGCCTCGAGCAACTCGGCCACGATGGTGTCAGTGCTGATGTCCTCCACCTCCGCGCGCACGCTGCGGGCGATGCGGTGGCGAGAGGCATCGGGAAACACGCTCTTCACATCCGCCGGCAGCACGTAGTCACGCCCCGCGAGGAACGCGGTGACCTGTGACAGCGCCAGGATGTGCTGGAAGGCTCGCGGCGAGACGCCGAGCGCCACCATCTGCACCAGGTGCGCGCGGCCCACCTCGTCCGGCCGGCGCGACGCGCGGCCCAGCCTGACGATGTAGTCGCGAATCTTGTCGTCGATCGAGACGGTGCGGCGGATGAGATCGCGAATCAGCGCCACGTCGCCCGGGGCGAGCGTGGTGGACGGCTTCGCGCGCTGGGTGCCCGCGCGCAGCATGTTCACCTCGTCCGAGTGCCCCGGGTAGCCCACGCGCAGCAGCATGCTGAAGCGATCCAGCTGCGCCTCGGGAAGCGGATAGACGCCCTCCTGCTCAACCGGGTTCTGCGTGGCGAGCACCCAGAACGGATCCGGCAGGGGATAGGACGTGTCGGCAATGGTCACCTGCCGCTCCTGCATGGCCTCGAGCAGCGCGCTCTGCGTCTTGGGCGTCGCGCGGTTGATCTCGTCCGCCAGCAGGATGTTGGTGAAGACCGGGCCCTTCTCCGTGCGGAAGTGGCCCGTGTCGGCGTCGTAGATGCGCGTGCCGATGATGTCGGCGGGCAGCAGGTCCGGCGTCAGCTGGATGCGCTTGAACTCCGCCGAGATGGCGCGCGAGATGGTCGTGGCGGTCAGCGTCTTCGCCACGCCCGGCACCCCTTCGAGCAGCACGTGACCGCAGCCCACGGCGTTGCCGGACCCGGTGCCGGCGGCGGATAAAAAACTGCGCGCTCAAC
>DAIRFN010000417.1:0-2697 GCA_036795065.1 Vicinamibacterales bacterium
TGCGATGGCCGATCGACCAGATCTCCGGGCGCACGCCCTCCTTGCCCACAAACGGGTTGTCCTTCGGTACCGACCCGTCCGCGTTGATGCGCACGACCTTGCCGAGCAGGCCGTCCATCCGCTGCGCCTGCATGCGGCCCTCGGTAATCGAGCGGTCGCCCTGCGTGATGAACAGCGTGCCGTCCCGCCCGAACACCAGGCGGCTGCCGAAGTGAAGCGGCGAATTCAGCGAGGGCGCCTGGTGATAGATCACCTGCACGTCGTCCACGCGCGGGGCGCTGCCGTCCACGAACTTGCCCTTCGCGACGGCCGTGTTGTTCACGCCGTCACGGGGCTCGGCGTAGCTCCAGTAGATGGTCTGGTTGCTGGCGAAGTTCGGGTCCAGCGCCACGTCCAGCAGGCCGCCCTGGCCGCGGGCGTCCACCGGGGGGAGGCCCGCCACGGGCTCGGACAGCGTGCCGTCGGGGCCCACCACCCGCAGGCGCCCGGGCCGCTCGGTCACCAGCATCTTCCCGCCAGGCAGGAAGGCCACGCTCCACGGGTTCTGCAGGCCCTGCGCGATGGGCACGACGTCGAACGCCACGTCCGCCTTCCGCTCGGGGGCGCGCGTCTGACCGGGAAAGGCCGGCGTCTGGCCCACGCCGTTTGGCGGACGGGGATCCACGCCCGCCTGCTGCGCCCGCACCGGGGCACTCCCCCCCACACACGCGACAACGACACACGAGGCCACGATGAACTGAGTTCTCACGCGGAATGTCTCCTGGTGTCATTATGCCCGGATTTTTCCTGTCGAGGTCTTGACGACGCGGCCAATTGAGCGGACGATCCACCCGATGTCTCGCGGTGTGTCGGGCGGAACGTTCGCGGCGGCGCTTCTCGCCGTCGTCATCGGTGGTGCGTGCCTGTGGCTGGCGACCTGGACGTCGCCGCTCGTCGCGGCGGAGGCTGCCCTGCGGGACGGCCGTCTCACCGACGGCCTGAACGACTACAAGACGGCCGAGTCCCGGCTGTCGCAGGTGCCCGCCCTGCAGCACCTGGCGCCCTCGCTCCTGGGCTCGGTGCAGGCCAACCAGGTGCGCCTGCTCTACCAGATGGAGCGCTACGACGAGGCCATCGAGAAGGCCGGCAATTCCACCAGCGTCCATGGCACGCACTTCTGGTCTGGCTGCGCGATGTTCGCGCGCGCCAGCGCCGAAGAGCGGCCCGAGACGCGGCTGGAATGGTTCGAGCGCGCCGAGGGCGAGTTCCGCGCCGCCCTCACGGCGTCCCCCGCCGACTGGGACACGAAGTACAACTACGAGCTCACCCGGTCGCTGCTGAACCGGCTGCGCGAGGAGCCCGAAACACCCCGGCGGCTGTTGTTCGAGCTGCTGCGCCCGCAGTCGCCACGCTCGGGCGGCACGGCGCCCGCCCGCCGCACCGGCTAACCCCACAGTCCACTTGAGTTGAGCATGCCATCGGCCGGAACTCCCTTCCATCACGCCCGATTCCATCGCATCAGCGAGCGGATGGACTGACCACTCAAGCGAACTGAGGGGCTTGAATGAGGTTCCTGCACCCGGAGCTGGCCACCTGGCTGCTCGCCCTGCCCGTAGCGGTTGCCTGGTGGACGTTCCGTCGCTACGCGCGCCTGGGCTTCCTGCGCGACGCCGCCCTCGGCGACCGCACCCGCGCGGCCTCGCGGCTCTCCACCACGCGCACCGACCTCGTGGCGCTCGGGCTGGCCCTGGTCACCTTCATCGCCCTGGTCTTCGCCGCCATGCGGCCGCAGTTGCTCTACGAGTGGCGGCTGCCCGATTACGAGCGCCGCGACCTGCTGCTCGTCCTCGATCGCTCGGTGTCGATGCGCGCCACCGACGTGCCCCCGACGCGCTTCGCCCGCGCCGTGGCCGAGATCAAGGCCTTCCTCGAAGAGAAGCCGGCCGAAATCGATCGCGTGGCCCTCGTGGGATTCTCGAACGCCGCCATCGCCATCTCGCACTTCACGCGCAACATCGACAGCCTGTTCTTCTACCTCGACTGGCTGGCCGACGACTCGCGGCCGAATTTCGGCACCGACATCGGGTCGGCGCTGCTCACGGCCAGCGATGTCATCAAGCGCGACGGCCTCGCCACGAACAAGGTGGTGCTGGTCATCTCGGATGGTGAAGACGAGGGCGAGGTGCTGGAATCCGCCGTCAACGAGCTGCGGAATGCCGGCGTCACCATCTACAGCATCGGCGTCGGCGGGTCTCGCCCCATCGACGTGCCCGTGCCCGCGGACGATGGCAACGGCGACGCGGGTTGGTCGCTGAACGTCACCTTCAACGAGACGACGCTCCGCACCATCGCCGCGGCTGGCGCCGGGCGGTACTACCGGTCGCGCACCGGCCACGAGCTGCGGGACGCGATGCGCGACCTGGCCGCGCGCGAGCGGCGGCAGCTGGGCTGGACCAACCAGACCGAGTACCGGGATCTCCACCCTTATGCGCTGGGGGTGGCCGCGCTGGCCGCCTGCGCGCTGTTGATCACGCTATGACCACATCGGCCGTTCCTTCTGTTCACCCCGCGGCGCTCACCGCCGCGGAAGCCCGCGAGAAGGTGGCGCAGCTCGAAGCCGACATCGCGTCGGTCGTCGTCGGGCAGCCGCACCTCATCCACCGGCTGGTGACGGCGCTGTTCACCGCGATTCCGTTCACCTCGTCTGGCGGCGGCAAC
>DAIRFN010000225.1:0-9761 GCA_036795065.1 Vicinamibacterales bacterium
GAAGAAGTGCTCGGTGCTCTTCGTCCGTCGTGCTGCCATCCAGGTGATGCCCAGCGACAGACCGATGAACAGCACGAAGCCGCCCATGGCGACGATGTTGGGCTGGGACGCGCCGTTCACTTAGCGTCCGAATCGCGCCGGAGAGCGGCGAGGGCCGTGTCGTAGTGGCGGTTGGCCCAGCGCACGTAGACGAGGATGAGCAGCCAGGCGGCGAAGATGACGAGCACGCCAAGCAGGATGCCCAGCGAGAGGCCGGGGGCGATGCGCGTGGCCAGCAGCGGCTTGGCGTAGGCGATGAGCAGGATGAAGGCGACGTAGATGACGGTCATCGCCGCCGTCAGGCTGATGGCGATGCGCCAGCGGGCGGCGTCGAGGGCGCGAAGCTGATCGGACGCGGACGACACGGGCGGGAATGATACCACCGCGGCCTACCCGGCCGGGGGAACTTCGAGCGTGATGTGGAAGATCCATGCGCCGTCGTCGGCTTCGCTGCGGACGATGGCCGAGAGAGGCAGCACCTTGCTGCCCTCCGGGTACGGGTCGCCCCAGGGGACGAAGGGCAGCGTGATGGTCTCCTCGGCGCCGGCTCTGGGTTCGAGGATGAGCTGGAAGAACCCGGCCTTCTCATATGCCGGCAGCCACACGCTCACGGCGACCCGCGTCGCGGGGCTCGAGTCGAGGACCATCTTCGATTCCACGGATCGGTGCTGGCCGAGGTACGGCGCGCCTGGTGCGGCCGTCCCGGCCGTCTTCCGAGCCCAGTCCTCGGAACGGCCCATCGTGTGGTCGAAGATCCCGATCTCGACCGGGAATGAGCCGAGGCGTCCGGCGGGATCCGACACCGCGATCTCGAACCGGTGCACGAACACGCCGGTGCCGCAACCCGAGACGAGCAGGGGCGTGAGCATGACCCACAGCAGTCGCGAACGCATGGGGCCTACCTTTACCACAGGGCGTGCGCCAGACGCTGGCACTATGATGAGCAGCGGGAACCAGGAGACGGGCGCATGAAACGAATTGGTATCGGTGCCGCAGGCATGGCGGCGATGTTCGCGTTCTCGGGCCATCCGGAGGCTCAGCGGGCCGCGGCGGCCGAACGGGTGGCGCTCGTCAACGCCACGGTCGTGAACGTCGCCACGGGCGCCGTGCAGGACGGCCAGACCATCGTGCTCGCCGGCGGGCGTGTCGAATCGGTGGGCACGGGCGCCGCGCCGGCCGGCACGCGGACCATCGACATCCGGAACCAATGGGTCGTGCCGGGATTGATCGATGCGCACGTCCACATTGCCAGCCTCCAGCAGATGCGGGCGGCGCTGCAGTCCGGCGTCACCACGGTGCGGAGCGCGGGCGTCTCGGCTTACGTGGACGTTGGCCTGCGCGAGCTGGTGAAGCAGGGCCACGTCGCGGGCCCTGACGTGCTGGCGTCCGGCTACCACGTGCGTACCATGCCCGCGCCAGAGTTGTTCCTTACCGATCCGGATCTGGGCGATCTGCTGGGCGGCGTCACCACGGTGGACGGGCTGCGCCGCGTGGTCCGCGCGAACCTCTCGCACGGCGTGGACTGGATCAAGGTGAACGCCACCGAACGAGCGGGGACGCCCGACACCGACCCGCGCAAGCAGATGTTCAGCGCCGCTGAACTCGAAGTCATCGTCGGCGAGGCGGCCCTCAAGAGCATCCCGGTGCAGGCCCACGCGCACGGGGCGGAAGGCGCGCACGCCGCGGTGAAGGCCGGCGTCCGCAGCATCGAGCACGGCACCTACCTCACGGACGAAACGCTGAAGCTGATGGCGGCCCAGGGCACGTTCTTCGTGCCCACGGCCGACATTGTCTCCGATCTGGCCGAACCGGGCGGCGATTACGACGACGCCGCACTGCAGCGGCGGGGACAGATGATGCGTCCGATCCTGAGGGCGGCGATTGGCCGGGCGACGGAGCTGGGCGTGAAGATCTCGGCCGGTTCCGACACGAGCTACGGCCCGCGCAGCGTGACCACGCTCGCGCGTGAGATCGCCCAGCTGTCGGAGGCGGGCCTGACGCCGCTCGAGGCCCTGCAATCCGCGACGGTGCGAAACGCGGAGCTGTTGCAGCGAGAGAAACAGATTGGGCAGGTGGCGCCGGGCTTCGAGGCCGACGTGCTGGTGGTGGGCGAGAACCCGCTGCAGAATATCCGTGCGGTGCTCGACCCCCTGGTGGTGATCAGCAACGGCCGCGTGGCGCTCGATCGATTGAATTTCGGCAAGTGACATCCGATTGCGGGGAGCAGACGAATGACCGGTGAGCAGATGGTGGCGCTGACCAGGCGCCACACGTTGTACGAGTGGTCGGCGCAGGCGCACGTGGACCCCATTCCGGTGGCCGGCGCCAAGGGGGTGCACTTCTGGACCCCGGAGGGCAAGCGCTACATCGACTTCAACAGCCAATTGATGTGCGTGAACACGGGCCACGGGGATCCGCGGATCATCAAGGCCATCCAGGACCAGGCGGCCACGCTCGCCTATGCGAATCCGTTCATGGCCACCGAGGCCCGCGCGCGGCTCGGCGAGAAGCTGGCCGAAATCACCCCGGGCGACATCGACGTGTTCTTCTTCACGAACGGCGGCGCCGAGGCCAACGAGAACGCCATCCGCATCGCGCGCCTGGTGACGGGCCGCCACAAGATTCTGGCGCGCTACCGCTCGTACCACGGCGGCACGGCGGGCAGCCTGACGCTGACCGGGGATCCTCGCCGCTGGGCGATGGAACCAGGGATGCCCGGCATCATCCACGTGCCGCACCCCTATCACGGGATCGAGCGCGGCACCGACAGCGCTGCCGATGCGCTGGCCCAGCTCGAGGAAATCATCATGCTCGAGGGCCCGCACACCATCGCGGGCTTCATCATGGAGACCGTCACGGGCACCAACGGCATCCTCGTGCCGCCGGACGGGTACCTCGAGGGCGTGCGCGCGATCTGCGACAAGCACGGCATCCTCCTCATCTGCGACGAGGTGATGTCGGGCTTCGGCCGGACGGGCGCCTGGTTCGCCGTGGACCACTGGAAGATCGTCCCCGACATCCTGACGATGGCGAAGGGGCTGACGAGCGCGTACGTGCCGCTGGGCGCGGTCGGCATCCGCAGGGGGATTGCCGACCACTTCCAGCAGAAGGTGTTCTACGGCGGCCTCACCTACAACAGCCACCCGCTCGGCTGCGCGACGGCCCTCGCCACGATCAAGGTCTACGAGGAGGACAACCTGATTACGCGGGCGCGCGACATGGGGAAGGTGATGCGCGGGCTGCTGGACGATCTCACCCGGAAACACCCGTGCGTGGGCGAGGCCCGCAGCATCGGCCTCTTCGGCATCGTCGAGCTGGTGAAGACCCGGGAGACGCGCGAGCCGCTGGCGCCGTTCAACGGCACCTCGCCCGAGATGCAGGCGCTCGGCAGGTTCTTCCGCGAGCAGGGGCTCTACACCTTCGTCCGGTGGAACACGTTCTTCACGAACCCGCCGCTGTGCATCACCGAAGACGAGCTGCGCGAGGCCTTCGCCATCATCGACGCGGGCCTGACCCAGACCGACGCCGCGCTCGCTTGAGCATGTCCATTCGCGACGTTCTCATCGTGGGAGCCGGACCGGCGGGGCTGGCCACGGCCATTGCCGCGCGCCATCATGGCCTGGACTATCTCGTCGTCGAGAAGGGCACGGTGGCCGACGCCATCTACCGCTTCCCGACGCACATGGTGTTCTTCACCACGCCCGAGTTGCTGGAGATCGGGAACCTGCCGCTCACCACGCCGTACGAGAAGCCCACGCGTCTCGAGGCGCTGCGCTACTACCGCAGGGTGGTCGACACCTACCAGCTGCAGGTGGCGATGCACGAAGAGGTGACCGCCGTCACGGCGACGGGCGACGGCGACGCGCGCGTGTTCGAGGTGGAATCGCGGACCGCGCGGGGCCTCGTGCGCGTTCGCGAGGCGCGCGCGGTCGTGCTGGCCATGGGCTACTACGGCCGGCCGAATCTCCTGAACGTGCCCGGCGAAGACCTGTCGCACGTGTCGCACTACTACGATGAGGCGCACCCCTTCTACCGCCAGCGCGTGGTCATCGTGGGGGGGAAGAACTCGGCGTGCGAGGCGGCGCTGGAGCTGCACCGCGCGGGGGCCCACGTCACGCTGGTGCATCGCGGCGAGACGCTGGGGGAATCGGTGAAGTACTGGGTGAAGCCCGACATCGAGAATCGCATCAAGGAGGGCTCGATCGCCGGGCGGTTCTCCACCGAGGTGGTGGAAATTCGGCCCACACACGTGGTGGTGCGGCGCTCTGGACAGCTCGAAACCGACACCATTCCGGCCGACGGCGTGCTGCTACTGACCGGGTACCAGGCCGATCACGACTTCCTGCGGCGCGCGGGCGTCGAGATCGATCCGGCAACGATGATCCCGTGGCATCACGCCGAGACGTTCGAGACGAACGTGCCCGGCCTGTTCATCGCGGGTGGCCAGCTGGCCGGCAGGCGGACCGGCACCATTTTCATCGAGAACGGTCGGTTCCACGGCGAGCGGGCGGCGCGGGTCGTGGCCGATCGCTTGCGAGCCAGGGAGGCCAGGGCGACCATTGAGTGATTGGTGATTGCAGATCGGGCGATTGATTGCGCGATTGGGTGATTGGCGATTGAGCGATGGATTGGTGATTGGGCGATTCGCCGATTGGGGGATTCCTCTAGGTGAAGGGCTACTCCCCCCTCGACGCCTGCCTCGGCAAATCCTCAGGTCGGCAGCCCGGGCGGTGTCTCCGCGGGATCCTGGCCGATGACGACGCTCCACGGGCGGACCGTCCACCGTGTGACCAGGCCATTCGTCACGTAGGGATCGCGGGTGGCAAATGCTTCGGCCAGCGACTTGTCCGACGCGCGGAAGACCAGCAGCGCTCCCGCGGGATCTCCGAGCGCGCCGGCCATCACCAGCTCGCCCCGCGCCGCGGCTTCGCGTGCCTTCTGCAGGTGCTCGGCCCGGTACGGGGTGCGCTTCTCGGTGTAGTTGTCGACGACTTCGTAGGTCAGGGTGAAGTAGGGCATTCGCTTGTCCATTGATGATTGGCGATTGCAGATTGGCGATTGATTGGTGATTGGAGGATTGAGCGATTCGTTGGTGATTGCCCACTTGAGCGATTGCATGGCCGCGGGCCGGCGGCTCGCGAATCGCCCGATGCCGCAATCGCCCAGTCGCCAATCAATCGCCCGATTCCTCAATCCCCCAATCACCAATGGATCGCTCAATCTGCAATCATCAATCGCCAATTCCCCTCCGGTCTCTTTCACACGGCCATCATCCACCGGTGCCGGTCGGCCACCGCGCCCGTGCGGATGGCGTCGAGCTCGGCGCCCACCCGGGCGAGAGGCGAGTCGGGCGTCACGGCCGGCACGGTGAGTTCCCGGTCCTTGTGGCGCAGGCGGCCGAGCGGTGCAATGGTGGCCGCCGTGCCCACGCCCGCGGCGCCCTGGAGTCGGCCCGCCTCGTGCGCCTCGAACACCTCGTCGATCGCGATGCGGCGCTCGGCGACGGGGACGCCCATCTCGCGCAGCAGCGTCAGCACCGAGTCGCGCGTGATGCCCGGCAGGATGGTGCCGCCGAGCGGCGGGGTGACCACGGTGCCGTCGATGACGAACACCACGTTCATCAGGCCTGCCTCTTCCACGTAACGGCGCTCGATGCCGTCGAGCCACAGCACGTTGTGGAACCCCTTGGCCTGCGCCTCGCGGGCCGCGACCAGGCTCCCGGCGTAGTTTCCGGCACATTTCGCGGCGCCCGTCCCGCCGGGGAACGCCCGCACGTAGGTGTCCTCCGCGATCAGGTCGACGTTGCCAGAGAAGTAGGGCCCGCTCGGGCAGGTCTCGATGATGAACCGGTACTTGTCGGACGGCCGCACGCCGAGCGGCTCGCCGATGGCGAACATCACCGGGCGGATGTAGAGCGCGCTGCCAGGCCTGGCCGGAATCCACTGCCGGTCCACGCGGACCAACGCTGCCGTGCCGTCCACGAAGATGGACGCGGGAATCTCGGGCATGGCCATGCGCTGGCACGAACGGTTCATGCGCGCGTGGTTCGCATCGGGGCGGAAGAGCGCGGCGCCGCCGTCGGGGCGCGGGAATGCCTTGAAGCCCTCGAAGATGCCCTGACCGTAGTGCGCGACGCCCGGGGCTGGCGGCAGGTGCATCGGACCGTAAGGCACGATGACCGGCTCCCCCCATTTCCCGTCCGCATAATCCGCGACGAGCACGTGATCGCTGAACACGGCGCCAAAGGCAGCCGAGTCGCGCAGTTGCTCGGAGAAACGCGGGGTCGTGGTGCGGGTGATGGGAATGGACGTGGCGGTGGTGGACACTGGAGCCTCCTGAAAGAAGATCGCGCCGGAAGTCGGGAGCCGGCAGTCGGGAGTCGGGACGCCGATCGGGGAAATTATACTGCCCGCGTTCCCACCGCCGAAGGCGGTCCCCGCCTCCGCGCACCCGGCACGCGTCGCCGTGCCGGCCTCACTCGGCCCTGAGCCGGCCCTCGCCCACCAGCACGCTGGCCCCTCCAACCCGCACGCGCGTGATGGCATCGGGCGCGGTGGCGTCGATGCGGATGTGCACGCGGCTCGGTCGGTTCATCTTCACGCCCTGCGCGCTGACGATGGCGTCTGCGCGCGCGGTGGAGACGATGCCGTGGCGGACAAGGTAGCAGCCGAGCGGCCCGCTTGCGGAACCGGTCGCCGGGTCCTCGGCCGTCGCGCCCAGCATACGGCTGTAGACAGTGGCGCCGTCGGCGCCAGGCTCGGGTGAAAAGATGAAGACGCCGCGCCTGGCAAGCCCGGCCTTCTCGAAGACGGCGCCCATCGCCCGCGTGTCGAGCACGGCCTGGTCCACGGCCGCGCGCGTGGCGAGCGGGACGAAGTAGAACGCCGACCCGCAGTTCACCTCCTGGATGGGACGTCCCGGCATGAGGGCGGCGGCGGGGAGGCCCAGGGCCGAGGCGACCGCATCCGGTGCGGGCAACGTCGCCCCGAAGACGGGCGGCTGTTGGGTCATCCAGGCGAACGCGAGGCGGTTGGCCTGCCACGCCAGCTCGACCAGGGTCGGCCCGATGTTCAACCCGAACGTAAGTTCCTTCGTTCCGGTGGGGATGGCCCCATCGTCGGCCAACGCGAAGGCCGAGCCGATGACCGGGTGGCCGGCGAAGGGCATCTCGCCGCCCCTTCCGAAGATGCGCAGCCGGATGTCGGTGCCCGCCCGCTCGGCTGGAAACACGAAAGTGGCTTCCGAGAAGTTCGTTTCCCGCGTCATGGCGGCCATCACCTCGGTCGTCAGGCCTGCGGTTTCGAAGAACACTGCGAGCTGGTTGCCGGTGAGCGGCCGGTCGGTGAACACGTCGTACTGCAGGAAACGGCGACCATTGGCCACCGCGGCGCGTCTGACAGGTTGGGCCCCCGCGGGGGCGGCCAGCCGGGGTGCGATCAGGCTTCCGGCAAGGCCGAGCAGGGTTCGGCGGGACATCCAGGGCGTGCGCATGGCGCTCTAGCCTACCGTGGAACGCCGTCGCGCCCACCAGCCGCGCTGGCACCCGGATAACGTGGGGCCACGGCGCGCGGTCCCATGTAGAATCGCCGGAGATCTCCGTGTTCGAGGCCTTCTTTCGTTTCTTCTTCGAGCACTCCCCGGCGATGTTCGCGCAAGGGGAGATCCGGTGGGCGGCGTGGACGGGGTCGTTCGTCGCCGTGGCCGTCACCGCCGTGGCCATTGCCGCGGCCGTCGTCAGCTATCGCACCGGAGCGCGGCTCTCGCTGCGCGACCGCCTGGTCCTGACCAGCGTGCGCGTGGCGTTGCTGCTGCTCGTGCTCGCGTGCCTGTTCCGGCCGGTGCTGGTCGTGCGCGCGGCCGTCCCCCAGCAAAACGTCGTCGGCGTGCTGCTCGACGACTCGCGTTCGATGCAGATTGCCGACATGGACGGCAAGCCTCGCGCGTCGTACGTGCAGTCGGACTTTGGGGCGCTCGACAGCGGCACGCTCAAGGCCCTGGCCGACCGGTTCACGGTGCGTGTGTTCCGGTTCTCGTCCACCGCCACCCGGGCGGCGCAGGGGCGCGACCTCGGGTTCGAGGGCACGGAAACCCGCCTCGGCGCGGCGCTGTCAGCGGCGCGCCAGGAACTGGCCGGGTTGCCGCTCGCCGGCCTGGTGATGGTGAGCGACGGGGCCGACACGGCCGACACCGCGCTCGGCGAGGCGCTGCTCGGCCTGAAAGCCGAAGCCGTGCCGGTGTTCACGGTGGGCGTGGGTCGCGAGACGCTGGAGCGGGACATCCAGATCGGGCGCGTGACCACGCCGCGCACGGCGCTCAAGGGCACGACGCTGCTGGTCGACGTGGTGATCGCCCAGAAGGGCTTCGATGGCCAGTCGGTCACGCTCGATGTGGAAGACGAGGGGCGCATCGTGAGCACGCAGCAGGTCAACCTGCCCGCGGCGGGCGCGCCCGCGACCGTCCCGGTCCGCATCATGGTGGAGGACGAAGGCCCGCGCGTGCTGCGGTTCCGCGTGCCGACCATGCCGGGCGAGCTGGTGACCGAGAACAACCACCGCGAGGCGCTCATCGACGTGCGCAACCGGCGCGAGAAGATCCTCTACTTCGAGGGCGAGCCCCGCTTCGAGCTGAAGTTCATCCGGCGCGCGGTGACCGAGGACGAGAACGTCGAGGTGGTGGCCCTGCAGCGCACGGCGGACAACAAATACCTGCGGCTGGGCGTGGACACGCCCGACGAGCTGGTGGCGGGGTTCCCGAAGACGCGCGAGGAGCTGTTCACCTATCGCGGCCTCGTGCTGGGGAGCATCGAGGCAGGATCGTTCACCGGGGACCAGCTGCGCATGATTGCCGAGTTCGTGGACCGGCGCGGCGGCGGCCTGCTGGCCCTGGGCGGGCCGCGCGCGTTCAGCGAGGGTGGCTATGCCGGCACGGCGGTGGCCGACGCGCTGCCGGTGGTGTTGGACGCGAGCCTGCGCCAGAAGGACGGCGAGGTGATGCGCCTGCAGGTGCGGCCGACCCGCGCCGGCGCCGCCAGTGCCGTGACGCAGGTGGGGGCCACGGAAGCGGCGTCGGTGGAACGCTGGAACACGCTCCCCGTGGTGACGGCCGTCAACCGGCTGGACCGCGTGAAGCCGGGGGCGACGGTGCTGCTCTCGGCGCAGGACGAATCGCGGCGTGACTACCCGGTCCTGGTGTTCCAGCGCTATGGCCGCGGCAAGGCCTTCGCGTTCACGCCGCAGGACTCGTGGGTGTGGCAGATGCACGCCTCGATTCCCGTCGAGGACCTGACGCACGAGAACTACTGGCGCCAGTTGCTGCGCTGGGTCGTGGACGAAGTGCCCGACCAGGTGGAGATTCGCACGACGTCAGACCGCGTGGAGCCCGGTTCGACCGTGAGCTTCACCGCGTCGGTCGCCGACAAGGCGTTCGTCGAGTTGAACGACGCGTCGGTGACGGCCACCGTGACGGGGCCCGACGGCGCGGTGGCGGACGTGCCCATGGCCTGGGGCGGCGAGAAAGCGGGCGAGTACGACGGCACGTTCCCGGCCGCGGCCCCGGGCTGGTATGAAGTGCGGGTGCAGGCCATGCGCGCCGGGGCGGAGGTGGGCGCGGCCGTGTCCCACGTGCGCGCGGCGCCGGGCGAGCAGGAGTACTTCGACGCCACGTTGCGGGCGGGGACCCTGCAGCGGGTAGCCGAGGAGACCGGCGGCCGCTACTACCTGGCC
>DAIRFN010000226.1:0-9736 GCA_036795065.1 Vicinamibacterales bacterium
GATCATCGAGTCGTACGAGCGCTCGAGGTCCTCGATGGGCAGGTCCTTCCCCTTCGGGTTCATCGGGTGCGGGAAGAAGCTGCCCGTGGACACGTGGATGGCATCCACCCCGGCCTGCTCGAGCCACCGGCACACCTGCACCGACTCGGCCAGCGTGTTCCCCGACGGTCCCCGCTTGAACAGCGCCAGCACGTCGTCGTGATCCACGGCGCTGATCTTCATCTGCAGGTGAAAATCGTTGCCCACCCGCGCGCGGATGGCCCGCACGATGTCCAGCACGAAGCGGGCGCGATTCTCGAGGCTGCCGCCGTACTCATCAGTCCGGTCGTTGATCGCGGAGCTGAGGAACTGCGTGATGAGATACCCGTTGGCGCCGTGCAACTCCACGCCGTCCAGCCCGGCCTCGCGCGCGCGGCGCGCGCCCTCGGCGAAGCTCTGCACCACGTCCTTGATCTGCGGGATGGTCATCCGCTCGCAGCGGAAGCCGTGCACCGGGTCGGACTTGTCGGTCGAGCTGAGCCCCACCGGATACTCGATGCCGTTGACGTCGCGCTGGCGGCCTCCGTGGCTCAGCTGCAGGATGTACTTGCAGTCGTGCGCGTGCACGGCCTCGCCCACCTTCCTCCAGAAGGGGATGCGCGAGTCGTGGTCGATCATCGCGTAGTTCGGTACGATGCGGCCGCGGAGGTGCACCGGCACGAACGACGAGATGATGGCGCCCACGCCGCCCTTCGCGAACGACGCTTCCCAGTTGATGCGGGCCTGGTTGCCCGAGCCGTCGTAGTTGTCGAAGCGCCCCGAGATGTTCGACCGGAGCACGCGGTTCTTGACGGTGAGGTTCCTGAACGCCAGCGGGTGGAACACGATGTCCTGTGGCATGGCTCGGCTCCCGTCAGAAGGTCTTCAGGTACTCGATGAGCGCCCACTTGTCGGCGTCGGGCATCGTCGAGCCGAAGATGTGGCCCTTGTCGAGGATGAAGTCGGGCGCCTTGTTGTTGTCCAGCATGCGGCGGAACACCCGCTCGTCGGAGATGAGGTTGAGGATGAAGCTGCGCCGCACGATGTCGGGCAGCCGTGTCGGGTCCACGCGCGCCACGTAGTCCACGGGCGTGCCGGCCGGGATACGAACGCGCCGCTCGGTCCCGCTGATGGTCACCCAGCTGTCCACGGTCGTGACGGGAATGGACTGCACGCCGAGCCGCCGCTCGGGCCACAGCATCTTCTGCATCCCATCCATGAACGCGGTGAGGCGTCCCTGCACAGAGGGGTCCTTGACATACACGCCGACCGAGTTGTTGTGCAGGTAGGGTGCCGTCGCCCAGATGCTGGTGAGCGAGGCCGTCCGGTAGTAGCCACGTCCCCCGCCCGGCAAGTCGAAGCTGAGGGGTTTGGTCGGATCCTGCGGGTTGTACAGGTTCGACACCTTCCCCACGGCCGGCAGCGACTTGTAGGTGTCGGACGAGAACTGATCCCAGATATTCCCGCGCGTGGCGTTGGTGGCCAGCGCGCGTGCCGCGTTGGTGCCGAGGAGCGCGATGCTGTAGCGCTTGTCATCCGACAGGAAGTTGCCTTCGAGGAAGTCGGGGCGTTCCACGGCCTCCTTGAACCAGGCTCCCTGGTCGGCCGTGCCAGCGGGTGGGCGCTTGCTGGAATGGCACGTCGCGCAGTGCTGGGCGAACGCCTGGCGCCCCGCCCTCAGCGTGTCGGCCGACGCCGTCAGGTGCGCGGCTCCGCCCGGCGCCTCCTTCAGCAGCAACGGCTCCATCGTCTTCAGGAACGCCTCGGCATTCGCCATCCGCGCTTCGGTCTGCACCCAGTCGGGGCAGTTCGCCCGGGCGTGATCCATGTCGAAGGGCTCCTGCTTCTTCGCGATCCCCAGGACCGGGTCGTGCCGCGTCACCCAGTAGTCCCCGCACATGCCGATGTTCACGTAGACGCGCAGCGACGCGCCGGCCACGCCCACCGAGTCGGAGCCATCCTTCAGGATGTGGTGCACGGCGCGCATCGTGCCGTCGCGCATGCGCTCCTCTTCCGTGGGACGCGCCTCGAGGTTGAAGATGGTGTTGATGGCGTTCGGGTTGTTGATGTGGTCCGTCGCGAAGCGCGAGGTGTCGGACGTGCCCGCGGGCTGGCGCGCCGCCACGTGCCAGCGGAAGTCGTCCGGCTTCATGTTGAGGCTGAAGAGCTTCCCTTCCTCCCAGTACTGGTTGCCGATCGTGCCCGCGAGGTTGTCCCACGTGGGTCGCTCGGGATCGGACGGCGGGTTGAGGGGATTGAAGCCGATGTGGCAGAAGCCACACGTCATCCCGATCAGGTACGGGGGCTCCATCGTCCCGGGGTGTTCGAGGTACTTCGCGGCATCCCAGTTCGCCGGATCGAACTTCGGGTTGGTGAACTTCCGCAGGCCCACGATGCCGCTGGCTTCGCCGGGAACCCCCGGCACCGCCCCCTGATCGCAGCGGTCCATCCACAGGCCGTACTGGTCGGGAGCGGTCGCGGCCTCGCAACCGGGCTGCGTGATGGCGCCCAGGTCGCGGAATCGCCAGCCGTGGCGCCGGCTGTCCACGTAGTTCAGCAGGTTGACGTTGCCGTCCGTGATCCGGGCCATCTCGACCCAGAACCGCTGGTTACCGCCCGTCCAGAAGTACCAGGTGTCGCGGCCCTCACGCTGCTCCGGCGTGAGGTAGCGACTGGCGTACCCGTAGTCGTTGCCAGAGGTGCCGGGTTGTTCCGCATGCGCCACGGCCGGCGCGCGGCTGGCGGCCATACCCAAAGCAACGGCGAAGAGACCTGCGGAAAGGCCGCCGGCGGCGGTCACTGAGGCGCGGCGAGGGCTGAATGTGGTCACGGCTACCCGCTCCTTGTCGGAAACAGAACCGAAGCGTGCGCCGGGGGGAGCGGTATCACAGCACAAAAGCCGCGCCAGCGCACGCGCCAATTCACCTCTGGTGGTGACGGCCGCCGTGCCAGCGTTTCAGCGGGCGACCGGCGTTTCACCGGGACGAAAGGAGGAACTGGCGGGCCACCTCCGCGGGCGGCCGCTTGTCGCGGTCCACGGCGGCGTTGAGCCGCCTCATCTGTTCGGCCGAGAGGCGGCCCCTGAGGGCCCTCAGCGCCGGCTCCACGCCGGGCAGGGTGCGCAGCAGGCTGGTCCGCGCCACCGGCACGGCGTCGTAGACGGGGAAATACGAGCGGTCGTCGGCCAGCACCACCAGCTGAAGCGCCTCGATGAGGCCGCTGGTGGCATCACCCGCCGTGACGTCGATTTCCCCGGCGGCCAGGGCGCGGTAGATGAGGTTCAGGTCCATCACCCGCGGCGCCGCGGCGAATCCCAGCCCGTAGGTCGACGCCAGCCCCTCGAGGCCGTCGGGCCGTTCGAGGAACTCATAACCGAACCCGGCCGTCAGTCGGGGCGCCGCGCGCGCCAGGTCGCTGATGCTGCCCAGTCCCTCGCGCGCCGCGAGGTCGGCCCGCGTCAGAATGGCGAACGTGTTGTTGAAGCCAAGGCGTGGCAACACCGTGACGCCGAGCGGCAGGTAGCGCTCCCGCACGCGGGCCAGCACGGCCTCCGCGTCCGCGGACGGCGGCTCGCCGAAGATGGCGGTGAGCGCGGTGCCGGTGTACTCCACGTACACGTCGATATCGCCCGCG
Organism: Vicinamibacterales bacterium; assembly: GCA_036795065.1. Taxonomy (GTDB): domain Bacteria; phylum Acidobacteriota; class Vicinamibacteria; order Vicinamibacterales; family UBA2999; genus VFZN01. The sequence continues at coordinate 3,652 of DAIRFN010000226.1, forward strand.
ACCAAGGCCCCGTGCGCGATGGCGGTGCCGCCCAGGTTGAAGCGCCGCTCCACCGTCATCCCGGTCGCGCGCTCGATCTGCTGGGCGACGATCTCCCCGAGCACGATCTGTTCGGTGAAATTCTTCGAGCCGACGACGATGCGATCGGGCCCGGTGGCCGCGCGGACCCACCATCCCGCGGCGCCCAGCGCGAGCAGCACGAGCAGTCCGACGAGCGTGGCGGGGTGCGTCCGCCCACGCGATCGCGGGCTCGACCAGCGCCCGAACCATGCCAGCCCCCCGTCGGCCAGCAGCGCCAGCAGCGCGGCCGGGAGCGCGCCGGCAAGGATGACCGTGGCATCGACCATCGCCAGGCCCCGGAAGATATAGTCGCCGAGGCCCCCCGCGCCGATGGCCGAGGCAATGGTGGCGGTGCCCACCCCGATGACCACCGCCACGCGCACACCTGACTGGATGGAGGGTTGGGCCAGCGGCCACTCCACCTGCCATCGCACCTGTCGAGGTGTCATCCCCATGGCCACCGCGCACTCCACGACTGCCCGGTCCACGCCCTGGATGCCCGTGATGGTGCCTCGCAGGACGGGAAGGATGGCGTAGAGCGTCAGGGCCACGAGCGCCGTGCGCGTGCCGATGCCGCCGATGAACGGCAGGGGAATGAGGAACCCGAACAGCGCGAGGCTGGGAATGGTCTGCGCGAGGTTGGCGAGCCCGACGATGGGCCTGGCCAGGCGCGGGCGATGGGCCGCAACGAGACCCAGCGGAATCCCGATGGCCGCCGCCACGAGGCTCGACAGCACCACCAGTTGCACGTGCTCGGCCACGCGCGCCGCGAACTCGACGCGATGCTCGAGCAGGAAGCGCCCGAGCGCGCTAAGCATGGCCCCCCGGGCGCAGGTCGAGCAACGCGCGCACGGCAGGGTGCGTCGAGGCTTCGAGCGCGGCGACGGTGTCGCAGGCCACCACCTGCCCGGCCTCCACGACGGCGATGCGGTCCGCCAGGCTGGCGGCCTCCACGAGATCGTGGGTGACCAGCAGCACGGTGCGCCGCCAATTGGCCTGCAGGCGGCGGAACTGTCGATGAAGCTCGCCGCGCGTGATGGGATCTACGGCGCCGAACGGCTCGTCCATCAGCACCACCGGCGGATCGCCCGCCAGCGCGCGCGCCAGGCCGACGCGCTGGCGCTGGCCGCCCGACAACTGGTCGGGCCAGCGGTCCCTGAACTCGGCCGGCGGCAGCCCCGCGGCGTCCAGCAACTCGTTCACGCGCGCCGCGATGCGATCGTCGGCCCATCCGAGCAGGCGGGGCACCGTCGCGACGTTCGCGCCAACCGTCCAGTGCGGGAACAGACCCACCTCCTGGATGACGTAGCCTGTGTGCCGGCGGAGATCCACCGGGTTCCAGTCGGCAACCTTGCGCCCGTCCACCCGCACCTCGCCCGACGTGGCGTCGAGCATGCGGTTCACGCACCGCAGCAGCGTGGTCTTGCCGCTGCCGCTTCGTCCCACCAGCGCCACCACCTCGCCGCGCGCCACCGACAGCGTCACCCCGCGGAGCACCTCCGCATCGCCGCGCCGGAACGAGACGTCGAGGAACGCGATCATGGCTCCCAGAACATCATCAGCGACACCGAGGGCCAGGTGCGCGTCTTGCCTTCGAAGTCCACCCCCTCCTGTCGCCACGTGGCGCGGACATCGCCCCGCAGCCCAAGCGAGCGGCGCTGACCGTGGCCGCCGCGCAGCCAATACCGCGCGCCGCCTCCAAGGTAGTAGACACGGCCCGTTTCGACGAGCGTGCGCTCGTCGTACAACTGCCGCAGGTAGCCCGCACCGCCCGTCACGAAGGGCCGCATCCGGCCGACGATCGGCCGCGGAAGCTGCCACACGGCGCCGACATCGATCACATACTGCGCCAGCCGTTCGGCCTCGAGCTCGATCGGCGAGGCCTCGGCGTCCTGCGACAGCGCGGTGGTGATGCCCGGCTCCGCATAGGCCAGGCCGAGCTCAATGGAGAGGTGACGCGTCAGCGAATATCCCACCCGCGCCTCCACCCCGGTCGCGCCGTCGATGGACGAATCGGCGCGGAACAAGGTGAACGGCGGGGCGCTGGACCCGACGCCGTTCCCGCGGAGGTCGGCCGCGGCATCGCCAATCGGGTAGCCGCCCGTCCATGCCAGCCCGCCACTGAGCGCCACGCGATGCCGCCGCAGGGATGGCCCCTCGGTGCTGCCTTGCGCCCGAGCGGTCCCGACGGCGAGCAGGCAGCCGCACGCGAACACGACGAGCACGTGGAGCCGGGCTCCGGTCACTTCGGTTCCACCTGGATCTCCACGGCACCCGAGGAACCGCCGCGCGGCGCCACCATCATCCTCGGCGCATAGGTCACGTTGAAATCCACGTCCACGTCGCCCGACAGAAAGCTCTCCACGTCGGCATCATCGAGCGGCTCGACCCTGAGGATGTAGGGACCCGGCTCGAGCCCGGCCACGACGAACTCGCCGTCGGCACTGAGCGTGAATCCGCCGACCAGTGCCCCGGTTGCCGGATGGAAACCCACGACGTGCGCCCCGTACACACCGCGGCCGTTCTTCACGACGCGCCCCCGGATGCTGCCCGTGTCGCCGCGATCGGCATCGGCCGCGTACAAGTCCATCACCGCAGCCGCGTCATCCGCCTGCAGCACGCGGTCGGCGACCGAGCCGGCGGGGAGCGCGATGGGAAACATCACCGCACCGGACCCCAGCACGCGGCGGCCACCGGTGGCCGTGCGCTCGGTCTCGCCGATCGCCGAGTGCCCCAGCCCGACGAAGTGCCCGAGCTCGTGCAGCACCACCGATTCCAGGTCCACCCGCCCGGCTTCGCCCTGCGGCGCGACCGACCACTGGAACCGCGTGTTGAAGAAGATGTCCGCTTCGATGAGGGCGCCCGTGGCCGCGTCGAGCAGCAGGCTCGTGGCGCCCAGCACCCGATCGAGGTCCGGACGTTCGAGAAACCCCAGCGTGTTGCGCCCATCCATGCCCGTCGGAGGCGCGTTGGTGAACCCCTGGAACGCGAAGCCGAGCGTCGTGCCGGGCACCGCCTGCCAGGTGGCCGCCGCCCGGCCGACCGCGGCGCCGAACTCGGTCGCCGTCACACCAGGAATGTCGCGCTCGTTGACGAAGTAGCGCACGGGCGCCGACGCCCACTTCACATCGACCGTGCGATCCCCGATGCGGAAGCCGAACTTCAGGTAGGCCAGCGCCGGCGCCGGTTGCGCCAGCCCCATCAGCGCCACCATCGCGAACGCCACCAGGCGCCTCATCGCAACACCTGCGCGCTGCGCACCGCCGCGCCGAACGCGGCCATCGACAACGGGCGCCGCGCCGGATCTCCACGGACAAGGCGGCCTGGCGCCCCTCCGGTGTCGATGATGGGCGGCACCACCATCAACGCGCCGGATGCCGCGTCGCCGGTCACGCGGAACACACCCTGTGTCGTGCCCGTGACAATCGGGATGGAGGGGCCCGTGGCTTTCAGGAACAGCACCACGCGATCGCCGACCGAGAAGCGCGCGGCGCCGGGAATGATGTTGACGAACGTCCCGACCTGCCCCCCGGGCACCCGCACGGTGAGCTCTTCGCCCAGATTCCCCTTGAAATAGTCGAACGCTTCGATGCGCACGAGGCTCTCGATACCCCGGCGATCAGCGGTCCACTGGCCGTGTGCCTCGGCCACGCGCCCGTGGACGATGGCGATGGAGTCGTCAACGAGCTCGGCGAATGACAGGGGTTTGACGGTGATGGCCGACAGCGGAAGGCTGCTGACCAGGATGAGGGCAAGGACGAGAGCACGCATCCAGAGAGTGTAGCGGCAGATCAGGCCCTTTCGGCGACCTCCATCACGGCCTCGGCGGCGCGAGCGCTGGCGCCGGGCCCGCCGAGCGCGGTCTTCACCTCGCCCAGGGCGCGCACCATCGCCTCGCGCTTCGCGCTGTCGGTGAGCAGGGCGACGGCTTCGTCGGCGACCGCCTCGGGGGTGCACTCGTCCTGGATGAGCTCGCGCACGATCCGCCGCCCCGCGATGAGGTTCACCATCGCGTACATGTCCACCTTCGCCAGCGGCTTACCCAACGTGTAGGTGAGGGGCGACAGCTTGTAGAGCACCACCATGGGCCTGGCGTGCATGGCCGTCTGCACCGTGGCCGTGCCCGACGCGGTGAGCACCACGTCGGAGGCGCTCAGTACATCGTCGGTCCGGCCTTCCACCATGCGCGTGACGCCGGGCGTGTCGCGTGCCGGGACGTCGGTCGCCCGGTCCACGAACGGCGCGAACCACGGATCCGCAAGGTGCGGAGCGCGGGCCACGAGGAACTGCACACCCGGGACGCGCCGCGCGATCCGCGCGCGGGCGTCGGCCAGCACCGGTGCGAGGCGCTCCAGCTCGTTCGCGCGGCTGCCGGGCAGGAGCGCCACGACGGGCCGCGCCGGGTCGAGGCCGAACTGCCGCCGCAGGGTCTGACGGTCCGCCGATGGCGCCGTCATCTCGAGCAGGGGGTGTCCCACGAACCGCACGTCTACGCCCTCGCGGCGGTAGAGTTCCTCCTCGAACGGGAAGATCACCAGCACGCGGTCCACCAGCGCCTTCATCGTCTTCATGCGGCCGGGCCGCCAGGCCCAGAGCTGCGGGCTGATGTAGTAGACGATGGGCACGCCGAGGGCTTTCACGGCACGCATGAGCCTGAAGTTGAAGTCGGGATAGTCCACGAGCACGAGCACGTCGGGACGCTCGTCACGCGCCGCCGCCACCAGCCGCTTGTAGGCAGCCCACGAGCGGGGCAGCACCTTGAGCGCCTCGGTGAGGCCGGTGACCGACAAGCCGTGAAAGTCGGCCACGAGCCTCGCGCCCGCGCCAGCGAGCCGCTCGCCTCCGAGGCCGAACGCCTGCAGGTGCGGGTCGCGCGCGGCGAGGGCGCGAACCAGCGCGCCGGCGTAGAGGTCGCCGGACGGCTCGCCGCACGAGATCATCACCTTCACGGTTTCTTGAGGTCGGCCGACAGCAGGTCCAAGCGGTCGATGGGAATGCGCTCGTACTCGCCGAAGCCGATGCCCTTGAGGCTGCCGACGAACTGCTCGGCGTTGCCCACGAGCACCACGGAGAGCCGATCCGGCCGCACGAACGCGCGCGCCACCCGCTGGATGTCGTCGGGGGTCACCCCGAGGATCCGCTCGCGGTACTTCGGCAGATCGTCCACCGACAGCTCGTAGAAGAGCTGGTTCAGCACCTGCGTCGCCAGCTGGTCCGGCGTCTCGATGGTGAGCGGGAAGTGTCCCACGGCGTAGTCCTGGGCCGCCTCGAGCTCTCCTTCGTTCACGCGCTCGCGCTGCAGGCGGGAGAACTCGTCGACGACCACGCGCAACGCCTCGGCGGTGCTCCCGGTCTGCGTATCGGTATCGGCCACGATGGCGCCGCTCCACTTGTAGCTGTCGAGGTCCGCCGCCGCGCCGTAGGTGAGCTGGCGCTGGCTGCGCAGCACCTGCTGCAGGCGGTTGGCGCCCTCGCCCCCGAGGATCTTCACGGCCTGGTCCAGGGCTTCGTAGTCGGCGTGCTTGCGCGGAATGCCCAGGTGGCCGACGCGGATCTCGGTCTGTACCGCGTCCGGCCGATCGATGACGACGACACGCTTGGTCGGCTCCGGAGGCGCGATGGGATTGAAGGCCGGCACCTCGCCGGGCTTCCAGTCACCGAAGTACTTCTCGATGCCCGCCATGGCGTCGGCATGCGACACGTCGCCCACCACGGCCACCAGGGCGTTGTTCGGGACGAAATGCGTCCGGTGGAAGTCGACGAAATCGGCGCGCGTCAGCGACTGCAGCGACTGGGGCGTGCCCGAGCCCGGCATGCCGTAGGGATGGAACCCGAAGATGAGGCGGTCGATGACCATGCCAGCCACCGAGTCGGGATCCTCGGCCGCCACCTTCAGCCCCGACAGCGCCTGTTGCCGCTGCCGATCGATCTCTTCCTGCAGGAACGTGGGACGCCGCACGACGTCCGACATCAGCGCCAGGCCGGTGGCGTAGTCGTCCTTCATCACCACCGTGTTCACGAAGCT
>DAIRFN010000227.1:0-9718 GCA_036795065.1 Vicinamibacterales bacterium
GTTGATGGTGTTCTTGAGCGCCAGGATTTCGCCCTTGACGTCCACGGTGATCTTGCGCGAGAGGTCGCCGCGCGCCACGGCCGTCGTGACCTCGGCGATGTTCCGCACCTGCGCCGTCAGGTTGCCGCCCATGACGTTCACCGAGTCGGTCAGGTCCTTCCACGTGCCGGCCACGCCGGGCACGACCGCCTGCACCCCGAGGCGACCTTCGGTACCCACCTCACGCGCCACGCGCGTCACCTCCGAGGCGAAGGATCGGAGCTGCTCGACCATCGCGTTGATGGCTTCCTTCAGCTGCAGGATCTCGCCGCGGACATCGACCGTGATCTTGCGCGACAGGTCGCCGTTGGCCACGGCAATGGTCACCTCGGCGATGTTGCGCACCTGGCCCGTGAGGTTCGACGCCATGGAGTTGACGTTGTCGGTGAGGTCCTTCCACGTGCCCGCCACGCCGGTGACCATCGCCTGGCCGCCCAGCTTGCCGTCGGACCCGACCTCGCGGGCGACGCGGCTCACCTCGGACGCGAAGGCATTCAGCTGGTCCACCATCGTGTTGATGGTGTTCTTCAGCTCGAGGATCTCGCCCTTGGCGTCCACGGTGATCTTCCGCGAGAGGTCGCCGCGGGCGATGGACGTGCCGACGTCGGCGATGTTGCGCACCTGGCCGGTCAGGTTCGACGCCATCAGGTTGACGTTGTCGGTGAGGTCCTTCCAGGTGCCCGCCACCCCCGCCACGACGGCCTGGCCGCCCAGCTTGCCGTCGGTGCCCACTTCGCGGGCCACGCGCGTCACTTCGGACGCGAACGCGTTGAGCTGATCCACCATCGTGTTGATGGTGTCCTTCAGCTCGAGAATCTCGCCCTTCACGTCCACCGTGATCTTGCGCGAGAGGTTGCCGCGGGCGACGGCGGTGGCGACCTCGGCGATATTGCGGACCTGGCCGGTGAGGTTCGAGGCCATCGAGTTGACGTTGTCGGTGAGGTCCTTCCACGTGCCCGCCGCGCCCGGCACGGCCGCCTGGCCGCCCAGCTTGCCCTCGGTGCCCACCTCCCACGCCACGCGGCTCACCTCGGACGAGAAGGCGTTCAGCTGGTCGACCATGGTGTTGATGGTGTCCTTCAGCTCCAGGATCTCGCCGCGCACGTCGACCGTGATCTTGCGCGAGAGGTCCCCGCGGGCGATGGCCGTCGCCACATCGGCGATGTTGCGGACCTGGGCGGTCAGGTTCGACGCCATCGAGTTCACCGAATCGGTGAGGTTCTTCCAGGTGCCCGCCACGCCCGGCACCGCCGCCTCGCCGCCCAGCTTGCCATCGGTGCCCACCTCGCGGGCCACGCGTGTCACCTCGGAGGCGAAGCCGTTCAGCTGATCCACCATCGTGTTGATGGTGTCCTTCAGCTCGAGGATCTCGCCCTTGACGTCGACCGTGATCTTGCGCGAGAGATCGCCGCGCGCCACGGCCGTCGTCACTTCGGCGATGTTGCGCACCTGCGCCGAGAGGTTGCCCGCCATCTGGTTCACCGACTCGGTCAGCTCCTGCCACACGCCCGACACGCCCTTCACACGGGCCTGGCCGCCCAGCTTGCCGTCGGTGCCGACCTCGCGCGCCACGCGCGTGACCTCCGAGGTGAACAGCGAGAGCTGCTCGAACATCTTGTTGACGAGGCGCGCCGATCGCAGGAACTCGCCCTCGAGCGGCCGCCCCTCGACGTCGAGCGCCATCGACTGTTCGAGATCGCCCCTGGCCACCGCGCCGACCGCCCGCGTCACCTCGGTCGTCGGCCACACCAGGTCGTCGATGAGCGTGTTGATGGCGGTCACTTCATCCGTCCAGGTCCCGGTAAGACCAGCGGATGACAGGCGTTGCCTGAGCTTCCCTTGCCTTCCCACCGCCCAGCTGACTCGCGTGATTTCCCCGGCCCGCCGTGCATTGAACGTCACGATGTCGTTGAAGGCGTCGGCAATCTTCCCCTGGACCCCGGTGAAGTCGCCGGGCATGCGGACGCTGAAATCGCCGTTGCGGAACGCGACCATCGCGCCCAGCAGCGCGCGGGAGAAGTCGGGGGCGGAGGATTGGCTGGGCGCGGGGCCGGACGGGGCCATGGCCGGCGAGGGGGGCCCCGTCAATCGAGCGGTGCGTTTCATTGGACCTCACGGGGGACTCGTTCGCGCGGAGCGGATGCATTGCCATCGCCCTGGCACTTCTGGCCAATCGATGACCTACGATGGGCACTCGGCTGCCCATCGAGGCATTCCCGTCACGCCGGACTGGGCCTGAGACTCCCCCGAAAGCAAACGCGCTGCCGTCGCCGTAGCTCCCTCAGCCGACTTCCTGGCTGGGCGTCCTCACCTCGTCCACGAGCTCCTGCGCGACAGCGCCGGCCCGATCGCGAAGGCCGCGCGCCGCGTCGGCGGCCCGCTGCACGACCGCGTCGCGTGCCTCGCCCATGGCGCGGTGCTCCGCCTCGCTGACCGGCAGCGACAGCCCCACCACGACCCCAGCGGCCACGGCGGCCGCACCGGCCAGCAGCGGGTCGCTGTCCATCCAGTTCTCGACACGCCGCTGGATGTCGCTCGTTCGCTCGCGCAACTGCAACGAGTAGTGATCGGCCGATGCGCGCAGTCGGGTGCCCGTGTCGAGCGCTCGCTCGCTCACCTCTTCGATATACGCGCCAGCCTGTTCCTGGACCGATCGCCCGGCACGTGCCACCGAGTCGCCCACCTCGGCGGCGCGGTCGCGGACGGTGCGGGCCGCCTCACGCCCGGCGTCGGTCACCGTGCGGGTCGATTGACTGACGGCGCGCGCCGGCGCTCCGCCCATCGAGGGCAGCAGCGCCGCGGCCGCCGCGCCCGCGGCGAACGCGCCGAGAATCCTGACCGGGCTCTCGTGAGACCCGCCGTTCGAGCTGACCCGCCGGTATCCAACCCCCGAGGCTCTCGAGCGCTGCCGTCGGGCCGCCCAGATCAAGCCACTGACAGCGGCGGCCGTGTACAGAGGGTGCGCCTGCACCCAGTCCGACGCGGCGCGCGCGGAGGTGCGTGCCTGTCCAGCGGCGCGCTCGGCGGTGTCGGACGCGTTCGAGACGACCCGGTTCATGGTGTCGGTGGCCTTCACCTTCACCGTTTCCTTTGCCTGGCTCAGCAAGTTGGAGGGTCGCAGGCGCGCCTCGAGCTCGTCGATGGTCGCGCTCATCTGCTCGCGCGTGCGCTCGATGTCTCCACGCAGGCGCGCGGCGTCGTCGTCCGGCTCGGATGTGAACCCGGTCGTTTCGGAACGGGCGGTCAACGGATTTCGTTCTTCAGCCATGCTGCGGTCTCCTTCACGGACGCAAGGGTCTGTCTTGGTAGGTGGCTGCGGCGTTTCATGGCCGCGAGGCGGGTGCCCACCATCACGCCGCCCGCCGTCAGCAGGGCCAGGGCGACAATCGTCGCGGCCAGCCAGGGCGCGATGTCTGCGCGGATCAGGCCGAGCACGGCAGCGGCAGCGGCGCCCAGCAGGCCGGCATAGGCCAGAGCGGCGCCCACGGCGATGACCGCCGCGTCGCGCCCGAGGACCGTCGCCTTCTGGCCGAGCTCGGTGCGCGCAAGCTGGAGTTCCTGACGAATCAGAACGCTGGTTTCGGACGTGAGGTCCTTGAACAGCTCCCCGATCGAACGGTCGGAGCGCAGGTCATACATAGCCATGGTTCAACCTCTGGTTCACGCGTCGTTCACGCGTCGATCCCGGCACGCGCGTAGTCGGCCCTCGGCCGACCGCTCGACGGCTGTGCGTCGCCGCGGCTTCGGAGAAATCGCGCGAGGCCAAGTCCGAGCAGGAATGCTCCGCCGACGAAGATGGCGGGACGGCGGCGCGCGAAGTCGGACACATCCCGGGCGACGTCCGCGCTGCCCTTCCGGCCGAGGTCATCGGCCCAGCGCCTGAGCCCGTCGCTGGCCGAGCGCGCGTACTCGCCGAGCGTTTCGTCGTGCTGGTGAAGCTCATCCGCCGCGCGGCCCACCGCGCCAGCCAGCCGGTGAACGACGGTCACGGCCTTGTCTTTCTGGGCGTCAACGGTCGAGGCCACCGATCGACGAACGTCCTCGACAATGCGCGGCGTGCGCGGCGTGGCCGGTTGATCGCCCGGCTGCGTGCCGACGGTATCGGTCACAGGAACCTGGCCCATTGGTTCATCAATCATGTGGTTGCTCCTTCCACGCTTGGCTGCCCGCACCGTCCATGTCATGCATGGCGCCCGGCAACGCATTGCTGCCACCTCGTCACGGTGCAGGATCAGTGCCAGCCCGCCGCAAGGCTGCTTGTGCGCCGGGATCGCTCCTCATGGCGTCGTCGATGCCGACGATGGGCAGACGCCTGCCACTTCAGCGCTACTCGCGCCTGGTGGTGAAGCTCGCGCCTCGGACGCCTCCGGGCAAGTGATCGGCGGATGACGTGCCGTGCTCTTTGTGAGTAGCCGGTGCGCCAGCCTGTGCAACGCAGCAGCTTCGGGGAGCGCCCGGGTGCCTCCCGAGATTTTCGAGCCATTCGCTAACCTCACCGGCGCTTCGCCTTGCGGCTGCGGCGGGTCCGTCCTTCGGCGCTGCGCTGCTTGTTGACGGTCGCCGCGGCAATCTGCTTCGCGCGCTTCGTGCTGCGCCCCTTCTGGAGGGCGCTCTTCTTGATGTGTTCGTACTGGCGTTCGTCCTTGGCGGACCAGGCGCGTGGCATAACGGCCTCCTTGAATGTCGCGGTGCGGCTCAGGTGCCGGAAGTGGCAGGACGCTCCTCAGGGTGGGACGCGTGCTTCCCGGGGGACCGCGTGCGTCTCGGCCGTGACCTGCCGGGCGTGGCGGGCACGATGGAGATGCCGCCGCTCTGCTCGAGGACGGCGAAGGCGATTTGGTCCGTGCGGGACAGGCCATGGGCTTCGCGCGCGGCCGTGAGCACGTCATCGGTGGTGACGCCCTCGCTGGCCATGCGCTCGGTGCTGGGAACGCCCTGACGGATGATGGGCAATGGCAGCCCATCGACGAGCACGTCAACAGCAGGCCATCGCACCTTGGCGCGCGCCAGGCCCACGTCCAGGATGACGAGCGTGGAGACCGCGATCAGGCCGCCCGCGATGGAGTAGTCGTCGCCAATCAGCGCCTGCTGTGTGGCATCGCCGATGATCAGGACGAGGATGAGATCGAAGTTGGTGACCTGCGCCAGCGTGCGCCGGCCCGACACGCGGAAGACGACGAGCAGGAACGCATACACCCCGACCGCCCGCCCGACCGTCGCGGCGTTCCCCACCAGGCCCGCCAGCGCTGCGCCGACCACGGCCGCAAGCGCCAGCACACCCGCGCGCTGCCATCGGCGCTCGCGGCGACGCATCCGGTCGCTGGCAAAGGTCCCCTGCAATTCGGCGGACGGTGACATCTCAGACGGCGGTGATGCAACTCCCGTGCTCGCGAGGGCGTGGCAGCTCAGGTGGTGGCGGGACCTAACAGCACGCGGACCGCGCCGGGCTCGATCGACACTGTCACCGGGCTCTCCGGCACGAGGTCGATCACCTCGTCGTCGATGTGCATCCGTCCTCGACCCGAGCGGACGACAACCTCGCGGGCCGTCCACGAGGGAAGCGACAGGGGAGGCTCGTCGCCCGCGGTACGCCTGTGGAGGTAATGCATCAGCCGCTGGCGATCTTCGCGCCGGGCCACCACGAGGGTGAGCAGCCCATCCGAGGGATCGGCGCGATCCGACAACACGATCCGCGGGCCGATCGACGCGATGTTCAGGATCTCGACCAGCAGGAAGTCGTCGCGGACCTCGGCCGCGTCGATGATGAGCGACCACGGCTGCGGCTCGGCGTCCGCCAGCTCGTCCAGGTAGCCATCGAGCGCGCGGTCGATGCGCCACGAGGGGGGCAGCGCGTCGCTCATCGGACGGGCATCCATCAGCGCGATGGTCTCCGCCACAAGGCCTCCGCCAACGCTTTCGAGAAAGTGACGCTCGCCGAACGGCCCGCTGACGCGCCCCAGATCGATGTGTCGGATCTGAGCCTGCGACCAGTGGCTGATCAACGCGTCCACCGGGGCCGCGCACCCAAGGTTGGTGGCGATATTGTTGGCCGTCCCGAGCGGCAGCATCGCCATCGGCTGGGCGCGCCCCGCCATCAGCTTCGCGACGCTGGCGATGGTCCCGTCGCCGCCTCCCGCGACGACCGCGTCGGCATCCTTCTCGAGCAGCCGTTCCAGGCGATCGTCCTTCCCGAGCAGTCGCACGATCTCGTGCCCGTGGCGCTCGATGGCTCGCACCACCTCCTGGGCTTCGGTCTCGCCGCCGGCCTCGTCGTTGATGAACACCGATACCCGCATACCACCTCCAAGCTCGACCGCCGATGCTGCAAGTTTCGCACCCGCGAGAGCTGGCGAGCGGTTTGCAACGTCGTCAGCCATGCGCATCCTGGTCTCCAACGACGATGGGATCTATAGTCCGGGTCTGGCCTGTCTCGCGCAGGTGGCGTCGGAGTTCGGCGCCGTGCGGGTAGTGGCGCCGGACGTCGAACGTTCGTCCACCGGCCACGCCATTACCTCGTCCAGGCCGTTGTCCTACCGGGCCACGTCCGTGCAGCCGTTCGAGGCCTATCGTGTGAACGGCACGCCGGCAGACTGTGTGGCGCTCGGCGCGCACCTGTGGGACCGCGTGGATGTGGTGCTGTCGGGCCTCAACCTGGGGCTCAACCTCGGGCATGCCATCTGGCATTCGGGCACGCTGGCGGCGGCGAAACAGGCCACGCTGCTCGGCCTGCGCGGCATCGCGCTCAGCGCGCCGGCAGGCGTGGAGCCCGATTACAAGACCTATGCAACCTGGATCCGGCGCACGCTCGAGGTGCTGCTGCCGGCTCGGGACCTCACGCTGGTGAATGTGAACTTCCCCCGCGCGCCGCGGGGACTGGTGTGGACGCGCGCGTCGATCACGCAGTACGACGGGCGCATCGCACCGGCTCACGACCCCATGGGGCGTCAGATCTACTGGTTCACCGTCACGCCCTTGAGCGAGGCGGACGAAGGGACCGACCGCTGGGCGGTGGAGCAGAACTGGGTGTCGCTCACGCCCCTGCGGCTCGACCTCACCGATGAGGCCGAGCTCGTGCGCCGACGAGCGATCCAACCGCTGGACGAGGCAGTGGCCGCCGTCGTGTCGTCGCCCGTGTCGTCACCTGAGGCGGCGGCCACGGTGCGCGCAGACGAGGCGGAATCGCCGCTCGCCGATCAAATCGTTGACGATGAGCCGCCTCCGCACCCTGCCTCGTGAACCGCGCGCCTCACCCGTCTTCCGTCCGGCGAGGCGGACGTTCGGTGGGCGTCGGAGGGTCGGGGTTCGGAATGGTCGACGGTGGATCGCTCGCGGGGAAGCTCGACTCGATGGTGTCGTCGAGCGTGGTGTCGACGCGCCCCTTCTCGGCCGACGGCTTCCTCACCGGGTCCTCTGGACGACGGCGCTTGTCAGTTCGTGGCTGTGTCATGGCAATGGGCGGTGACCAGCCACCATGCGGGCTCCGCCGCATGGCGCCTGGTCCCCTGAATGTGCGTGCTCGTTGATCGCCTCCACGCTAGTTGCAGGTCGCGGACACCATCTTGAGGGCCGTGACGGTGAGCGTGGCCGGCTTGTCGCGGTGCGGCGACGCGCCCGCGGAGGGCTCTGGCGCGCCCGGCCGGGTGGCGGTCGACGTGGAGGGTCCATCGTGGTCTCGACTCTTATCGTCCGACTTCGCGCCGGTGACCTCGACGGTGTGGTTCACGTGCTGTGCCAGGTTGACCGAGCTGCTCCCAGCCTTCAGGACGAAGCTCTTGGGCGCCATTCCTGCAGGGCTCGCGGTGGTGCCGGCAGAAGGTGTGCCCGCTGCAGGGTTGGTCCCGCTCGCGAGCTCTTTCACGTCGGTCAGCACAAACATCTTCTCCGAGCCCGCGGCCGCGGCGCCGGTCTCCTCGCTGGGGCGCGCTCCCATCGTCGCGGGGTCGAACGGCTTCAGGCATCCGGTGACGGTCACCGGGTTGTCGCCCTTCATCGGTTGCACCGAGGCAGGGGGCTGGGTCGTCTGGGGCTGACTGGGTGTCGGGGTTTGCGCCCCGAGCGCGACTCCCGCGAGTGCGAGTGCACCGCAGGCGGCACAGATGTGTTTCGTCATGATCGTTACTCCTTCGCCGGCAAACGAGTGTGCAGGGACCGCCGGCACGATCTGGTGGTGCACGATTCGCGCCAGTCTCGATGGCGCCGCGGCTATCGCGTAACGGCACGCGGCTACCTAATCGCTGTCCCGCCGTGCTCACCCGGTAGCCTCACCTCACCAACAGAGCCCGCGGTACTCCGCGGCCACGCGCGACAGATCGGCTGGCACCCGCACCAGGTCGAGCACGATCTGGCTCGGCCGCGTGCGGAAGAACACGCGGACCGCATCGATCGTGATGCCTGGGCGCGCTCGTCCTGTCGGCTGGGGCTGGGAGTCTGCGGCTGGGAGTCCTTCGACTCGCGTGGCGTCCACGCTTGCTCAGGACATTCGACCGGTGAAGGTGGCCCGCCATGAGCCAGCCTGCCGGTCCTCCGGAGGCGGGCCGGCATGGCGAGTCGAATGGTGCGGAAGGGGGGATTCGAACCCCCACGCTCTTGCGAGCGCCAGCCCCTCAAGCTGGTGCGTCTGCCAGTTCCGCCACTTCCGCATCGAGGTGAGAGCCGGGATGACCTGGCAAGGTCCCGGCCGGGCGACGTCGAGGACTACCGCTGTCTGTTTCGTCCCCCGCCCTATTGGGGCGGCGGCGTGGCCCCGCCCGAGGGCGGCGGCGTGGTCGCGGCCGGCTGCGGCGGCGGCGTCGCTTCCGGGGCAGCCGGCACGGTCGTGGCCGGGGCCGGAGCAGTGGGCGCGGGCAGTGGCGCCGGCGGGGGCGCATCGATTCCGCCTACCACCGAACCTGGCCCGCGCTGGCCCCAGGCCGTGAGCACGAGCGACAACACCACGAAGAGCGCCGCCAGCACGCTGGTGGCCCGGGTGAGCAGAGTGGCTCCCGCCCGCGCGCCAAACGCCGCCTGGCTGCTGCCCCCGCCAAACGCGCTCGCGATGTCGCCTCCCTTACCCTGTTGCAGCAGGATCACCACAATCAGGAAGAAGCACACCAGCACGTACACCGTGACAAACAGGTAGTAGAGCATCTTCGGAATCTACATGGCCCTCCCGGCGAGGGACGGCAAACCAAAACTATAACACGGGAAGTCCGCCCTTCGGGCCTGGGCCGCCGGCGCCCCCGGGAGGACCGCCCTTCGGGCGGGAGGCCCCTCGCTCCGCCTGGGGAGGACGGCTCGGAACGCCCACCCTTCGGACGTCGAACGTTGAACGGCCCCGAGGCGACCGGGTTAGCATGGCCCCAGCGATGAGACGCACGAGCACCGAACGGTTCGGCGAGCTGCTTTTCTACGCCGTCGTCCTGCTGATCGCCTACCTGGCCTTCCTGGTGATTCGGCCGTTCTTCGCGCCGCTGGCGCAACCGGGCGCCAAAACTCTCGGGCATGCGGCACATCCCCGCCAGCGCACCACGCGCTCAAGGTCAGCCAGTCAATCGAGAGACCATCCACGTGGTTCATCGCCCGCGAGGAACCGTGATCGCGCAGCCTCGGGCGCCGCAGGCTTCGTGAGGAGCGATGAGCCTTTTGAGCGAGAGTACCAGCATGTGGGCGCCCCTTCAAGCCCAGAAACGCCCGGTGCCCG
>DAIRFN010000418.1:0-2677 GCA_036795065.1 Vicinamibacterales bacterium
CTGTGCTTTGAACCCCTGTGCATTCAGTCCAGCGTAGCCACGGCCGCGTCGATCGCGGCGTGCAGACGATCCACGATGATCTCCAGGTGCGACTCCTCGACGATGAACGGCGGCGCGAGCAGGACGTGGTCGCCGGTGCGCCCGTCGATGGTGCCGGGCATCGGGTACGTCATCAACCCGCGCGCCATGCACTCGCGCCTGACGCGCGCGTGGAGCCCCGCGGATGCTTCGAATGGAGCCTTGCGTTCGCGGTCCGCGACGAGTTCCACGGCCCAGAACAACCCGCGACCGCGGATGTCGCCCACGTGCGGATGCTCCGCGAAACGATCGGCCAGGCGGGCGGCAAACGTCCGTCCTCGCAGGCCGACGTTCATCAGCAAACCGTCGCGCTCGATCACCTGCTGCACGGCCAGCGCCGCCGCACACGCCACCGGGTGGCCGAGATAGGTGTGGCCGTGCTGGAAGAACCCGCTGCCCGCGGACATCGCGGCCACGATCTTGCGATGCGCGAGGACGGCGCCAATCGGCTGATAGCCACCGCCCAGGCCCTTGGCAATGGTCATCAGGTCTGGGACCACGCCTTCCTGCTCGCACGCATGCAGCGTGCCCGTGCGGCCCATGCCGCACATCACCTCGTCCAGGATGAGCAGCACGCCGTGGCGATCGCACACCTCGCGGACGGCCTTGAAATAGCCGGGGGGCGGTGTCGTCGCGCCCTGCGTGGCGCCCCCTACGGTCTCGGCGACGAACGCGATGACCCGCTTCGGTCCGCAGGCATGAATCATCGCGTCGAGCTCCGCGGCGAGCCGTGCGCCGTAGCCTTCCGGCGTCTCGTCACGGCGCTGATCCCGGTAGGCATAACACGGCGAGACGTGCCGGACGTCGATGAGCAGCGGCTGGTAGAGGCGGCGGCGCGGCTCGTTGCCCCCCACCGCGAGCGCGCCGAGGGTGTTGCCGTGATAGCTCTGGCGGCGGGCGATGAACATGCCGCGCTCGGGCTCGCCGATCTCCACGAAATACTGCCGCGCCATCTTCAGCGCGGCCTCGACGGCCTCGGATCCACCGCTGACGAAGTAGACGTGGTCCAGCCCCTCGGGCGCGGTGCGCGCCAGTTGATCGGCCAACGCCTCGGCGGGCTCGGAGGTGAAGAAGCTGGTGTGCGCGTAAGCCAGCCGGTCGATCTGCGCGTGCATCGCCGCCGATACCTCGGGGTGCCCGTGCCCGAGGCACGACACCGCGGCGCCGCCGCACGCGTCGATGTACTGCTTGCCAGCCGCGTCCGTCAGGAACACGCCCTCGCCAGAGACGGCGACGGGCGGGGTCGTCCGCAGATGTCGGTGAATGATGTGGGTCATGGGTAATCGACCCATCATCATAGAACTGAATAGTCGATATAGCCCTTCTTGATGTCGGCCATCTTGCGCACCAGGCGGTACACGCCGCCGCCTTCGCGCGACTGCGTCGGATCGGTGTTGCCTTCGATGGTATGGACGTGCCCGCCGACGACCCGTTCGACGAACCCGGTGTGTCCCAGCCCGCGGCCGAAGTCCATGACGAACACCATGCCCGGGCTGACGAGGGCCGGGTCGCTGGCCGCCCGTCCGGCCACGACGCGTCTCGCGCCCCGCGCCGGCGCGCGGTTCCAGTGGTCCAGGCACCCCGCGGTCTTCACCATCGGGTTGGCGCGGCCCGACTCGCGTGCGGCTTCGTCGAAGCACCAGAACACGAACGCGCAGCACCAGGGCTTCCGCTCGGCCGCCAGCGACAGCGGCACGCCGGCGCGCCGCAGGTAGGCGTCCACTTCGGGCCCGCTGTTCGAGTTCTTCGGCCGCTCGACCACGCCCACCTGCGTGGCAGCCGTGGCGAGCACACCGGCGAGGAACGGAGAAAGCGCGGCGTTCTCCACGGGCACGGTGCCCTCGCCGAACAGAGCCGCCCAGGTGAGCGGACCCACCTTGCCGTCGTTCTTCAGCGGCTGTCCGTTGCCGTCCACGTGGCGTCCCTGGAACAACCTGACCGCGGCCTTCGTCCTCGGACCGAAGATGCCGGCCGCATCCACCGGCCCGCAGTGGCGCGCGAGGAGCTGGGCCTGCACGGCCCGCACGAGGGCCCTGTCCGTCTCCCCTTCCTTCACCGAGTGCCCCGGATACCGCATCGTCTCCCCCCGTCCTGCTCGCCGGGAAACCTTCTTCCGTTCGACAAAGCGTCCTCAGCGCGGCGCGGAGCCGCCCAGTCGGCGCGCGCTGGCGATGGCCTCCTCGTACCACGTTGTCCATGCCGCCATCACTTCGGCGGGCGCCTGGTTCCTGCGTTCGGTGGCCATCCGCGCGTCGCGCGCCTTCTCGAGCAGCCGCTCCAACGGCTTCACGTCACCGCGATCCGCGGACGCGAGGAACAGCGACGTGGTCGCCACCGCCGTCGCGACATGGCCCATGGTCTCTGCGCTCACCTTGTCGATGGTGTCGAGATTCGAGTGGTAGTAGCGATCGGTGAAGTGCCAGTTGAGGAGCGCCGGCACCCCCGCGCGTGTGAAGGACGTGTGATCGCTTCCGCCCTCGTAGGGATTGGTGCGCACCACCCACCCGGTGTCGCGCGCGTGCCGGAGCGCGACTCCGAGATGGAGGTCGTTGAGAAAGCTGCCCTTCAACAGCGCGCGGTCCACCTCGCTCGCGCCCCA
>DAIRFN010000228.1:0-9706 GCA_036795065.1 Vicinamibacterales bacterium
AGGGCGCGTGTCTCACGATCCCTGTGACCGAGCCGGTTTGCGCCCAGGCGGGCGATGAGAGCAGACCGACCGTCAGCGCCGTGACCAGGCCGACCCGCCACTGTGCGACGAGACGACAATCGAAGCCCAGCCGAGGCGCCATGGCAGCCCCCTTCGAACGCCGGCCCGGGAGTACGAGCCGTACAGCGTCGTAAAAGAGCAAGATCCCCGCCAGGACGCAGCCCGTGAAATGCCGCCCCAATCAGCCGCGTCCCACGGGGATCCGTCGAATCCCCGGCACGGCGAGGTTTTGAACTCGCCCCCGGGACCGACGCAGGCACTGTCCCGCGTCTACCAGGGCGCCGCGACGTCGTACGTCACGGTCTTGCCCTGCAGGTACTTGTCGAACCAGCCCAGGATGTGGCGCAGCCGCTCGACGCGGTGCTGCGGCTTGCCCGAGCGGGAGAGCTCGTGCGTCTCGCCCGGCACGCGGACCATCACCGTCGGCACCTTCAGGTACTTCAACGCGCGGAACATCATCTCGCCGCCGTCGGCCGGGGGCGTGCGCAGGTCGTCGTCTCCGTCGATCAGCATCAGCGGCGTCGTCACCTTCGCGACGTGCGTGAGGGGCGAGCGGGCGGCGTAGTCCTGCGGGTCTTCCCACGGCGCCTTACGGAACCACGACGGCGTGAACTGCGCGAAGTCGGCCGTGAACCAGAAGCCGGACCAGTCCGCGATGGACCGCATCGAGACCGCCGCCGCGAAGCGCTGCGTCTGGGTGATCGTCCAGTTGGTCAGCAGCCCGCCACCGCTGCCGCCCGTGACGCCCATCCGCTTTTCGTCGATGTAACCGCGCTTGACCACGGCGTCCACGCCGGCCATCAGATCCTTGTAGTCGTCGCCCGGGTAGCGGTACTGGATGATGTTGCCGAACTCCTGGCCGTAGTTGCTGCTGCCGCGCGGGTTTGGGAACAGCACCACGTAGCCCTTCGCCGCCATCCAGTGGAACTCGTGCGTGAACACGTTGCCGTACGCTGCGTGCGGCCCGCCGTGGATCTGGAGGATGAACGGATGCTTCTTCGAGCGGTCGAAGTCGGGTGGATGGAGCAGCCAGCCCTGGATGGTGCGGCCGTCGAAGCTGGTCCATGTGATTTCCTCGGGCGTCGTGATCGAGAGCGTCTGGAACAACGAGTCGTTCACGCGGGTGATCTGTTTCGCGCTCGGGGTTCCCGCGGCCGCATCGACGATGACGATGTCGTTGATGTTGGTTTGTGTGGACACCACGGCGGCGAGCGTCTTGCCGTCGGCGGTGGCGCTGTACGACTGCACCGTGTGCGAGCCCTTGAGCACCGGCTGGGCAGTCCCCTTCGCCACGTCGAATCGCACCAGGTTGGCATCGCCCCGTTCGCCCACGACAACGACGATGGACCGACCGTCCGCGGACCAGATGGCGCCGGCCGATCCGCCGCCGCGCGGCGCCCGCTGGTCTCCACCCACGCTGCCGCCAATGTCGAAGTCGTAGGTGGCGGTGAGGTTCCGCGGCCCCGACGAGCCGTCCACGGGAGCGACGAAGAGGTCGGGCTGGTCGTAGGACCGCTCCGGCGTGCCGTACAGCGTGCCGCCAAAGGCAATCCACTTGCCGTCCGGTGAGGGCCGCGGACCGCCGATGGTGCCGTTGATGCTCGCCACCTTGACCGCTTCCCCACCGCCGGCCGGCACCGCATACAGGTCGGAATCCGACTGCTGGTAGTAGGGCTCGTCCACGCGGTTCGACGTGAAATAGATGCGCGACCCATCGGGCGCCCACGCGTGGCCGTTGTCGGCGTACCGGCCCGACGTGAGTTGCTGCGGCTTGACGATGTTGGCGCCGGGTCCGACGGAGGTGACCCACAGGTGCGCCGGTCGATCCGGCTCGTTCCAGCCGCCGCCGTTCGATCGGTAGACGGCCTCGGTGATCACGCGGACGTCGGACGGCTTCGGGGTATCGGTCGCCTTGGCGAAGTCCTCGTCCTTCGTGGTGCTCGAGAACGCAATGCGGGCGCCGTCAGGTGCCCACGCGGGCGCGCCCGCGCCCTTCGGCAGGTCGGTGACAGCGCGCGCTTCGCCTCCGTCGAGCGGCAGCACGTAGATTTGCGGCGGCTGGGCCTTGCCGTCGCGTTCCACCGCCCGCACGAACGCCAGGCTGCGGCCATCCGGCGACCAGCGCGGGCTGCTGTCGCGCGTTCCCGCCGTCAGCGGACGCGGCTCTGCCGAGCCGTCCGCCGGCACCAGCCACAGGCTGGTCTCGTAGTCGTCGTCCTTCTCGTTCACCACGACGCGCGTGAACGCGACCGCGGATCCGTTCGGCGAGATCTGCGGGTCGGCGATCCAGGTGAACTTCAGAAGGTCGGTCTCCGTGATCGGCCGCTTACCCTGGGCGGCGATCGTGCCCGACAGCGCAATGGCAACGGCCGTGACGATGAGTCGACGCATAAGGGGCGATTATAGCCACCGTGCAGCTGGCATCCGTCGTGAACCCCACGTTCCGGTGACGAACTGCTGGCCGGGTGCGTGCTCGCGGGTCATACTGTTCACCTGCCATGAGATTCGTCGCGCTGCTCGCTCTCTGCCTTTCCGTTGTCTCGCTCTCCGCCCAGTCACCCCGTCCGTTCCAGGCCGATCCGCCAAAGGCGTGCGACAGCTGCGCCGAGTGGAACCGCCCGATGGCCCCCTTCAAGGTGTTCGGCAACACGTACTACGTGGGCACCGAGGGACTGTCGGCGATGCTGGTCACTTCGGACGCCGGGCACATCCTGCTCGACGGCGCGCTGCCGCAGTCGGCGCCGCTCATCGATGCCAGCATCCGCGCGCTCGGCTTCCGGACCGAGGACGTGAAGTTCATCCTCAACTCCCACGCGCACTACGATCACGCGGCCGGCATCGCCGCCCTGCAACGGGCGAGCGGCGCCACCGTGGTCGCGAGCCCCTGGAGCGCGGAGGCGATCCGTCGGGGTCTGCCGCTCGATGACGATCCGCAGATCGGGTTCGGCCGCGAGGCCAACGCCTTCCCCCCCGTGAAGACCGTGAGGGAGATCAAGGATGGCGAGGTGCTCCGCCTGGGCCCACTGGCGCTCACTCCCCACCTGATTCCGGGGCATACACCCGGCAGCACGGCCTGGACGTGGGACGCCTGCGAGCCCGTGGCCGGCGGCGCACCGCGGTGCCTGCACATGGTCTATGCGGACAGCCTCACGGCCGTGTCGGCGCCCGGCTTCCGCTACACCGGGGACGCCACGCACCCGAGCCTGGTGGAGAGCTTCCGCGCGAGCATTGCCAAACTGGCGGCGCTGCCCTGCGATATCGTCGTCTCCACGCATCCCAGCTTCACCGCGGTGGCCGAGAAGCGGACCAGGCGCGGCACGATCGCCCCTGGCGCGCCGGGCGATCCGTTCGTGGACCCGCAGGGCTGCCGCACGCTCGCGGCCGATTCCATGAAGCGTCTCGAGGCGCGGGTCGCTGAAGAGCGCGACAAGCGCTGATCACGGGCACCTCGCGCGCCGTCATCAGACCTCGTTCAGGGGCACGACCTGGACCGCGGCGTCGGGAACCCCGCCAAGGAATCGGTCGAGCGTGGACCCGCGCATGAGCAGTTCCCACCGTGACCGTGCGCTCTGCCCGAAGATGACGTGCGTGACGCCTTCGCGTTGGGCGAACGCGATGAGCCCGTCGGAGGGCCGATCGGCCTTGACTCTCACCACCGTGGCGCCAAGGCTTTCCGCGAGCCGGATATTCTGCTGCAGCGCCTCGGCGTCACGAGCGTTGATGCGTCCGGGTTTCTCGCGGGGCGTCTCGACGTAGACGGCATACCACTTGGAGCCCAGCCGGCCGGCGATGCGCGCGCCGGTCCTGATCACGCGCGGCGCGTGTGCGTTCGAGCTCATGCACACCATGACCCGCTCGGGAATCAGCGCGGGCTCCAGCCCCTCGCGGGCACGGTAGCTGGCCGCCTTCTCGCCGACCTCGTCCGCCACGGCCCGAAGCGCGAGCTCGCGAAGCGTCGACAGGTTGCCCTTGCGGAAGAAGTTCGTCAGGGCCTGTTCGACCTTCTCGGGCCGGTAGATCTTCCCCTCGCGCAGGCGATTCCGCAGTTCCTCGACCGTGACGTCGACGTTGATCACCTCGTCGGCACGGTCGAGGAACGTATCCGGCACGGTCTCGCGCACGCGCACGCCCGTGGCCTTGGCCACGGCGTCGTTCAGCGTCTCCAGGTGCTGGATGTTCACGGCCGTCATCACGTGAATGCCGGCCTCGAGAATGTCGATGACATCCTCGTACCGTTTCTCGTGGCGGCTGCCTGGCACGTTGGTGTGCGCGAGCTCGTCGACGATACAGATCTGAGGCTTCCGGCGGATGATCGCCTCGACGTCCATCTCTTCCATGGTCACGCCGCGATAGTCGACCTTCCTCCGCGGGACGACCTCGAGGTCTTTCAGCTGTGCCTCGGTGTCGCGGCGCCCATAGGTCTCGACATAGCCGATGACCACGTCGAGACCACGGGCCTTGAGGGCGTGGCCTTCCTGCAGCATCTCGTAGGTCTTGCCCACGCCGGGAGCGGCCCCGACGTAGATCCGCAGGCGGGCGCGGTCTCGCTCCTTGATGCGAGCCAGCAACGCGTCGGCCGTGGGGCGCTGGGTCATGACAGTCCATCGCTCCCTATGCCAGGCCGATGGCGACCAGGACCACGTCAATCACCTTGATGCCGACGAACGGTAGCACGATGCCCCCGAGGCCGTAGATGAGCATGTTCCGACGCAGGACCGCCGCCGCGCCCAGCGGCTTGTAGGGGATGCCGCGAAGCGCCAGCGGAATGAGCGCGATGATGATCACCGCGTTGAAGATCACGGCGGAGAGTATCGCCGACTCCGGCGTCGCCAGCCGCATCACGTTGAGCGCGGTCAGCTGCGGGAACGCCAGGATGAACATCGCCGGGATGATCGCGAAATACTTGGCGACGTCGTTCGCAATCGAGAACGTCGTCAACGCACCGCGCGTCATCAGGAGCTGCTTGCCGATCTCGACGATCTCGATGAGCTTGGTCGGGTTGGAGTCGAGGTCCACCATATTGCCGGCTTCCTTGGCGGCGGTGGTGCCGGTGTTCATCGCCACCCCGACGTCGGCTTGCGCCAGCGCGGGCGCGTCGTTGGTGCCGTCGCCCGTCATCGCCACGAGCTTGCCGGCCGCCTGCTCGCGCTTGATGAGGTCCATCTTGTTCTCGGGCGTCGCCTGGGCGAGAAAGTCGTCGACCCCGGCCTCGTTCGCGATCGCGGCGGCCGTGAGCGGGTTGTCGCCGGTGATCATCACCGTCTTGATGCCCATGGCCCGAAGGGCGTCGAAGCGATGCCGCATACCGCCCTTGACGATGTCCTTGAGGTGCACCACGCCGAGCGCGCGACCGCGCTCCGCCACCACGAGAGGTGTGCCGCCCGCACGCGCGATGCGATCGGTGGCCACCTGGAGCTCGGCGGGGATCACGCCACCCTGCTCACTGACGTACTTGGCGATGGCCTCGGCAGCCCCCTTCCGGATTTCGCGGCCGTCCAGGTTGATGCCCGACATGCGGGTCATGGCCGAGAACGGCACGAACGCCGCCGACTTGTCCGCCAGCTCACGGCCCCGGATGCGGTACTTCTCCTTGGCCAGCACGACGATGGAGCGTCCTTCGGGTGTTTCGTCCGCGAGCGAGGCCAGCTGGGCCGCGTCGGCGAGCTCGCCTTCGCTGACACCCGGCACGGGAATGAACTCGGTGGCCTGCCGGTTGCCCAGCGTGATCGTCCCCGTCTTGTCGAGAAGCAGTGTATCGACGTCACCGGCCGCTTCGACGGCGCGCCCCGACATGGCGAGCACGTTCTGCTGCACCAGCCGGTCCATGCCGGCGATTCCGATGGCCGATATCAGCGCGCCGATGGTCGTCGGGATGAGGCACACGAGCAGCGACACGAGCACTGGAATCGGGATCTCGGTGCCCGCGTAGTAGGCGAACGGCTGAAGCGTCACGACCACGAGCAGGAAGACCAGCGTCAGCACCGCGAGCAGGATGTTCAACGCGATCTCGTTGGGTGTCTTGTGGCGCTCGGCGCCCTCGACGAGCGCAATCATGTGATCGAGGAAGGTGTGCCCGGGATCGGAGGTCACCTGCACCTTGATCCAGTCCGAGATCACACGCGTTCCACCCGTCACCGCCGAGCGATCGCCGCCGGCTTCCCGGATCACCGGCGCCGACTCGCCGGTGATCGCCGACTCGTCCACCGAGGCGACGCCCTGGGTGATTTCGCCGTCGGCCGGGATGAACTCTCCGGCGTGCACCATGACCACGTCGCCCTTGCGCAGGCTGGCGGCAGGCACCGTCTCCATTCGGCCGCCTTCGGTCAGCCGGTTTGCCACGGTCTCGGTCCGCGTCTTCCGCAGCGTGTCGGCCTGCGCCTTGCCGCGACCCTCGGCCATCGCCTCGGCGAAGTTCGCAAACAGGACCGTGAACCAGAGCCAGAAGGCGACCTGTCCGGTGAAGAGCGGTTGCCCGGCGCCGGTCGCCAGCTCCCGTACGAAGATGATGGTCGTCAGGAGGCTGCCGACCTCCACGATGAACATCACCGGATTCTTGATTTGCATCCGCGGATCGAGCTTGCGGAGCGAATCCAGGGCCGCCTGTCGGACGATGCCGGGATCCCAGATCGAAATCGTGTGTGCGCGTTCTGACATAAGAATGCTTTCGTGGTAAGACTTGGGCTCGCGGCTTGGAACGTCAGACTCCGGGCTTCGGCGGTCCGAACGTCTCGTCGAGCGCGAGGTTCAGTTCGAGCACGTTGACCCGCGACCGGCCAAGAAGCCCCAGACTGGGCGGCTCGGTGTGCGCCTGAATCAGCTCACGAACCCGCTCGATGGTTGCGCCGCGCGCCGCCGCCACGCGCGGCGCCTGCAGCTCGGCGGCATCGGGCGGAATGTGCGGATCCAACCCGGCCCCGCTGGCGGTGATCAGCTCCGACGGCACGCGGTCGGGCGTGACGCCTTCCTGCCTGGTGACGGCATCGAGGCGCTCCTGAACCGCCTTCAAGTGGTCGGGATTGGACGGCCCGTAGTTCGTTCCACCGGTCGACGCGGCGTTGTAGTCCACGCCTGAAGGCCGCGGCTGGAAGTACTCCGGACGCGTGAACGTCTGGGCGATCAGCCGGGAGCCGACGATGGTGCCGTCGGCACGGCGAATCAGGCTGCCTTCGGCTTGTGCCGGGAAGACGACCTGACCCACCACCCACAGCGCGAGGTGGTAGCCACCGCCCAGCAGCACCATCGTGACGATCGAGAACAGGACGCCTTGCTTCAATTCTTTGACCATGAGGTGCTCCGCGCGCGAACTACAGACCACCGGCGAGCGTGAGGTGCTCGGCGATCGGCCCGAGCACGGCCACCGGCATGAACATCAGCAGGCCGAGGATGACGATGACGGCCCACAGGGTGAATCCGAACGTGGCGCTGTCGGCGCGAAGCGACCCCGCCGTTTCAGGCGCCGCGGGCTTGGCCGCCAGTACCCCCGCGAGGGCCAGCGGCGCGATGATCGGGATGTAGCGCGACAACAGCATCACGAGGCCCGTCGCGATGTTCCAGAACGGCGTGTTGTCGCCCAGTCCCTCGAAGCCCGAGCCGTTGTTGGCCGCTGCCGAGGTGAACTCGTAGAGCATCTCGGAAAAGCCGTGCGGGCCCGGGTTCTTGAGCCAGACCAGGGCCGTTCCGGGATCGGCGGTCGTGGCCCACACGTAGCAGGCCACGGCGGAGCCGACCAGAATTGCGAGGGGATGCCACAGGAGGGCCAGGCTCGCCAGCTTCACTTCCTTGGCCTCGACCTTCTTGCCCAGGAACTCCGGCGTGCGGCCGACCATCATGCCGGCCACGAACACCGCGACGATGACGAAGATGAGCATGTTGATGAAGCCCACGCCCACGCCGCCGAAGATGTTGTTCAGCCACATGCCGACGAGCGGCATCAGCCCGCCAAGGGGGGTCATCGAGTCGTGCATTGAATTGACGGACCCGTTCGACGTCACCGTGGTCGTCACCGCCCACAATGCGGAGAGGCCGGCACCGAAGCGGACTTCCTTGCCTTCCATCGAGCCGGTGGACTGGTCGGCGCCCATCGCGGCGATCGCCGGGTTGCCTCCGGCTTCCTGCGCCACGGCGAACACGACCATCGGCAGGTAGATCGCGAGCATGGTCGCAAACACCACCACCGCCAGACGCCGGCGACCGACCATGTAGCCGAGCGTCCACACCATCGCCATGGGGATGATCGTGATCGACCAGGTCTCCGCGAAATTGGAGATCGGAGTCGGATTCTCGTAGGGGTGGGAAGAATTCGGCCCGAAGTAGCCGCCGCCATTCGTCCCGAGTTGCTTGATCGCGACCTCCGGCGCCGCCACGCCCCTGGCGATGACCTGCGCCTGTCCCTCGAGCGTCGTCGCATGGACGGCGCCCTCGAACGTCATGGGCGTGCCCTGCCAGATGAGGACGGTGCCGACGAGCAGGGCCAGCGGGAGAAACACCCGGACGGCCGCGCGCGTGCAGTCGACGTAGAAGTTGCCGAGCTCCGTCAGGCGATTGCCCGCCAGGCCGCGGATGACGGCGATACACGCCGCCACTCCCGTGGCGGCCGTCACGAACTGCAGGAACGTGATGACGAACATCTGCGAGAAGTACGACAGGCCCGTCTCGCCGCTGTAGTGCTGCAGGTTCGTGTTGGTGGTGAAGCTCGAGATCGTGTTGAACGACAGTGTCGGCTCCATGTTGCCGATGCCGTCCGGATTGAGGGGCAGCCAACTCTGCACCGACACGATCGCGAAGGTCACCAGCCACATGATCACGTTCGAGATCAGGAGGGACAGCGAGTACCGCTTCCAGTCCTGCTGGTCGCCGGGGTCGATCCCGGTCGCACGAAGAACCAGCCGCTCGATCGGCACGAACAGCGGATCGAGGAGCGTCCGCTGGCCGGTGAACACCTTGAACATGTACCGGCCGACCACCAGGCTGGTCGCGATCGTGAACAGGATCGTGACCGCGACGGCAATGTATTCCGTACCCATGGCGACCTCAGAACTTCTCCGGGCGCAGCATCGCGTACACGAGGTAGGCGAACGCGGCGACGCTCAACAGCAAGGACAGTAGAGTCATGGCTCACCTACACGCGGTCACAGAACGAGACGAATCCGACCATGGCCGCAAACGTGACCACACCCAGCACGACCATCAGCATCAGCATCACGGCAGGCCTCCTACCAGGCGCCCGATTTGTTGCCGAACCACCACACGAGACCGACCAGGAACGTGTTCTGGTGCTCCCGGAGACCGTCCGGCTCGGGCCCGGTGAAGAACGGCTGATTGGACCAGTCGCGGCGGAACTCGCCCCGCACGAGGAACCCGTCGGCGAACTTGTATTCAGCGGTCGCGGTCAGCTCGTGGAGCACCTGATCGATGCCACCGAACAGACCCTCGTCGTCGAGCCGCTCGTATCGCACGGCCAGCGCGGCCGGGGACGTCACCTGGTAGCGCGCGTAGGCCCCGATACCCTGGAGCGACAGCGAGGGGTCGCTCTTGTTGACCTCGTTGGTGACGTAGTTCACGTCCAGGCCGAGGCCGAGCTTCTGCGTCGCGGCGTACGCCACGTAGGTGTCGAAGACCTTGAAGTAGCCGTCAGGCCCGGTCGGCT
>DAIRFN010000229.1:0-9665 GCA_036795065.1 Vicinamibacterales bacterium
CCGACCGCCCCACATCGAGCTGCGGTTGGTGCCATTGCCCGGCGCGTTCGCGTGGAAGATCTCCTGCACGTTCGACAGGCGTTCGTGCTCGAAGCGGCCGCGCGCCACGGCCAGGTTGCCGAACCCATCCGCGCCCGGCTTGACGTAGCTGATGTAGAGCAGCCGGTTCGTTGCGAAGCCGGGATGCAGCACCACGTCGCGCAGTCCCGCCTGCTCGCGCCCGTCCTGCGACGCCGCGCCCTGACCGAGGGCGAGGATCTCCGGCAGGCCGGCCACCGGCTCGGGCAACAGCTTGCCGTTTCGGACAATGCGCATACGTCCCGGACGTTCGGTAACCAGCATGTCGCCGTCGGGCGTGAAGGCCATGGCGAACGGATGGACCAGTTCCGGGACCACGGTTTCGACCCGGAAGTCGTGCTGCGACGTGCGGACCACCGCACCGGCAGGCGCCGCCTGGTCTGATGTCGCCTGCACACCGCCCCCGAGCAACAGCGCGGCGGCGAGAGCCAGCCGGGTCCAGCGAGGCGTGGAGCGTGGCGCGGCGTCGATCGTGGGTGTCATGGTGCGGTCACGATACGGCGGAGCGCAGGCGGAATCAACCTGGGACAGAAGGCCAGAATCCGCCGCCGTATAATCCACGCACTAGTTTGGACCTCGCCCCCGGAATGCGTCTCGGCCCTTATGAGATCGTCTCCGCCCTGGGCAAAGGTGGAATGGGCGAGGTGTATCTGGCGACCGACACCAGCCTCAAGCGGCACGTGGCTCTCAAGGTGCTGCCCGCCGCGCTGGCGTTCGATGCCCATCGGCTGGCGCGGTTCCAGCGCGAAGCCGAGCTCCTTGCGGCACTCAGCCACCCGAACATCGCGGCAATCTACGGGCTCGAACGTTCCGCCGGCGTGCACGCGCTCGTGATGGAGCTGGTTGAGGGAGAGGAACTCTCACGATTCATCGCCCGCGGCCCGATCCCTGCGCATGACGCCCTGGTGATCGCGAAGCAGATCGCCGAGGCGCTCGAGGCGGCGCACGAGCAGGGGATCGTCCATCGCGACCTGAAACCGGGAAACATCAAGCTGCGCCCCGACGGCACCGTGAAGGTGCTCGACTTCGGCCTCGCGAAGGCGATGGCCTCCACGGCCCCGTCGGCAGCGGACGAGACGATACCCGGGACGATTCTGGGAACGTCGGCGTACATGGCGCCTGAGCAGGCCAAGGGCAAGCCCGTGGACCGCCGGGCGGATGTGTGGGCGCTGGGCGCCGTGCTCTACGAGATGCTCAGCGGGCAACGCGCGTTCAAGGGTGAGGACAGTACCGACACGATTGCGGCGGTGGTGAGCAGGGATCCGGACTGGACGGCCCTGCCGCCGGATACCTCGTCGACCATCCGCACGCTGCTGCGCCGGTGCCTCGCGCGCGACCCGAGGCAGCGGCTCGATTCGGCCGCAGCCGTTCGGCTCGAGATCGAGGATGCGCTCTCATCTCTTCCTCCACCCACCAGTCGCCTAACGGGCCCGCCCGCGGGGTACGGCCGGACGGGCTGGGTGGTCGCCGCCGTTGCGATGCTGGCCCTGGGCGCGGCGATGCTCGCATGGGCGCCGTGGAAACCCGCCCCGGTACCGCCCGAGACGCGGACCGACATCGTGACCCCCGCGACCGACGACCCGGCGTCCTTTGCCTTGTCACCCGACGGCCGCCAAATCGTGTTTGCGGCCTCGGGTGATGGCACCCTGCGCCTGTGGCTGCGGTCACTGGGGACGACCACGGCCCAGCCGCTCCTGGGCACCGAAGGCGGACGCAATCCCTTCTGGGCGCCCGACAGCCGGTCCATCGGCTTCTTCACCGACTCCGCGCTGAAGCGACTCGATCTCGGTGCCGGCGCTCCGCAAACCGTCGCCCCCGCCAGCAGCGGAACCGGCGGCACGTGGACCACCGACGGGTTCATCGTCTTTGCGCCCAGCCCGAGCAGCCGGCTCATGCGTGTGTCCGCCGGCGGCGGCACGGCGGTGCCAGTGACCACGTTCGGCCCTCAAGAGATCGGCCATCGCTGGCCGTACGCGCTGCCCGATGGCCAGCGCTTCTTGTTCTATGCGGGAGGCCCGCCGGACACGGCCGGCATCTACTTGAGCACGTTCGACAGCAGCTTCCCCACACGATTGACGCCCGCCGAGAGCGCCGGCGTGTACCACCCGGGCGGGTGGCTGCTCTGGGTGCGCGACGGTTCGCTCGTGGCCCAGCCGCTGGATCTGGAGCACTCGTCTCTCACCGGCGAACCTCTGACGGTCGCCGACGACGTGGCCGTCGACACCTCGGAGCGGAGCGCCGTGTCAGTGGCGGCGACGGGGCTGGTGGCCTACAGGACGGGCGGCGCGAAGCAGCGTCAACTGGTCTGGTTCAACGCGTCCGGCAGGGAGCTCGGCAACCTCGGCGACCAGGACCCGACCTGGGGCCGTCCCCGTGTGGCGCCCGACGGCCATCGCGTGATCGTCGGTCGCACGGTCCAGGGCAACCAGGACCTCTGGCTGCTGGACCGGACGCGCCTGAGCCGCTTCACATTCGATGCGGCGACCGACGACATTTCCAACTGGTCGCCTGACGGCACGCGGATCGTGTTCACGTCCACGCGAACCGGTGGCGGCGACCTGTACCTCAAGCTCGCCAGCGGCGCAGAGATGGAGACGCGGTTCGTGGCATCCGACGAGGTCAAGACCCCAAGCAGCTGGTCGACAGACGGTCGCTTCATCCTGTTTCACAGCACGGATCCGCAGACGAGCAGCGATATCTGGGTCGCGCCAGTCAGCGGGGGTCCGCCGTCGGTGCTCCTGAACACACCCTTTCGCGAGGTCTGGGGCGCGTTCTCGCCGGACGGGCGGTGGGTCGCCTACATGTCGAACGAATCGGGGCGGCCGGAGATCTACGTGCGGCCGTTCACGCCGCCTGGCGCGAAGACGGCCGGAGGCCAGTGGCAGGTCTCCACGGCAGGTGGCATTCATCCGGTCTGGCGTCCGGATGGCCGGGAACTGTATTACCTCGATCCGGTGGGTTCCCTGGTGGCCGTCCCCATCACCGTCGCCGGGGCCACGCTCGAGCCCGGGACGCCGATGGTGCGTTTCTCCACGCGCATTCTCGGTGGCGGCGTGGACGCGGGGCAGGGACGGCAGTACGACGTCGGCGCCGATGGGCGCATCCTCATCAACACCGTGATTGACGACGTCGACTCGCCAATCACGCTGCTGCAGCGCTGGCGTCCTCCGGGGCAACCCTGAGGCGCGGGTGGAACATCCACCCACATTCCTGACGGAGCGCCATGTTCGAAGTCGCCGAGATGGGCCGGTCGGTGCCGAAGGGAGAGTACGAGTCGGAAGTCGCCAGGCTTCGCTGGGAGCTGCTCGATGCCCAACGGCGGCCCGCCCGCTTTCCCGTCATCGTGCTGTTCGGTGGCGTCGACGGCGCAGGCAAGAGCTGCAGCGCAAGGCGCGCGAGCGCGGCGTCTCGACGATCCTGCTGTTCGAAGGCTGGGACGCCGCCGGCAAGGGCGGGGCGAGCGCGTGGAGCGCCTTGCCACCGAGGCGGAGTGGAGTCGCGCGTACGCCGAGATCGAGGACTTCGAGCGCCAGCTGTCGGAACACCGCATCATCGTCGTCAAGTCGTGGCTCCACGTCACGGCGGACGAGCAGGCGCGCCGCTTCAAGGAGCGCGCGAAGTCGCCCTACAAGAGCGGGAAGCTGACCGAAGACGACTGGCGCAACCGCGAGAGATGGTCGGCCTACGAGCAGGCCGTCAACGAGATGGTGGCGCGAACCAGCACCCGCCACTCGCCTTGGCACCTGATTCCGGCCAACAACACGAACTACGCCCGCGTGGAGATCGTGCGCCGGGCGTGCGATGCCATCCGCCACGCACTGTGAGGCGTTCACTGGAGCCGCGTGGACGGTCACGAGCACATCGGCAGCGGCTGGCTGGGCCTCGACGGGTCAGCGCTGCTTCGCGACGAGACGCCCGGCAGCAGCCACGCCACGCTCCGACAGGGACGACCTCGGTTCCGCGACGACACGATAGCCGAGCCCGCCGGCGGCGTTCTCCCGTTGACGGCGCCGAATCGCCAGGTAGCGCTCGAACACGGCCCGGCCGCCCTCCAGCCCCAGGATGGACCGCACCGTCGTGCCCGTGAAGGTGTGCGCCAGCATCGACAGGCCGTGGCGCATCACGAACCCCGGGCTGTGACGGAACGCCGCGGGCAGGTGACGGAGCTTCATCCACCGCTCGGCCCGCCAGCGCATGAACTCCACGTCGTCCGCGGGGACGTGCTCGGTGCGCACCACCGCCGTCGTCCCGTCGTAGTGCGCCACTTCCTCGTCCACGATCAGGTTGCGGCGGCGAAACTCCACGGTCATGGGCGTGCGCGGGTAGGGCGTCGGGTGCTGGATGTAGGGCCAGTCCACGTAGCGGCACGCGAACTCGAGGTTCGCCTCGATCGACTCGCGCGTGTCGTCAGGATTCCCGACGATGAGGCCTCCCACCACGTAGAGGCCGTTGCGGTGCAGGTGCTCGATGGCGGCAATGGACGCGTTCCCGATTGTTCGCCCGTTCTGGCGCCGCGCGTTCTTCGCCGTGGCCTTCAGGAACGCCAGGTCGCTCTCGACCACGTTCTCGATGCCGAGGAACACGTAGCGGAAGCCGGCCCGCCGCATCAGCGGGGCGAGCGTGGCGCCGTGCTCGGCGAGAGGTGCCGTCATGGCCTGCACGACGTAGTCGCCGTCGCCCAGCCCGCGATCGATGATGGCCTGGCACAGCCGCTCGAAACGGTGCACGTCGAGCGTGATGTTGTCGTCCACGAGGAAGATGGCCCGCGCGCCGTGCCGCCGAGCATCCACGATGTCGTCGATCACGCGATCGATCGGATAGGGATGGAAGTTCCGGCCCCGCATCTCGATGATCGAGCAGAAGCTGCAGTCGAACGTGCATCCGCGCGAGGTCTCGACCACGTCCACCGGCCGACCGAGCAGCGTGTAGCCGGAGAGCACGCGCGCGCCGCGCTTCGGGAGCGCCAGTGGCTCGGAGGCCAGCTTTGCCACGTGGCGGTCGGGGTTGTGTGTGAGTCCGCGCGCGCTCCGGTACGACAGTCCGGCAATCGACGACACGTCCCCGTGCGCTTCGACCACGCGCAGCAGCTCGTTGAAGGTCCGCTCGCCTTCGCCGCGGACGACGATGTCGATGTCGGCTGGGGGGCCGTAGGCGTCGGGCGCCAGGCTCGGGTCGTACCCGCCGGCCACCACCAGCGCCGATGGGCGCAGCCGGCGGACGAGCGACGCGATCCCGAGCGCCGTCGAACGCTGGAAGGTCATCACCGACAACCCGACGATGTCGGGCTGCCGCTCCAGGACGAGGCGCTCGACGGTGGCGGCCACGCGGCCCTGCGCCAGGACGAGGTCGGCGATGGCCACGTCGTGGTGCGCGTCCACGTTGCCGGCGAGCGAGGCGAGCGCGCCGTTCGGCATGCGAATGGCCACGGGCGCCATGTGCTCGAACGAGTCGGGCATCGACAGCAGGAGGACGTTCATGGACCACGCCCCTTTCGCTACGGAATCCGCAAGCGGGCTCGCGGCCCCCGGTTCAGTCGGACGATACGCCTACTGGCAGTACGTGGCCAGCGCCTGCTGGACCTCGAAGATGGCGGTGCCCCGCCGGAACGTCTTCTGGATGGGCGTGGCCGAGCTCGACACCCAG
Organism: Vicinamibacterales bacterium; assembly: GCA_036795065.1. Classification (GTDB taxonomy): domain Bacteria; phylum Acidobacteriota; class Vicinamibacteria; order Vicinamibacterales; family UBA2999; genus VFZN01. Next base: position 5,722 of record DAIRFN010000229.1, read on the forward strand.
ATGCGCAGCTCCGAGTCGATATCCGTCGGGCCGGCGGTCTCCACCGAGAAGCGCGTGATGGCGCGGTAGGGAATCGAGTGGTACTCGGTCTTCATCCCGGTTACGCCCTGCTTGTCCACCATGATGAAGCGGCGGTCGGTGAAGATGAACAGGTCGCGCACGAGCGAGAACGCCCGTTGCACCTTCTCGCCCTCGGCGAGGATCTTCTCGAGGTACTCCTCGACGTCGGCGACGTCGGCTTCCGAGGCGTTCCCCAGCAATCGAGACAGCAGGCCCATGCCGCGCCACGGTGCCACAACCGGGCAGATGCGGTCAATGCGCGTGGCACCATCGGTTGCCCGGGTGCACGTCCTGGTGTAGCGTAGCGCCGCCCATGAAGCCCATCTCGAGAACCGCCTTCTACTGCACCGGCGTCCGGGCGCTCGACGCCCGCAAGCCCAGGCCCATCTGCGGCGACCACCATGCGGAACGTTTCATGGACGACGAGGCGTGGCGCGCGTTCGAGCCGTTTCATCAATTCACCGGGCCGAACGCGTCGAATGCCACGCGGCACCGGATCATCGACGACCTGTTGCGGGAGCGGCTGGCCGCCAACCCAGAGCTGCCCGTGGTGCTGGTCGGCGCCGGCTTCGATTCGCGGGCGTTTCGGCTCGAGGGCGGCCGCTGGCTGGAGGTGGACGAGCCGCAGGTGTTCGCGTGGAAGGAGCCGCGCCTGCCGGTGGAGGAGAGCCCCAATCCGCTCACGCGGCTGCCGGTGGAGTTCGAGGCCGAGCGGCTCGCGGATCGCCTGCAGCCGTTTGCCGACCCGGGCCCGGCCGCCATCGTCATCGAGGGCGTGCTGTTCTACCTTGGCGAGCGGCGCATCCGCGAGCTGCTGCGCACCCTGCGCGCGGCGTTCCCGCGCGGCGAGGTCCTGTGCGACGTGATGACGGTGGAGTTCTTCAACGCCTTCAGCCGCCCCATCCACGAGAAGATCCAGGGGTTGGGCGCGTCGTTCGAGCTGCCCGAGCGCCCCATCGACCAGGTGTTCGCCGACGAGCAGTATCGGCAGACCACCCAAGTCTCGACCACGCGCCGGGCCGCGGAGCTGGGGCACCTGCCGTGGTACATGGCTCTGCTCACGCGCTTGTCCCGCAACTTCGCCAACGGCTATTCCATCCGGGTCTTCGCCCCCTGACGACGGGGACGGCACCTTTGCCCGCGACCTGCGGCTGTTCCTGCCCGCCTGGCAAGCCCGGTTCTACCACCAGAATCAGCGGGGTGACAGGGACTGTGCCGCGACACGGGACAGTCCCCGGTCGCCGGTCCCCTAGAAGACCGCGAGAGTGTTCAGTGGCGATCCCGTGCCGCCGGTCACCGGCACGGGATTGATCACCAACTGGAATTCCCACCGCTTCAGCTTTGCCGCCGTCTCGGCGAGACGCTCCAGGTCCTGGTTGTCCAGGATGTGGATGCCGAGCGCCGTGATCACCAGCGTGTGCACCGGGAGGTTGACGCCTTCCACCATCGACGGCATCACCTCGGACGCGGCGTCGCTGCCGAGAAACGCCACGCCGCGCGACTTCAGCAGCGTGGCAATGGACGCGTGGAAGCCAGCCGCGTTCCTCCCCACGGCCCACGGCCCCACCTTCTCGCGCCGGGCCCATCGGCCGGTGCGCAGGAGCAGCGCGTCGCCAGGTCCGATCTTCACGCCCGCCTTCTTCTCCCACGCCTCCACGTCTTCCTGGTAGACGGCCGTCCCTGGCTCGAGGTACTCGACGCCCTTCATCCGCGGGATGTCGACGAGCACGCCGCGGGTGATGACGCCCTGCTTCAGGGTGTCGATGCCGAGCTTGGTGCAGCCCATCTCGGTGTTCACCTCGGCACGCGCGTAGCCGTTGTAGGTCTGGTCCTTGTAGAGGATGTGGCAGAGCGCGTCGAGGTGGCTGTGCGCGTAGCCGTGATACGAGACGCGATAGGTGTCGGTGGTGAACCCGCGGTTCATCGTGTGCTCGAACGGGCTGGTGTTGTCGTCCGCCTTGTCGGTGATCGGGTTGTGCGCGAGCGACACGGTGAGGCCGAGCTTCACGAGCGACGCCGCCTGGCGGCGCTTCGCGTCGGTGACGAGGTTGGCGGCGCCGAGCCGATCGTCCGGCCCCCATCGCCCCCAATTCTTCACCTGCTGGAACAGCGCGTCGTACTCGTCGGCAGTGCGCGGCGCGCGCGAGCCCGTTGGCTCGGGGGCCTGGCTGCCCACCAGCGATCCGGACAACAGGAAGACAGCCGCGACGGAAACGGCGCGTGCGGTAATCGGCGACGTGTTCATAAGGGCCTCACTCTATTCCGGCCGGGCGCACGAGTCGAGCCCGAAGCCCGGAGACCGTCCGCGGTTGCGCACGACGGAGTTCTGTGGTCTCTTTCCCTCGACGCCGGGAGGCCACCATGACCGCGAGGACCCTGATCGCCGCGCTGCTGCTCTGTGCCTCGCCCGCGTGGGCGGAGGTGGTCCGGATCGACGTGAAGTCCCGGGCCGACGTGCTCGCCGGCCAGGCCTTCGGTCCTGCCGGACCCTACGAGAGGCTCGCGGGCACCCTGCGATTCGCCATCGACCCACGGAACCCTGCCAACCGGATCATCACCGACCTCGACAAGGCGCCGAAGAACGCGGCGGGCCTCGTCGAGTTCTCGTCGGACTTCTACCTGATCAAGCCGAAGGACCCTGCGCGAGGCAACGGCACGCTGCTCTACGAGGTGTCGAACCGGGGCGGAAAGGGCATGCTCGGGTTCTTCAATTTCGCGACGGGCAGCCTGGATCCCGCCAGCGCCGCCGAGTTCGGCGACGGGTTCCTCCTCGAGCAGGGATTCACGCTCCTGTGGGTGGGCTGGCAGTTCGATCCGCCGATGCGCGACGGCCTGGTCCGCGTATTCGCCCCGATCGCGCGCGAGTCCGACGGGCGGGCCATCCAGGGCCTGGTGCGGAGCGACTTCGTGGTGATCGAGGCGTCGAAGCAGGCCTCGCTGGCCGACCGCGGTCACCAGGCCTATGCCGTGGCGGCCCCCAACGACCCTGCAGCCACCCTCACGGTTCGGGACTCGGTGGAGGGGACGCGCCGGACCATCCCGCGCGCCGAATGGGAGTTCAGCGAGGACGGCAGGAGCGTCCGCATGGCCGCCGGCTTCCAGCCGAAGAGGATCTACGAGGTCGTCTACACGGCGAAGGATCCGGCGGTCGTGGGTGTCGGCCCGGCTGCCGTGCGCGATACGGTGTCGAGGCTCAAGTACGGGTCGGCGAGCGAGCTGGGGCTCGAGGCGGGCGCCATCGAGCGCGCCCTCGCGTTCGGCATCTCGCAGAGCGGCCGGTTCCTGCGCACGTATCTGTACTACGGCTTCAACGAAGACGAGGCGCACCGCAAGGTCTTCGACGGCGTCATGCCGCACGTCGCCGGTGCCGGTCGCGGGAGCTTCAACCACCGCTTCGCGCAGCCCTCGCGCGACGGGCACCCGTACATCAACTTCTTCTATCCGACCGACATCTTCCCGTTCACGGACGGGTCGCAGCGGGATCCCGAAACCGGTGTCACCGACGGTCTGCTGACGCACGCCATGAGGCCCGAGCATCGGCCAAAGGTGTTCTACACGAACTCGTCGTATGAGTACTGGGGTCGCGCCGCGTCGCTCATTCACACCTCGGTGGACGGCACGAAGGACGTGCCGCCGCCCGCCGACACCCGCATCTACCTCCTGGCAGCAGGTCAGCACGGCGTCGCGTCCTTCCCGCCCTCGCGGACGATCGGCCAGCAGCCGAACAACCCGCTCGACTACCGGTGGGCGATGCGATCGCTGCTCCTGGCCATGCACCGCTGGATTGCCGATGGCACGCCGCCGCCGGAGAGCCCGAAGCCGCGCATCGCGGACGGGACGCTGGTCGCGCCGGGGAAGCTGGCGTTCCCGAAGGTCCCCGGGAT
>DAIRFN010000230.1:0-9647 GCA_036795065.1 Vicinamibacterales bacterium
GGTGTCGCCGCCTAACGTCCGGCCGGCGGCAAAACGCGCCAGCATGCTCTCGACGCCTTCCCCGGCTGCGGCGGCAGGCGGCGCCGCTCCAGTCTCCACCCACTGCCGAATCGCCCCACGCTTCAGCTTCCGCGTGCCCTCGGTGCGCGGCAGCGGGCCGGCGGTCCATACCGAAAAGGCGCGGATCCGCTGGTGATCGGCCAGGCGCGCGTTGGCGGACGCCACCACGGCGGCGGGATCGATGGCCGGCTCGACCACCAGCACCGCATGCACGCGCTCCTCGATGCGGCCGGCCTCGCGATGTCCCACCACCGCCGATTCGACCACGCCCGGCTCCGCATCGATCTCCCGCTCCACATCGTCGGGGAAGACGTTGAGGCCCTCGGGCGTGACGATCATCTCCTTCTTCCGCCCACTGATGAACAGGCGCCCCTCGGCATCGAGCTTCCCGATGTCGCCCGTGTGCAGCCACCCTCCGGTGTCCAGCAATCGCCCGACCGACTCCCGACTCCCGACTCCCGACTCCCGACGTGGTTCGTAGTACCCCTCCGTGACGTTCTCGCCCCGCACGAGAATCTCGCCGTCGTCGGCGATCTTCACTTCCACGCCTTCGACCGGCACGCCCACCGATCCGGTGCTCGTCTTGAACGGGTGGTTCAGCGTGACGATGGGCGCGGTTTCCGTGAGGCCGTAACCCTGGATGACGACGAAGCCGAGGCGCTTCCAGTAGACCTCGAGCTCGGGGTCGAGCGGCGCGGCGCCCACGACGAACGCCCAGAACTTGGCCCCGAACGCGCGGTGGATCTTGCGATAGCGCCACCAGCGCGCGGAAATGGACAGGCCTTCGGGGGGCTGTCCGGCAGCCGGGTCGAGCCGCAGCACGTGATCCCGCAGCACGTCGAGGATCTTCGGCACGCAGACGATGACCGACACGCGCCACTCGCGCGTCCGGCGCACGATGTCGTGTGGGTTGAAGCTGCGCATGAAGACCACGGTCCCGTCCACGAGCGGGGGGATGGTGGTGGCCAGGGCCTGGCCGAACAGGTGGCTGAGCGGGAGCAGGTTGAGGAAACGAAGCGGCAGGAAGGGCCGCGCGTATCGCTTGTACTTCGCCACCTCGCGCGCCACGGGCACCAGGTTGGCCATCAGGTTCTTGTGGCGCACCACTACGCCCTTGGGCTCGCCGGTGGCGCCTGACGTGTAGACGATCTGCGCGATGTCGTCGCGCGAGATCTGCGCGGCCGGCATCGGGCCATCGGCATCCCAATCGAAGTCGCGAAAGCGCCAGAGGGGGATGTCGCCGGGACCGACCTGTCCCGAACCCGGTCGAGGGACCTGTCCCGAGCCTGGTCGAGGGAAGGCGAGGTGCTCCGCACCCTCCGCTTCTTCCCCCGCGATGACCACGCGCGCCTGGACGATGCCGGCAATCTTCGTCGCGAAGGCCTCGGACGACCGGTAGTCGATGGGCACGACGACGACGCCGCTGATGGTGGCACCCCAGTAGCAGGCCAGCCACTCGGCGCAGTTCTCGCCCCACAGGAGCACCCGGTCACCCGGCGAGACACCCGCGGCGGCGAGTCGCGCGGCAAACCCGCGCGCGGCCCGGGTCACCTGCGCGTAGCTGAACCGCCGGACGCGGTAGCCATCATCGTGGACGACGAACTCGCCCCGCTGGCGCTCGAGCGATTGGAAGACGTCGACCAGTGTCCGCACCCGCCTTCGCTCCCTTCCCTCATGCGCGCGCTACGGCGGGCAAGCCTGCCCGCACCTGACCGCACCCGCGTTTAGTATCATCGTTCTCCCTTGGACACGTCACGGCTTCCGCCTGCCCTGGTGGTGGGCGCGCACTACGACACGTTCCTGCAGCGGGCGCTCCGCCGGTTCTTTGAACGGGCGGCGCTCGAGTCGGAGGCCGTGCCCTCGCCCTCGTCCGACGGACGGCTGGCGATCGAGCCGAGCGGCGATCCCGGCGCGATGGTCGTGCGCTGGTTCGGCAACCGCTACGTGCTGCGCGTGCCGCGCACGCGGCCGTTCACCGAGAACGAGGTGCGGTTCGCGCGCGCGATTGGCATGGTGCTGTCCGCGCGCTTCCACGCCATCCTGAAGCCGCAGGCGATGATCGAGCGGGGCGGGCTGTTCCGCGGCGCCATCGAGGACCGCTACGTCGGCGCCTTCTTCGATCCGGCGCCCTATGCCGCCGGCGCGGCGCAGCCCCCGCCCGACCGCGTGGCCGAGGTCATCGAAATCCTGCGCGTGGCGGCCCTCTCGACCTACGAGAACCACCCCATCTCCACCGGGGTGCTGCTGCTCGGCACCGACCAGGATCCGCTGGCCACCAACGGCGGTGGCGCGGTGGGCCCGCATTACACGAGCGCGCTCACGTCCATCAAGAGCTTCTTCCGCCTGGCCGACGGCGTGCGGACGGTATTCCTGGTGGCGCGTGACGGACGGCTGCTGGACATCGTGGACGTGGACCGGTGGGCAACCCAGGCCTCTGCCGGGCTGGGCCTCGCCGTGCCATGCGCCGAGGCCTACAGTGCGCACGCGCGTGCGACCCTGTCCGGCGACCACGTGGGCGTGGTGCTGAGCCCGCAGCGCGAGATCAAGGTCTTCGCGCGCGGCGAGCAGGTGTTCGCGTTCCGTAACGCCGACTGGCACTTGTTGGACCTGGCGGCCAAGTACCAGATATGGGAGGCGGCCGTCGGCAACAGCCCCGTGGCGCGACGCCTCTTCCAGACGGCGCTCGACCTGTCCGATGCGCGGCAGGGCGCGCTGTTCGTCGTGCTGCGGCGGCCGCTCGAGACGCTGGGCGAGCTGGTCACCGTCGACGACCGGCTCGACATGGAGCCCGTGGACGCGCTGCAGGACCCCGACGCGCCGTCGCGGCGTCACCTGCTGCACGTGCTGGCCGGGCGCACGGTCACCGAACTGGACGCCAGCGTGCTGGCCGCGCTGGCCACGCTCGACGGGGCCATGGTCTGCGAGCCGAATGGCCAGTTGCTGGCGGTGGGAGCTATCCTGCGACACCCGTCCACGGCCCCGGGCGCGATGGGCGGGGTGGTCGAGGGGGCGCGCACCACGGCCGCGATGGCGGCCAGTCATTTTGGACCGGTGTTGAAAGTGAGCGAGGATGGCCTCATCACCTGCTTCGACGGCGGCCGGATCTGGGATATCTGAAAGGCAGTCATGTCGTTTCGCGTGTTTCTGACGGGTGGGACGGGATACATCGGATCGGCCGTGCTCGAAGCCGCCATTCGGGGCGGGCACCAGGTGACGGCCATCGTGCGGGATCCCGAGAAGGTGACGCGGGTCGAGACCCGCGGAGCCACGGGGCTGCTCGCCGAGCTCGACACGTCGAAGCGCTACATGGACGCCGCGCTCGAGGCCGACGTCGTCATCCACGTGGCCATCGAGTACTCGCCGCGCGGCGTGAAGCTCGAGCGGGACTTTCTGGATCGGCTGCTGCCCGCCCTCGAGGCCTCGGGCGAGAGCAAGACCTTCATCTACACGTCGGGCATCTGGGTGCTCGGCCCCGCGCCCGATCCGGTGGACGAGACCGCGGCGCTCGTGCCCGCCGAGCAGTCCGCATGGCGCGTGCCGCACGAGCAGCTGGTGCAGTCGGCCATGTCGATGAGCCTGCGCACCGTGGTCATCCGGCCCGGCATCGTGTACGGCGGCGGGCGCGGCATCGTGTCCGACCTGCTGAAAGACGCGCTGAACGGGCTGGTGCGCGTGATCGGGCCGGGCACGAATCACTGGCCGTGCGTGTACGATCGCGACCTCGGCGAGCTCTACATCAGGCTGGCCGAGACACCCGAGGCCTCCGGCGTGTTCCACGCCAACGACGAAGCCGACGAAACCGTGAACGACATCGTCGAGGCCATTGCGGGACACGTGGCGCAGCGGCCCGACGTGCGGCACATGCCGCTCGAGGAGGCGAGGGCCAAGATGGGTGCGTACGCCGATGCGCTGGCCCTGGATCAGAAGGTGCGCAGCCCGCGCGCGCGGGCGATGGGGTGGTCGCCGTCGCTGCGCAGCGTCTCGGGGAACGTCGCGCGGCTGTTCGAGGAGTATCGCAATGCGCGCCGCTAGCGTGATGGCGCTTCTGGGCGCGCTGCTGCTGCCGGCATGCGCGGCGGACGAGCACGCGTCCCATGCCGAACCGGCCCGGCAGGCGCCTGCTGGCGCCGCAGCTGCGGCACAGGCGGCCCCGGCCGCTTTCGACTATCCGCAGATCGAAGCGCTCCCGCCCGGGGCGGACCGCGCGCAGGCCGCCATCGACCGCTCGCCGCGGCACGGCGAGTGGGTGGAAGTGGCCAATTCCGGTGGCACGCCCATCCGGACCTGGGTCGTCTATCCCGAGCGCAGCGACAAGGCGCCCGTGATTCTCGTCATCCACACCATCGGGGGGCTGAACCCGTGGGCCCGCGCGCTGGCGGATCAACTGGCCGAGGACGGGTATATTGCCGTGGCGCCGGATTTCCTGAGCGGCCTTGGACCAAACGGCGGCGGCACCGACGCCTTCGCCTCGCCAGACGAGGCGCGCAAGGCGATGAGCGCGGTGACGCCGGCCGACGCGGCGGCGAAGCTGGACCGCGTGCGCGAGTACGCGGTGAAGATCCCCGCAGCCAACGGCAAGACGGCGACGATGGGCTTCTGCTGGGGTGGGTCGCGCAGCTTCGAGTACGCGCTGCACCAGCCGGGCTTGAACGCGGCGGTCGTCTTCTACGGCAGCTCCCCGGAGGATCACGCCGGGTACGCGACGATCAACGCGCCCATCCTGGGGCTGTACGGCGGCGACGATGCGCGGGTGAATGCCACGATCGAGCCGGCGTTGGCAGAGCTCGAGAAGCTGGGCAAGATCTTCGAGCCCGAAATCTACGAGGGCGCGGGCCACGGCTTCGTCGGATCGCAGTCCGACCGCAACGGCGCCAACTTCAGGGCCACGGAGAAGGCGTGGCCGAGGGCGCTGGCGTTCTTGCGGAAGCATCTCTGACGAGAGTGCTGAGTGCAGGGTGCTGAGTGCGAGTGCTGAGGCTCCTGATTCCTGATTCCTGATTCCTGATTCCTGACTCCTGACTCCTGACTCCTGACTCCTGGCTCCTGGTTCCTGACTGGAGGTCCCCAATGAAGAAGTCCCTGTTCGTGCTGGCGGTGGTGGTCGTGGCAGGAGCCAGCGTGTATGTGGCCGCGCAGCGGCCGGCGCCAGTGACTGTGCCCGTGGATCCCCATGCGGGGCACACGATGGCGTCACAGGCGCCCGCGCAGCCGCAGTATCCGCCGTTCGCCCGCCCGGCCAACGAGCGCGTGCCGCCCGGCTTCGAGCAGGCGGAGGCCGCGCTGAAGGCGTCGAAGCAGAAGAGCGAGTGGGTGAACATCCCGTACGCGGGCGGGCCCGCCATCAAGTCGTGGGTGGCCTATCCCGCGAAGCCCGAGAAGGCGCCCGTCGTCATCGTCATCATGGAGATCTTCGGCTTGCAGCCGTGGATCCAGGGGGTGGCCGACCAACTGGCGGAGGACGGCTACATTGCCATCGCGCCCGACCTGCTGAGCGGCATGGGCCCGGGCGGCGGCGGCACGGCGGAGATTGGCAGTCCGGACGCTGCGCGCAAGGTGATCACCGGCCTCACGCCTGAGGAAGCGGCCAATCGGCTCAAGGCCGTGCGCGCCCATGCCCTGAAGATGCCGCAGTCCAGCGGCAAGACGGCGACGGTCGGTTATTGCTGGGGCGGCGCGCGCAGCTTCGAGTTCGCGGTGGCCGAGCCCGGTCTGAACGCGGCCATCGTGTTCTATGGCACCTCGCCCTCGACCGCGCCGGACTTCGCGAAGATCAACGCCCCGGTGCTGGGCCTGTACGGCGCGGACGATGCGCGGGTGAACGCGACCATCGAGCCGGCCGCGGCCGAAATGAAGAAGCTGGGGAAGACCTTCGAGTACGAGATCTACGCAGGCGCGGGCCATGGCTTCCTGCGCGCGCAGCAGGATCGTGGCGGCGCGAACTACCGCGCGTCCGAGCAGGCCTGGCCGCGGGTCCTCGCGTTCCTGCAGAAGCACACGAGATAGGACTGGCGGCACGGAGCGCCGGGACTTCAGTCCCGGCGTCCCGGGGCGATATGCTGTGCAGATGCGCTCTCTCGCCCTTGCCCTTCCGCTGGTGGTCGTCCTCGGCTGCAGTCAGCCCGCTCCCACGCCGCCGGCCGCGCCTCCACCGGGCCCTGCGCTCGAACAGATCACCACCACGTCGCTCGTCTCGCATATCCAACGCCTGTCGTCCGACGAGTTCCAGGGCCGTGCCCCGGCCACGCCCGGTGGTGAGCTGACCACGGCCTACCTGGCGAAGGAGCTGGAGGCGCTGGGGCTCCAGCCCGCCGGCGAAAACGGCACCTTCTTCCAGCAGGTCCCCATCGTCGAGTCGAACGTGGAGCGCACGTTCACACTGAGCGTGCCGGGCAACACCTACCGCTATCTCCGGGATGTCGTCGCGTTCTCGGGCGTCGAGCGGCCGCGCGTGCAGGTGCAGGGCGACGTGGTATTCGTGGGCTACGGCATCAACGCGCCCGAGCTGAGGTGGAACGACTACGCGGGCGTGGACGTAAAGGGCAAGTGGGTGATGATCATGGTGAACGATCCGCCCGCGCCCGCCGACGAGCCGACGCTGTTCGGCGGCCCCGCGCTCACTTACTACGGCCGCTGGACCTACAAGTACGAAGAGGCCGCGCGGCACGGTGCCGCCGGCGCGCTGCTCATCCACACCGATGAATCGGCCACCTACCCGTGGCAGGTGGTGCAGTCGTCCTGGAGCGGCACGCAGTACTCGCTGCCGCCGGAGCCCGGCGCGCCCGCGCTGGGCATCAAGGCCTGGATCACCGAGAGCGCGGCCCGCGACCTGGCGAAGCGCGGCGGAAGGAATCTGGACGCGCTGAGGAAAGGCGCGTCGGCGCGTGGGTTCAAGGCCAGCTCCCTCGGCATCCGCGCGGCGGCCACGCTGGTGCAGAGGAGCGCGCGCAAGACCTCGCCGAACGTCGCGGCGAAGCTCGCCGGCACGAACGATCAGGAGGCCATCGTCTTCACGTCGCACTGGGATCACTTCGGCATGCGCGCGCGGCAGCCGGAGGATCCGCCGGACGCGGATCTCATCTTCAACGGCGCCTACGACAACGCGTCGGGCGTGGCGGGGCTGCTGGAACTGGCGAAGGCCATGGTCCGCGCGCCGGAGAAGCCCGGGCGGTCGATGTACTTCGTGTTCGTCACGGCGGAGGAGTCGGGCCTGCTCGGCTCCGAGTACTTCGCCGCGCACCCGCCCGTTCCGCCGGCCCGGATGGCGGCGAACTTCAACGTGGACGGCCTCAACTACCTCGGGCCGACCAGGGACATGGTGCAGCTCGGCTCGGATCGCTCCACGCTCGGGCCCATGCTCGAAGCCATCCTGAAGGAGCGCGGCCGCACGCTGGGCAAGGACACGCACCCGGAGCGGGGCTACTTCTTCCGCTCGGATCACTTCCCGTTCGCCAAGGCCGGCGTGCCGGCGCTCTCGATCAGCGAGCCGAAGGAGTTCCTCGGCCCGAACGCCGAGGCGCTGCTGAAGAAGCAGGAAGAGTACAACGGCAAGGACTACCACCAGCCGAGCGACGAGTACGACCCGTCGTGGGACTTCAGCGGCGCGGTGGAGGATGTGAAGGTGCTGGCCGAGCTGGCGTGGCGCGTCGCGGCGGCGCCGGAGATGCCGAAGTACCACGAGGGCGACCAGTTCGCCAACGTGCGGAAGTGACAAACTGAAACCACGAAGTCACGAAGGACACGAAGGACGGCACGAAGGGAATATGGGGATGCAAGCGGCTTCGGGATTGGTGACATTGGAGGACATTCGCGCCGCGCGCGAGCGGATCAAGCGCGCCGCGCGCGTGACGCCGTTGTTCGAGGTCCCCTGGCCCACCTCCGCGAGTCACGCTGCGAAGCCAGGTAGCCCCGACTCCCGACTCCCGCCTCCCGCCTCCGCCAAGGCTGCGGCGGACAAGCCCGGTTCCCGGCTGTATCTGAAGGCCGAGTCCCTGCAACCCATGGGCGCCTTCAAGATCCGCGGCGCCTTCAACATGATCGCGCAGCTCCCGCCCGAGCAGTTGAAGCGCGGCGTCATCACCTACTCCTCCGGCAACCACGGGCAGGCCGTGGCAATGGCGGCGCAGATCCTCGGCGCGCCGGCGGTGATCGTGATGCCGACCACCGCGCCGACGGTGAAGGTGGAGGGCGCGAAGTCGTACGGCGCCGAGCTGCAGTTCGCGGGCACGACGTCCACCGAGCGGCAGGCCCATGCCGAGCGGGTGGCGGCCGAGCGCGGGCTCACCATCATCCCGCCGTTCGATCACCCGCACATCATCGCGGGGCAGGGGACCGCGGGCCTGGAGATCCTCGAGCAGTGCCCCGAGGTGGGCGCCATCTTCCTGCCCATCGGCGGCGGCGGGCTGTTGTCCGGCGTGGCGGCGGCGGTGAAGCAGTCGAAGCCGTCGGTGCGCATCATCGGCGTGGAGCCGGAAGGCGCGCCGACGATGAAGACGGCGATTGCGGCCGGGGAGCCGGTGTCGCTGCCGAAGACGGGATCGATCGCAGACGGGCTGCTCACCATCCGCGCGGGCACCGTCACCTTCGCGCACGCGCGCGCGTTCGTGGACGACTTCGTCACGGTGCCAGACGAGGCGATCGCGGAGGCGGTGGCGTGGCTCGCGCGCCACGCGCGGCTCGTCGTGGAGCCGAGCGGCGCGGCGACGACGGCGGCCATCATGCGGGGATTGGGCGACACGAGGGACGCGACACACGTAGTGGCAGTGGTGAGCGGCGGTAACGTGGCCCCGGAAGCGTTTGCGAAGTACATCAGCGGCTAGTGTCCACGACGCATGAGCAAGGAAGGCAACGCGGGACACGCGATTTCCGCCGTTCCCTCAGGCCCCCATCACCTCCCGCGCCGCCGCCTCGGCCTCTTCCACCGTCGTCACCGCGCCATCGAGCTGCTGCTCATAAACCGCGCGCAGGATCTCTCCCATCCGCGGCCCCGGCTCCACGCCCATCGCGATCAGGTGCCGCCCCAGCAGGATCGGCGCCGGCGGGCGATGCTCCACGCCCAGCGACCGCGCGCGCTCGATGAACCAGTCCATCGCCAAGCAGTCGAAGGCGGCGCCGCGCCCGTTGCAGTCCGCGCGCGCGAAGCGCGTCAAGAGCTCCAGGTCCACGCGCTGCGCCAGGCGGCGGAACGCGCCGTCCTTCACCGTGTCCTTCGCCTTGTGGAACGCGCTCGGCCGCAGGTGCTCGGCGACCAGGCCCAGCACCTGCGCGCGGACGTCCACGCCGTCCAGCGTGTGCACGTTCAGACGATCCAGGATGCGCGTGGCCAGCTCCACGCCCGCTGCCTCGTGCCCCGGCGATTTGATCCGCCCGTCCACGTGAATGGTGGTCTGCGGCTTGCCCAGGTCGTGGCACACCGCCCCCAGCATGATGATGGCCAGCTGCGGGCGCGCGAGGTCCGCGTTCCGCCGCCGCGCCTCGTCCATCACCATCAGCGTGTGCATCCACACATCCCCCTCGGGATGCCACTCCGCGTCCTGAGGACAGTCGTAGCGCGGCACCATCTCGGGCAGGAGCTGCTCGATCACGCCAAG
>DAIRFN010000231.1:0-7511 GCA_036795065.1 Vicinamibacterales bacterium
CATCAGCGAGAATGGCGGCCACGTGCCGCAGCGGCTTCGTCGCCTCGCCTGGCCCCTGGCGTTCGCCACCCTGGCGCTCGTGATGTACGCGGCGCGGGTGCAGCACGAGATGGCGGACTTCTCCGTGTATCGCACCGCGGCCATCCGGGTGCTCGACGCCGAGCTCCTCTACCGAGCCGCCGACGGTCACTACCAGTTCAAGTACCTGCCGGCCTTTGCGCTGGCCATGGCGCCATTCGCGTGGATGGGCCCCGAGGCCGCGAAGGTGGCCTGGTACGCGCTGTCGGTCGCCTTGCTGTGGGTGTTCGTCGGCTGGTCGATTCGCGCGCTTCCGGGGCGACGACGGTCCATCCAGGCGCTGGCCTGGCTGTCGATCCTGCTGATGGGAAAGTTCTACGCGCACGAGCTGAACCTCGGGCAGACCAACATCCTGCTCGGGGTCGTCCTCGTCGCGGCGCTGATGGCCGCGCAGCAGGGGCGTCCCGTTCTTGCGGGGGCGCTGGTCGGCATGGGCATCTTCGTGAAGCCCTATGCCGTCATCCTCCTCGCCTGGCTCCCGCTGGCCGCTGGTGCGAGCGGTGTGGTGGCGGCCATCGCCGTCCTGGGACTGGGCCTCGCGCTCCCGGCGGTCGTGTACGGATGGCAGGGCAACGTGGACCTGGTGCTCGCGTGGTATCGCACCGTCACCGACACCACCGCGCCGAACCTGCTGGTCGCCGAGAACGTGTCCCTTGTGGCGATGTGGGCGAAGTGGATTGGCGTGGGCCCGCTTGCAGCCCGCCTGGGTGTCATCACGACGCTGATGGCGCTCGCCGGTGCGGCGTGGGCGATATCGCGGCGAGGACGCGTGTCGAGCCCGGCCTATCTGGAGTTCGGCCTGCTGATGCTGCTCGTGCCGCTCATCTCGCCGCAGGGCTGGGACTATGTCCTGTTGCTCGCGACGCCGGCCGTCATCTGCCTGGTGGACCGGTTCGGCGACGTGGCGGCGCCCTGGCGGGTCGCCACGGGGGTGGCGCTCGGCTTCATGAGTTTCACGATCTACGACGTGCTCGGACGCGTGCTCTATTCACGGCTCATGGCCATCAACATCGTCTCGGTGTGCGCGCTGGTGCTGTTCGTGTGCCTGGTCCACCTGCGCGCGCGGGCGGTGGCATGACCCGGCCGACTCGCGCACGGAGATTCACGTTGGCCGCAGCCGCGGCACCGCATATCCTTCCGCGATGATCCTCACGGTCGTGGCGCTCTACATGCTGGGGACGCTGGTGGCCGGGGCGCTGCTCAGCAGCCGGATCAAGCGCATCTCCGACTACCTGGTGGCCGGCCGGAACCTGGGGCTCGCGCTCACCACCGCGTCGCTCGCCGCCGTGCAGATTGGCGCGGGCGTCGTGCTGGGGGGCGCCGAGGTGGGTGCCGCGTCGGGCATCTGGCCCGGCATGTGGTACGGCCTTGGTTGCGGGCTGGGCCTCATCCTCGCGGGCCTCGTCGCGGCCGAGCGCCTGCGTACCCTCGGTGGCATCGTCCCCATCGACTTCTTCGCGCACCGGTACGGCGAGCGGCGAGGCGTGCGCCTGTGGGCGTCCCTCTCGAACATCCCCAGCCTGCTCGGCATCTTCGCGGCGCAATTGATGGCCGCGGGCAGCGTGCTTTCGGGCTTCGGCATCGACTTCACCTACGCGGTGCTGGGCATCGGCGCGGTGATCCTGTTCTCGAACGTGATGAGCGGCATGTGGGGCGTGGTGGCGGCGGACTTCTTTCAGGTGACGATCATCGCCGTCGGCATTCCGCTCACCGCCTGGGCCGCCCTGAGCCGCGCCGACCCCGGCACCGCGTCGGCGGTGCTGGCCACACCGTTCATTCCCGAGGGCATGGGCACGCGGGCCGTGTTCCTGATCACGCCGTTCCTGCTGTCGATCTCGGTGTCCTACGACGCGTTCATCCGCTACCAGTCGGCGAAAAGCGCCTCGGTGGCGAAGTGGGGCTGCATTCTCTCGGGCCTTCTCGTGATCGTCGTGAGCTTCTGCGCGTCGCTCATCGGCGCGGCGGGCAAGCAGGCATTCCCGTTGGTGGAGAACGGCAACGTGCTCACCCACGTGGTGACGACGACGCTGCCGCCCTTGCTGGCGGGGGTGGTGGTCTCCGCACTGCTGGCCGCCGCCATGTCCACGGCCAACGCGCTGCTCATCTCGATGGCCGGCTGCTTCTCGCGCGACTTCTACAACAAGGTGCTGAACCCCGACGCGGAGATCGAGGAGCTGCCGCGTGCGACCCGCTACGCACGGATGGCGGTGGTGGTGTCGCTGGTGCTGGGGGTGATCGTGGCGCTGCGCGCGCGGGGCATCCTCGACACGATCATCATCTTCAACTACCCCTACATGGGCAGCATGCTGGTGCCGCTGCTGGGCGGCCTGCTGTGGAAGGGCGGCACCACGAGGGGCGCCTACGCGGCGATGTGGGTGGGCGGCGCCATCGGCGTGGCGGCGTTCCTGGTCGGCGTGCCGGGGCCCTTCCAGGGCCTCGTCAACATCGACCTGGCCCTGCTCGTCGCGTTCGCCGTGTCGGCGGCGGTGTTCGTGGGTGTGAGTCGCACGACCGGGTGAGGTCAGAGTTCACCGCTCACTGCACTGGCTGATGGCCACTATTGTCCCTCGCGCGCGGAGTGCATCATCCGCCGCCTCTGGCCGCCGATCTCGGCGCGATTGGTGTCCACGGCAGTGAAGGCGCAGCCCAGGTGCGGATCTCTTGACACCGCCCGACGGTCTCGAGCAGCTGCTGGTGATCCCACATGGGCACGTGTGAAAGCGTCGCGCTCGGGTGCGCGCGAAGTCCTCGCACCTGAGCGCGTCACTCGTCCGTCGGCTACTGCCACTCGGCGGGCGGGCGGTCGTTGGCACCGGGCGCGGTCACCCAACTCGGGTCCGGGGCGGCGACTGTCGCTCCGAAGGCCGGAAGCTCTTCCACCAGCACGGTGCGGGTGAAATTGCCGCCATTGTCTTCGCAGGTACTCGATCCGCTGCCACGCACCCAGAGCGAGACGATGCGCGAGCCACTGGCCACACCGCCGAACACCTCAACGATCGACACGGGGGAGCGGGTGGACGAGTTCACGATGCCCTCCGACCCGGCAAAATTGGTCTCGCCTGTGGCGTTGATGTCGTCGATACGCAGCTGATAGGCACAGGATACGCCCGCCACCGACATCCGGACGTGGGTCTGAAGCGTCAGGCGCAGGAGCGTGCTGTTGGCGGCCTTCGTGAACGTTCCCAGATCGCGAACCTTGACGAAGTCCGATGTCGTCGTGGCGGTGGTCGAGGTCCCCGTATAGGAGATGCGTGTGAATCTCGGCATGGCGCCGGACAAAGGGCGCACGCCGCCGGGAACAGCCGCCCCCGGGGTGAGCACCCAGCTCCCCGTCGCGCCCATACTGTCACGCCAGGTTCCATTGAGCGTGGACAGATTCAGCGTTGAATCGAGGTGAAGCGGCGCTCCGCCTGGCGCCCCGACGATTGTCAGCCCCATTCCGACAGTACCGTTCGGGTTCAGGAAAGCAATGCCAGAAACCGACGCCCGGAAGGAGGAGGCACCACACTGGTCGTCGAATCCGTCGAGCTGGTAGATGGAGCCACTTTGAACGACGTTGACCGTGACCACATTGCAGTAGGGCTGCTGCTGCCAGCGGAATGTGCCCAATGGTTGAGCAGCGGCGCCGTGAACACCGGCAAGCACGAGCAACAGACTCAGAGCGGAGGCGACCGGTCGAAGGCGCACTGTCATCTCGCGTCCTTTCTTCAGCCCCGCGCCCGCAGGACGCGGGAGTGTCCGAACCCGGATTATGTACCAAGGCCCATCAACGTCGTACCCCGCACACGCCTATGCCCGCGGCTTGCAGTCGCTCCGCGGTTTCCAGTTCACGCGCGTGGCCGGTGGGCGGTTGAGCACGATGGCGCCGGGCTCGGGGCAGATGTCCACGCAGCTGCCTTCGTACCAGCACTCGCCGGGCCAGAGCACCAGCGGCGGTCCGCCCTTCTCCTCGTTCGGCAGGAATAGATCCACCGGGCAGACGTGCAGGCACAGGTTGCAGCCCGTGCAGATGTCCGGGAAGATCGTGATCGGATCGACCAGCGCCTGATCCGGAACGGCCATCACCTTGCTCATGGGCGCGCTCCGGCGATGTAGTCGGCGTTGTGCCGCTCGTAGTTGTCGGTGAGGTTGCCGTAGTAATCGATCGGCAGCTCGCCGTTCCGCACGCCGCCCTCGTCCTTCCACACGGTGACGAACTTGTGCCACGCGGGCGGGTCCATCTCGGGGTAGTCGAGCCGCGTGAACTGCAACTGGTGCGAGCTGGCCTTGCGGGCCAGGCACGAGTGGATGACGAGCTCAGCGTTGGTGAGCACGTTGAGGGTTTCCTGCGCGCGGATCAGGTCGTGGGGGTTTCTGGCGAAGAGCGTCTTCGACGCCTCCTTCAAGTCGTCCAGGCCGCGCAGGCCCTCGTGGAGCAGGTCGTCGCTCTTCACCGCGCCGCAGTAGTTCTGCATCACGCGCGTGATGGCTTCGGCCAGGGCCTGCCAGCTGAGGCCGCCCTGCCGCGCGAGCGGCTCGAACAGGCGCGCGCGCTCGGCGGCCACCTGCGGCTGGTGAATGGTGACCGGCCCGTGGGTGGCCGCGTAGTCGGCGGCGTGCCGCCCGGCGTAGTGCCCCGTGGCCGCGGCGTGACCCACGCAGTCGGACGCGAACAGCACGTCGCCGGCGGCGAAGAGGCCCTCGAGGTTGGTCATCAGCCGCCAGTCGTTGACCATTCCGCCCGGGATGCCGAAGAACTGGCGCTCCTGCGGGAGGAACTGGCCCGATCGCCAGCCGTCGCCGTAGCTCTGGAGCGCGTCCCGCGACGGGTCGAAGCCGGCGTTGTTGTAGGCGGCGTAGACAGGCGTGCGCGTCTTGCCCTCGTTGCCGACCATCATCCCCCAGATGACGCGGCGCTCGGTCTCGGGCATGCTCGTGAGGTCGGCATAGAAGGGGAGCTTGTAGCCCCGCTTCACCGCCTCCTCCACCGGCATCGTCTCGGGCCCCTGGAACTCATAGAAGGGGAAATCGGGCTCGCCGCCACCCTTCATGTAGAACTTCTGCCCCGGCGACGGGCGGTAGCGGTCGGCCACCGTCTTCAGTTCGTTCCCGTCGCGGTCCAGCCAGGGAATCTGCCGTCCTTCGGCATCGATCATCGTGCACGCGTACCAGGTGTTGTGGTTGTTCCCGGTGCTGTAGGGCGGGAAGCTGCGCAGGCCGGACCACTCGCCGCGGAGCGACTTCTCGAGCATGGTGAACGAGCCGCCCACGCGCCACGCCATGGCGTGGCCGTCACCCGTGCACTGGGGCGGGCGGAACTCGGAGATGCCGGTGGCGCCGGGGGCGAACAGCCACAGGCGGGTGGGGCGCGACATGCAGAACACCACCGCCTTCGCGCGGCAGACGGTGAACTTCCCCGTGCGGCCGTTGAGGGCCACCGCGCCGACGACACGTGCGCCCGTCCGGCCGCCCTCGGTGAGCAGACCCGCGCCCATGGTGCGGTCCACGACCTGCGCCCGCATGATCTTGGCCCCGCGGTACATCGCGCGCTTGAACGTGGTGCCCCACACGCGCAGCGTGAAGCGGTTCACGTAGTCGTACGCGAACATGAACTTGGTCTCGTCGTCGCGGAAATCCGCGCCCTTGAACTCGTCGTCCGTGTCGCGGACCTTGGCGCCGTACTTCTCGAGGTCCAGCAGGCGGTCGTACGACTCGCGGGCCTCGATGTAGTGCGAGATGCCGTTGTTGTAGCCTCGATGGCCGCGGATCATCGCGTCGGCCAGCTCCTCGGGCGTGACGCGTGAGCAGGGGTTGGTGGCGGCCATCTCCCAGTGGTCGCAGCCCGAGCCCATGGCGCCACTGGTCATCGTGGCGGCCTTCTCCCACAGCACGACCCGGGCGCCGCGGCTGGCCGCGCCCATGGCCGCAAAGCACCCCGACGCGCCGCCGCCAATCACCAGCACGTCGGTGTCGACTTCCTCGGTCTTGTCCCACTCGACGGGATACGGCCACTCCACGGCTTCGTACATGCCCCGAGCCTATGAGGACATAGCGGGCCGGGTCATTGCCGGCGTGATAAATTCTTCTCAAATCTTGTCAATCCAGTCGCGCGTCACCTACCACTTCGGGCACTTCGCTCTGCACGCCGCCAGCCGGCTCCTCATGCGGGACGGGGCGGTCGTGCCGCTGACGTCGAAGGCCTTCGAGACCCTGCTGGTGCTGGTCCGACGCGCCGGTAGTGTCGTGGGCAAGGATGAGCTGCTCCGGCAGGTGTGGCCCAACACCGTGGTCGAGGAGTCGAACCTGACGCAGACCATCTTCATGCTGCGCAAGGCCCTGGGTGATGCCGTCCGCGAACATCGCTTCATCGTCACCGTACCGAAGCAGGGCTATTGCTTCGTGGCCGAGGTGCGTGAGCGGCCTGACGCGGGCGAACCAGTGGCGGGGCCGTTGCCACTGGCCCGCGCGCTGCTGGGGAAGCGGCACACGGAGAACACCGAGGCCTACCAGTTGTGCCTGAAGGGACGTCACTTCTGGGAGAAGCGCACGGCCGGCGCGGTGGAGAAGGCCATCCGCTGTTTTCAGCAGGCCCTCGAGAAAGACTCGCGGTACGCCAAGGCCTACGCGGGCCTGGCCGACTGCTACGCCATCCTCAGCCAGTGCAGCCGTCTGCCCCCGTCGGAGACGATGCCGAAGGCCAGGGCCGCCGCCGTTGAAGCGCTTCGGCTGGACGACTCCCTGGTGGAGGCCCACGCGTCGCTGGCCCTCGTGAAGATGCTGTACGACTGGGACTGGCCCGGGGCCGTGGCCGAGTTCCGCGTGGCTGTTGCGCTCGACCCCGGATACGCCACGGCGCACCACTGGTACGGGATGTGGCTCGTGGCGCGCGGACGGTTCGATGCAGCGATCGCCGAACTGGAACGCGCGCAGCAGCTCGAGCCGCTGTCGCTCGCGATCAACACCGACCTGGGATTGGTGCTGTACCTGGCGCGCCGGTACGAGGACGCCGTTACCCAGTACCGCGCGGCCATCGATCTCGATGCCGGATTCACCGATGCCCAGATGGGCATCCTGATGGCCTACGGCGAGATGGGCATGTCCTGCCAGCCGATCTCGGAGTTCCTTCGCGCGCCCGAGACGTTCACCCGCGAGGTGGCTGCCACGCTCGAGGTGGCCTACGCGCAGTCTGGCGTGCGCGGGTACTGGCGTGCCTTCCTCGAGCTGGCCGAATCGCCGTCGAGCGAGGTGTACAGCTCGCCCTACGTGCGCGCGCGCCTTTACGCCGCGCTGGGCGATGTCGCGCACGCGCTGCAGTGGATCGAGACCGCCCGGGACGTGCGCGATGCAGGTCTCTCGCTGCTCCGGGTGGACCCGGGGCTCGATACGCTCCGCGCGGAGCCGCGGGTCCGGGCCATCCTCGAACAGGTGGGCCTGGCCGATTGACGAGCCATTCG
>DAIRFN010000231.1:7611-9577 GCA_036795065.1 Vicinamibacterales bacterium
TCGTCGCATCATTCGAGACCCCGGTAAGCTGGTCCTTTCGGCCGCCAGCGTGATGGAGATCGGCATCAAGCTGGCGACCGGACGCTTGAGACTGAGCGACGACCCGGCGCGGCTGGTGGCTGAACTGATCGAAGATGGGGTCGTCTCACTCGCGGTGACTCTGGAGCATGCCCTGCGCATGGCGGCTCTGCCCCCACTCCACCGCGACCCCTTCGACCGGCTGATGGTGGCTCAGGCCCAGGTGGAGGGCCTGACGCTGGTCAGCGCCGACGCGAACGTGCTCGCCTACGACGTCGCGAGCATTGATGCACGGAAGTAACATGAGGGGCTCGGGATGCCGCACTCATGAGCGATCGATCATCGGATCTCACACACCTGCCCGATCTCCATCACAAGCCTGAGCACGGACCCGTGCGCAGCCGGCGGCCCATCTACATGGACCTGCTGCCGCCGTGCAATCACGCCTGCCCGGCCGGCGAGCCGGTGCAGGGGTGGCTGGCCCATGCGCAGGCGGGCCGGTACCGCGACGCGTGGGAGCTGCTCGTCCAGGCCAATCCGTTCCCGGCCATCCACGGCCGCGTCTGCTATCACCCGTGCGAATCGTCCTGCAATCGCGAGCGGCTGGACGGCGCGGTGAGCATTCACTCGGTGGAGCGCTTCCTCGGCGACCTGGCCATCGAGCAGGGCTGGCCGCTCCCAGCCGGCGCAGCCTCGTCTGGCCACCGCGTGCTGGTGGTGGGCGCCGGGCCCAGCGGGCTCTCGGCCGCCTATCACCTCCGCCGCCTGGGGCACGACGTCGTCGTCCGCGATGCGGGACCCGTCGCGGGCGGCATGATGCACTTCGGCATTCCCGCGTATCGCCTGCCGCGTCACGTGCTCGATGCGGAGGCCGCCCGCCTCGTCGGGATGGGCGTCGCCTTCGAGCTGAACCACAAGGTCGAGAACCTCGAGGCCGAGTGGACGGACGGCGGCTTCGCCTCGGTGTTCCTGGCCGTAGGCGCGCACCTGTCGAAGCGGTCGGGCATCCCCGCGCGCGATGCCGGACGCATGCTGGACGCCGTGTCGTTCCTGCGCGACGTGGAGGCCGGCACGCCGCCGAAGCTTGGTCGCCGCGTGGCCGTGTACGGCGGCGGCAACACCGCGATGGACGCCGCGCGCACGGCCCTTCGGCTCGGGCACGAGCCGCTCATCATCTATCGCCGCGATCGCGAGCACATGCCGGCCCACGACTTCGAGGCGGCCGAGGCGCTCGAGGAGGGCGTGAAGATCCACTGGCTGCGCGCCATCAAGGGGCTGGAGGGCGGTGCGCTCACGGTCGAGGTGATGGCACTCGACGCCGACGGGCGCCCGCATCCCACGGGCGAGGTCGAGACCATCGCGGCTGACGACCTCATCCTGGCGCTGGGCCAGGACACCGACACCCGCTTCCTGCGATCGGTGGAGGGGGTCGAGTTCGGCAGCGACGGCACCGTGGTCGTGGACGCCGGCATGATGACCGGCCGCGCGGGCCTTTTCGCCGGCGGCGACATGGTGCCGGCCCAGCGCAGCGTCACCTATGCCGTGGGCCACGGGTCCACGGCGGCCCGGCACATCGACGCGTTCCTGCACGGCAGCACGTTCACGGCGCCCACGCCGCCGCCCATCGCCACGTTCGACAAGCTGCACCTGTGGTTCTACACCGACGTGGCGCACCGGCCGCAGGCCCATGCGCCCATCGAAGAACGAAGGTCGACGTTCGGCGAAGTGGTGGCCGGTCTCTCCGAGCCGGCGGCCCGCTTCGAGGCGTCACGGTGCCTCTCGTGCGGCACGTGCTTCGAGTGCGACGGGTGCTATGCCGCCTGTCCCGAGGACGCCATCATCAAGCTGGGGCCCGGGCGGCGTTACGAGTACGACTACACGAAGTGCACGGGGTGCGCGATCTGCTTCGAGCAGTGCCCGTGCCACGCCATCACCATGGTGCGCGAGC
>DAIRFN010000025.1:0-27401 GCA_036795065.1 Vicinamibacterales bacterium
CAGCGCGGGGTGCGTGATCTCGACACCCTTTGGCGCACCCGTCGATCCAGAGGTGTAGATGACATACGCGAGCGCCTCCGCACCTACCGGTCGGGCGGCGTGTGCGTCCGCGAGCATCGTGTCCTCGTCTGCATCGAGCTCGAACCACGGTGTCGAGCTCGCCGGCAGCAGCGGCCGAACCGCTCGAGTGGTGACAACCAACGCCACTCCAGCGTCCTCCAGGACAGCGGCGACGCGTGCGGGTGGTGGCCGGCGATCCCGCGAGCTCGCGCACATGGACGCGGGTGCACGGCGCGGTGGGGACCGGCATCCGCCCGCCCGACGCGTTCGAGATTGCCTTCACCGACAACTCGGGCCTGAAGCCCGAGCGGAGCCGCAGCGCTGATATCGGCGTCGCGCAGGTGCTGGCCGGCGGCGCCGTGCAGCTGGACGCCACGGCGTTCTTCAACACCTACGACGACCTCATCGTCTCGGTAGGCAGCAGCTTCGCCGGCGCCAGCCGCTGGAGCACCGACAACATCTCCAACGCGCGCGCCCGTGGCGCGGAGCTCTCCGCCGCCTGGCGGCCCGGCGCGGGCCTGTCGCTGCAGGCGGCCTACACATTCCTCTCCACCGAGATCCTCGCCGTGGACGGCTCGCCCGACGCCCCGCCCCCCTACGTGGTGGGCGATCCGTTGCTCCGCCGGCCGCGGCAACAGGGATCGATAGACGCGTCGTGGACCCGCGACCGCGCCGTCGCCTTCGTCCAGCTCCTGCTGCGCGGCGAGACGCTGGACGCCGAGCCAGCCTGGGGCCCCACCGGGGGCCTCTACACGAACCCCGGCTACGGCATCACGAACCTGGGCGCGTCGCTCCGAATCGCGCGCGGCATCACCGTGCAGGGGCGCGTGCTGAACCTCTTCGACCGGGCGTACGAAGAAGTGCTGGGATATCCGGCGCCTCGTCGCACCGCCTACGTGGGAGTGCGCCTTGCTGCGAGCCGATAACGTCACGTTCCGCTATCACGCAGGCACGCCGATCGTGGTGGACGCCGTGACGCTGGAGGTGGGCCGCGGCGATCTCGTGGGCATCCTCGGGCCGAACGGCTCGGGCAAGACCACGCTGCTCCGCCTGCTGAGCGGCACACGGGCACCAACCTCGGGGCGTGTGCTGCTCGATGGCACCCCGATGGCCCGGATGTCGCGCCGCGACATCGCGCGGCGCCTGGCCGTCGTGCCGCAGGAGACCGAGCTGGCCTTCGAGTACACCGCGCTCGAGATCGTGTTGATGGGCCGGCACGCGCACCTGGGCCTGTTCGAGGTGGAAGGCCCCCGCGACTACGCGCTCGCTCGCGAGTCGCTGGCCGCCACGGGCACCGCCCATCTCGAGGACCGCGAGTTTCACACGCTGAGCGGCGGCGAGAAGCAGCGCGTGGTCATTGCGGCGGCGCTGGCCCAGGCCTCCGACGCGCTGCTGCTCGACGAGCCCACGGCCTCGCTGGACCTCGGCTACCAGCTCGACATCGCCACCCTGCTGTCCACGCTCAACCGCGATCGCGGCGTGACCATGGCCATCTCCACACACGACTTGAACCTGGCGGCGTCCATCTGCCGATCGCTGGTGCTGATGCGGCACGGGCGCGTCATCGCCAGCGGCCCGACTGGAGACGTGCTCACGCCGGACCACGTGCGCGAGCTGTACGACGTGGACGCCGACGTGCACGTGCACGACGGCACGGGCCACATGACCGTCGTCCCCGTCCGCCGCCTGCGCCCATGAGCCTTCGCCGGCGGCTCCTCACCGTCGTCGGGATCTTCGGTGCCGCCACGTTGACGGTGCTGCTGTGGGCGCCGACGATGGGGAGCACGTCCATCTCGCTGTCGCGCGCGTTCGACACCGGGGTCCCGTGGGCGGACAACGTCGACGCGCAGATCTTCTTCGTAGCTCGGCTGCCGCGCGTGCTGGCCGGGGCGCTGATCGGGGCCACGCTCGCCGCCGCGGGTGTCGTGCTGCAGGCGCTGATGCGCAATCCACTCGCGACACCGTTCACGCTGGGCGTGTCGGCGGGGGCGGCCCTCGGCGCCATGCTCGCTATCGCCATGCGACTGGACGTGGGCGCGCTCGGCGTCTCGTCGGTGCCCATCGCCAGCTTCCTGGGCTCGCTCGTTGCCATCGCCATCGTCTACGGCCTCGCCTCGTCTCAGAGGCGCGGGTTGTCCACCAACGTGCTGCTACTGGCGGGCGTGACGCTCAACTCGTTCTTCTCGGCGCTCATCCTCTTCGTCCAGTACCTGGCTGACTTCGCGGAGTCGTTCCGCACCGTGCGATGGCTGATGGGCGACCTCGACGTGGGTGGCTACGGCCCCATCGTGGCAGCCACGCCGTTCATCGTCGCGGCGTTCGCGGTGTTTGCCGTGCTGCCGCGGGCTCTGAACCTGCTGACCATGGGTGAAGACATGGCCGCCAGCCGCGGGGTGGAAGTGGTGAAGGCGCAGCGATGGGCGTTCTTCAGCGCGTCGCTGGCCACGGGCGCGGCGGTGTCGCTGGGCGGGCCGGTGGGCTTCATCGGCATCGTGGTGCCGCACCTCGTGCGGCTGATGGTGGGCTCGGATCATCGCGTCGTGCTGCCGGCCGCTACGCTCTTCGGCGCGGCATTCCTGGTGCTGTGCGACCTGCTGGCGCGGACGATCATGGCCCCGCTCGAGATCCCCGTGGGCATCATCACGGCGCTCATCGGGGGGCCGTTCTTCCTGTGGTTGCTGGTGAGGCAGGCGTGATGGTCCCCGGGAACACGAAGCACACGAAGAACACGAAGGACGGCACGAAGAAACACAAGGGGAAGACCGCACCCTTTGCGTTCCTGAACTTCGTGTTCTTGTTCGTGCCCTTCGTGTCCTTCGTGTTCCCGGGACAGGTCATGCCGCAGCGTATCGTCTCGCTCGTGCCGGCGGTCACCGAGATGCTCTTCGCCATCGGGGCAGGACCGCAGGTGGTGGCGGTCAGCAGCTACGACCAGGACCCACCCGAGGTGAAGGCGCTGCCGCGCGTGGGGGCGCTGCTCGACCCGGATGTCGAGCGGATCCTGTCGCTTCGGCCCGACCTCGTGATCACCTATGGGTCGCAGACCGACCTGCAGTCCCAGCTCGAGCGCGCCCGTATCGGGTTCTTCGACTATCGCCACGCCGGGCTGGCCGACATCACCACCACCATGCGCGCGCTCGGGGCTCGCACGGGGCACGCGCAGGAGGCAGAGGCCATCGCCCGCGGCGTCGAGTCGCGCCTGGATGCCATCCGCGCCGGGCAGGCGGGCCGACCGCGGCCACGCACGCTGCTCGTGTTCGGCCGCGAGCGGGGCGCGCTGCGCAACATCTACGCGAGCGGCGGGCGAGGGTTCCTCCACGACATGCTGGAGGCGGCGGGCGGGGCGAACGTGTTCGCGGACGTGAACCGCCAGTCGGTGCAGGCCACCACGGAGCTGATTCTCGCGCGCGCGCCCGAGGTGATCCTGGAGGTGCGCTCGGCGGACATCCTCACGGCCGAAGAGGCCGCTCGTGAAGCGGCGAGCTGGACGCCACTGGCGTCGGTACCCGCCGTCCGCCAGAATCGGGTGATCGTCCTCACCGGGAAGGGCCTGACCGTTCCCGGACCGCGCGTGGCGGATGTCGTACAGCGAATGGCGGAGGCGCTCCGATGAGGCGCCCGCCCACCGTCTCAGCGGGCCTCGTGCGAGCTCTCGATCAGGACCAGCCCGCTCTTGAGCGATTCGGGAATTTTGAGGACGTTGCCGAAGGCGCTCAGGTCGTAGCCGTCCTGCAGTCGACCGGTCACGTTCACGCGGGCGCCCTGGCGCGGCGCGCCGCCGGTGGTGACCACCCAGAGCCCCTGGCCGCCATCCGTGATGCGATAGGCGCCGCGACCCAGGATGGACGCGCTCTCGGCGACGGTCCCTCGCACGGTGACGGTGGTGTTGCGGTACTTCGCCGGATCGGCCAGCACCTGGTTGATGGACCTGGCGCCGCAGCCCGCGAGCACCACGGTCACGAGTATCACCAAGGCCCAGCTGGCACGTGGCAGCATCGACATGGACGCCTCCTGACCGGATTATGGCACGGCCGATGAAGGTCCTCGTGTCGTGGTCGTCCGGCAAGGACTGCGCGTGGATGTTGCACGTGCTCAACCAGCAGCACCCGGGCAGCGTGCAGGGCCTGCTCACCACCACCAACGAGGCGTTCGACCGCGTGGCCATGCACGGGGTTCGACGTTCGCTGGTCGAGGCCCAGGCCCGTGCCGTGCGCGTGCCGCTCCACGTTGTCCCACTGCCCTGGCCGTGCTCGAACGAGGAGTACGAGCGGCGCATCGGCGCCGCCGTCCGCCAGCACGTCGCGGCGGGCTTCACCCACGTCGCGTTCGGCGATCTGTTCCTCGAGGACGTGCGGGGGTATCGCGAAGCGCGCCTGGCCGGCACGGGCCTGGAGCCGCTGTTCCCGCTCTGGAAGACCCGCACGACCGCTGCGCTCGCCCGCGAGATGATCGCGGGCGGGCTCGAGGCGCGGGTCACCTGCGTCGATCCCCGGGCGCTCGACCGCTCGTTTGCGGGCCGCCCGTTCGACACCGCACTGCTCAGCGACCTTCCCCCCGGCGCGGATCCCTGCGGAGAGAACGGCGAGTTCCACACCTTTGTCTGCGCGGGACCCATGTTCGAGACGCCGATCCCTGTCGTGCGCGGGGATGTCATCGAGCGGGATGGGTTCACCTTCTGCGATCTGATGGCCGCAGACACAGAGACACAGCCGCAGATGACGA
This sequence comes from Vicinamibacterales bacterium, assembly GCA_036795065.1. Classification (GTDB taxonomy): domain Bacteria; phylum Acidobacteriota; class Vicinamibacteria; order Vicinamibacterales; family UBA2999; genus VFZN01. The sequence goes on from DAIRFN010000025.1 coordinate 4,783, forward strand.
AGCCGCAGATTGCGCAGATGACGCAGATCAGAAGACCAATACCTCGGGGAGGGCGCTGACGATGGATCAGGCCTATCCGCGGCGCATCGTGTGCCTCACCGAGGAGACCACCGAGACACTGTACCTGCTCGGCGAAGGCGACCGCGTCGTGGGCGTCAGCGGCTACACGGTGCGCCCTCCCGAGGCGCGGCGGAAGCCGCGGATCTCGTCGTTCCTCCACGCGCGTTACGAGAAGATCGAAGCACTCGAGCCGGACCTCATCCTCGCGTTCTCGGACCTGCAGGCCGACATCACCACCGAGCTCGTCAAGCGCGGCCACTCCGTGTTCACCTTCAACCAGCGCTCGGTCGCCGAGATTCTCCAGATGATCCGCGTGCTGGCGGGCATCGTCGGTGTGCCCGCGAAGGGCGAGGCGCTGGCCAGCGAGCTGGAGGCCGGCCTCGAGCGCGTCCGCGACGAGGCACGCGGGTTCGCGCGGCGGCCGCGCGTCTACTTCGAGGAATGGGACGATCCGCTCATCAGCGGCATCCAGTGGGTGGAAGAGCTGGTGGAGATCGCCGGCGGCGACCCGGTGTTTCCCGATCGGCGCCGCGCGAAGCTGGCAAAGGACCGGATCGTCTCGAGCGAAGACGTGATCGCCGCACGCCCGGAGGTGATCATCGGCTCGTGGTGCGGCAAGCCTCTCCGCCCCGAGCGCATCGCATCGCGACCCGGGTGGGACCAGATCCCGGCCGTGCGTGCCGGCCACATCTACGAGGTGAAGTCCGCGTTCATCCTGCAGCCGGGCCCGGCCGCCCTCACCGACGGCGTCCGCCGGGTGCACGCGCTGCTCGCGCGCGCTACCTGACTAGTGGGCCCGCCGACTCCGCGCGGTAGACCATCCGCCCGCGGACAAAGGTCATCTGGCACACGAGCTCCTTCAGTCCGGCCGACGGCACGGTGTACGGGTTCTTGTCCCACACCGCGAGATCCGCCTCCTTCCCCACCTCGATGGTCCCGACGCGATCCTCGAGGAACATCGTGTGTGCCGCCCACTGCGTGTAGGAACGCAGCGCCGTTCTGATGTCGATGGATTCGTCCGTCCCGAACGGCGTCGCCCCGTGCGTGCCGTTCAGTGTCTCGCGCACGACCGATGACCAGAGCCCGTAGCGGGCCGGGAACGGCGTTACCTGGAAGTCGGACCCGCCGCCCCAGCGCACGCCCTTCTGCACGAACGTGCGGAAGGGCTTCAGGCGGCGCCCGCGCGTGGGTCCCAGGTTGGCTGCGTAGGTATCGCCGATCCACCACAGGAACGGCGCCTGCGCCTCGGGATAGGCGGCGTCGAACTCGCGTTGAAGCCGTGCCATCACATCGATGGCGTGGTCGGTGGGCGTGTTCCCGTGGATGATGCCATGGCGGAGCCCCTTCGTCGGTGTGGCCTTCAGCACCTGATCGTACGTGTCCACGACCCAGTCGATGGCACGGTCCCCGATGGCGTGCGTGCTGACATGGATGCCGGCCTGGTGCAGGGCCGCGACGATCTGCCGGTAATCGTCCGGCGGCGTCGAGGGATAGCCCTGGTTGCCGGCATCGCGACCGGTGAACTCCTTGTTCCAGTCCTCGTACATCCAGGCGGTGCGCGCGCCGCCGCTGCCATCCATGAACATCTTCACGCCGCCGGACATCAGCAGGCCATCACCGAACGAGGCGGGCGGTTTCGGCTGCCGCTGCACCCTGGCCATCACCGCGGGGCCGTCGGAGGCCTGGCGTGCCCCGGACCAGAGAGCGAACACGCGGACGCTCAGCTTTCCCTCCCGCAGCAGCTCCTGGTACAGCTCCCACTTCAGCTCGCCGATGCCGGGATCTTTCGCGCCCGTCATGCCCTCGCGGTTGAAGTCCTCGACGATCTTCAGGATCCCCTGCTTCTGCTGCTCGCGCGTGAGCGGCGGGACCAGCCTGGTCACGAGCCCCTGCGCCGTCTCCTTCAGCACGCCGGTCGGGTGACCTTCCCTGTCGCGATCGATGGTGCCGGCCGGCGGGTCCTTCGTCTCCTTCCGGACCTCGGCCATCTTCAGCGCGTAGGTGTTGGCCACGCCGTAGTGGCCGGTCGTCTGCGTCAGCCACACGGGGTTGTTGGGCGCCACCGTGTCAAGGTCCGCGGCCGTGATGTAGCGGCGCTCGGCCAGCCGGCCCTCGTCCCACCCGCGCCCCCGCACCCACTCGCCCGGCTTCAGCTGCTTGACCTGCGCCGCCACCCGCTGCAGCACGTCGTCCATGGTCTTGACGGCCGGGTCGCTGAGATCCACGTTGAACAGCTTGTCAGCCTGGGAGAAGTGCACGTGCGAGTCGATGAGGCCCGGCGACACCGCGCGGCCGGCCAGGTCCACCACCTGCGTGGCGGGGCCAATGCGCGGCTTGATGTCCGCGTTCGACCCGACCGCCACGATGCGCCCGCCCGAGACCGCGACCGCCTCGGCCACCGAGTCGCGCGCGTCCACGGTGAGCACCGCGCCGTTCATCAGCACGAGATCCGCCGGGACCGCCGGCGTCTGTGGCTGCGTCTCGGCCGCCACCGCCACTGTGAGCCACGCGGCCGCCAGGACCCCGACACCCTTCACGATCGTGCTCATTCCAGCCATCCTGCTCCTCCGTGCTTTGAACCTTCGTGCTTTGCACCTGCGTGCTTTGAACCTACGTGCCCAGCCCGTCCGTGAACTCCCGCACCGCCGACCAGTACCGTTCGGGCTCGGCCGGCTCCGGGTCATTGTGATCACCGCCCCGGATCGCAACGAACTGCTTCGGGCCCCGCACGCTCTCGAACAAACGTTGTCCCAGGCGGAACGGGATGACCGAGTCGCGCTCGCCGTGCAGCACCAGCGTCGGCGCGGTCACGTCCTCCAGCCACTGGCTGGCCGGAAAGCGGTAACTCGAGAACCACGATAGCAGCCAGAAGGGGCTGCCCTCGAGCACCGCCCGCATGGACGGGAAGCCAGCCTCGAGGATCAGGCCGTCCGGCGCGCGCTCATGCGCCGCGCGCGCGGCCATGACGGCGCCGAGCGACCGGCCCCAGTAGACGAGCGGTGCGGGGCCACGGTCGGTGCGGGCGTGCACGGTGGCCACCGCCGCCGCGACGTCCTGGTAGAGTCCCGCTTCCGACGGCCGGCCACTGCTCCGGCCGTACCCACGGTAGTCCAGCGCGAACACCGAATGGCCCTGCCGCCAGATGCCGACCAGTACCGGCGCCCACATCGAGAGATGCCCGCCGTTGCCGTGCAGGTAGAGCACTGTGGCGCGCGCCGACTCGCGCGGCATCCACCACGCGTGCACGCGCTCGCCGTCCGCCGTTGTCAGGTCGAGCGCCTCGAACGGCACGCCAAGCGAGGCCGGCGTCTCGTCCTCGCCGCGAAGCGGAAAGAACGCGAGGCCGGGCTCCACGAGCCGCACGCCAACGGCCACGACCACCAGTGCCGCGACCGCGACGAGCAGCGCGATCAACATGATTCGCAACGGCGTCGACACCGGTGTAATCCCAACAGACTCCCTGAGATTATGAGCTTCTGCGTAATCCGCGCAATCTGCCGATCGACCGGTCCGCGGAATCCGGCCACGGCCGCCCCGTGCGCGTCATAATGAGCGCATGAGGACGGGCGCGCTGGCGCTGCTGCTCGCCGCGACCGTGGTTGCCACGGCCCGCGCGCAGGTGTCTGCGCCCGCCGCTCCGGCCGCCCCGGCCGAGGCGCAGCCGACCAACGGCCAGGAGCCCGTGGTGGATGCCACCAGGCTGGGCGTCTCGCTCAGCCGCATCCGGAAGGGCCTCCGCGTGTCCGAGGCGCGCGAGCAGGCCTCGGGCACGCCCCTCAAACTGGAGTATCAGGTGCAGGTCTACGGAGTCGCACCGAAGTTCGACATCCTCCAGGACTTTGACATCTCGCGCAACGCGCCCCTGCAGTACGGCGCGCCCACGCACCAGGACTTCCTGAACCAGTGGACGCCGCAGGCGTACCGCTCGCCGAGGTGGCCGGTGGGGGCGCTGGCGGGGTGGGCGCTCTCCCAGGTGGCCAGGCGCGCGGACAAGTCGAAGTGCGAGCAGGCAATCGCGGAGTACCGCGCGTTGGTCATGCAGGGGACTCCGACCGCCGCCCCCCGCTGCTCGCAATAGAACCGTCCGAGGCATCCGGCGGCGCCGATGGTCAGACAAAGATTGGGAGCGCCGGGTCGCCCGGAGGGAACAGTCCTTCGGTCTCGGCCCACGCAATCATCCGGCGCACGGCCTGCTCGTCCAGCGCGCGCGTGTAGTCGTTCACGTAGAGCCTGATGTGGCGGGCCATCACGTCCGGATCCATCTCCTGGGCGTGGGCGGCCACGTAATCGCGGCTGGCGTCGGGATGAGCGAGCGCGTAGTCCACGCTCGCGCGGAGCGACTGGTCAACGGCGGGCGCCAGCTGCGGCGCGAGGTCGCGACGGACGGCAATGGCGGCCAGCGGCAGCGGGCAGCGCATCCGCTGTTCCCATACCGTGCCGAGGTCGGCGACGAGCGTCAGCCCCTTGCCCTCGTACGTGAACCGGCCTTCGTGAATCAACAGGCCGCAGTCGGCTTCGCCGCGGAGCACCGCGTCCTTGATCTGGTCGAAGCGCATGGCCACCGTCTCGAATCGGCCCAGCAACCGCAGCAGCAGCGCCGCGGTCGTGCGCTCGCCTGGAATCGCGATGCGCCCGCCCACCTCACGTGGCGACCTCGCGACGACGATGGGGCCCACGCCGAATCCGGCGGCACCGCCGGCCCGAAGCAGCACGTAGCGATCGCGCAGGGGCCCATAGGCGGCGATCGAGACCTTGGTCACCTCGGCCTCGCCGCGCTCCGCCCGCAGGTTGAGGGCCTCGATGTCGTCCATGACCGGCACCAGGCGCGGGCCGGGCACGAGGCCGTGCACGAGGGCGTGGAAGGCGAACGTGTCGTTGGGGCAGGTGGAAAAGGCGAAGGTCACCGTCGGGCCATCCACGCGAGAAGCGCCTCCTGCGCGGCGATCGCGGCCTCCATCAGCCGCCACCGGCTGGTGTCGCGATCGGTCACCATGTTGCTGATCCCGCGCACCTCGCCCACCGGGATGCCATGCAGGTGCGCCACGTGCGCCACGGCCGCGCCCTCCATGTTCTCCACCGCGCCACCCGTGCGCGCCACGATCGCGCGCGCCGCGGCATCCGTGCCCGTGCAGGTGCTCACCGTCACGAACTTCGCCCGTCGCTCGACGGGCCACACCTGCATGGGCAGATCGTTGTAGAGCGGCTCGGGCGACGCCACCACGGGGAAGCCGAGCGCCTTCATGTCGAGAAAGCCGGACGGGGTCGCCGCGCCCAGATCGCCGTAGCACTCCATGTCGGCCGACACCACATCACCCACCTGCAGCCCGGAGCCGGGATAGGCCCCACCCACGCCGCACACGACGATGGCATCGGGGCGCTGCCGCGTGATCTCCAGGGTCACCGCGTGGGCGGCGTTCACGGGGCCCACGCCCGAGCAGACGACGCGCGTGTCAGTCGACCCGCTCAGCCGCTCGTGCAGGAGCCGGCCCTCGAGCGACGTGGCAATGCAGACCAGCAGGGCCACGTTGGCTAGAGCAGTCCGAGCTGCAGCTTGGCGGCGTCCGACATGCGGTCCTTCGTCCAGGGCGGATCCCACACGACTTCCACCTTCGCGTCGGCGACGCCGGGCACGCTGGCGGCCTTGTGCTTCACCTCGACGGGCAGCGACTGCGCGGCCGGGCACGCCGGGGCGGTGAGGGTCATGCGGATGCCGACGCGCGCCTGCGCGTCCACCAGTACGTCGTAGATGAGGCCCATCTCGTAGATGTTCACGGGGATCTCGGGGTCGTACACCGTCTTGAGCGCCGCCGTGACCTGCGGGCCGAGCTCGGCCATCTTCGCCGCGTCCGGGACGATGTCCGACACCGATTCGGAGTGCTCGTTGGCGGACGAATCCTCGGGACTGCCACCAGGCATGGGCATCATCGGGAGAAACCTCTCGTTCATTCGGTCGTCACCGGGCCCGCCGGCTGATCCGACACGGCGGCCTTCATCGTGTGCCACGCCAGGCCCGCGCACTTCACACGGGTCGGGAAGTCGCGCACACCTGACAGCACGGCCAGCTTGCCCATCTCGGGCAACGGGCTGCCCGGGGGAGATGTGATCATGCCGTGGAACTGGTCGAACAGCGCACGGGCCTGCTCCACCGTCTTGCCCTTGATGGCCTCGGTCATCAGCGACGCGGACGCCTTCGAGATGGCGCAGCCCGACCCCTGGAACGACGCGTCGGTGACGACGCCGTTGTCCACGGTCACGTACAGCGTGAGCCGGTCGCCGCAGAGCGGGTTGTAGCCCTCCTGCGACGCGGTGGGGTGCTCGATGACGCGGAAGTTCCGCGGCTTGCGGTTGTGGTCCAGGATGACTTCCTGGTAGAGGTCCGTCAGTTCCGACATCAGCCGAACACCTTTCGCGCCTTGTGGAGCGCGGCGACCAGCGCGTCGATCTCCTCGCGCGTGTTGTACATCGCCAGCGACGCGCGGGCCGTGGCGGCAATCCCGAGCCGATCCATCACCGGCTGCGCGCAGTGATGGCCGGTGCGGATGGCCACGCCCTCGCGGTCCACGATGGTGCCGAGATCGTGCGGATGGATGCCGTCCATCACGAACGAGAGGATGCTGGCCTTCCGCGGCGCCGTGCCGACCAGCGTCAGCCCCGGCACCTGCCGCAGGGCCTCGGTGCCATAGGCGAGCAGCTCGCGCTCGTAGGCCTGGATGCGATCCATCCCGATCGCGCCGATGTAGTCCACGGCCGCACCCAGCCCCACCGCGCCCGCGATATGCGGCGTGCCGGCCTCGAACTTGTAGGGCAGCACGTTCCAGGTGGACCGCTCGAAGGTCACCGAGCTGATCATGTCGCCGCCGCCCTGCCAGGGCGGCATCGCGTCGAGCAGCGCCGCCTTGCCGTAGAGCACCCCGATGCCCGTCGGCCCGTACACCTTGTGCCCGGTGAGCACGAAGAAGTCGCAGTCGATGGCACGGACGTTCACGGGCATGTGGTACGCCGCCTGAGCGCCGTCCACCAGCACCACCGCGCCCACCTCGTGCGCCATGCGCGTGATCTGCTCGACCGGGTTGACCGTGCCCAGCGCGTTCGACAACGCCGAGATCGCCACGATCCTCGTCCGCGGCGAGAGCAGCCGGCCGAGCGCCTCGAGGTCGAGCTCGCCCGAATCGAACATCGGGATGACCCGCAGCGTGGCGCCCTTCTCCTCGCACAGCATCTGCCACGGCACGATGTTCGAGTGGTGCTCCATGGCCGAGATGACGATCTCGTCGCCGGCGGTCGCGTTGGCGCGTCCCAGGGTCTGCGCCACGAGGTTGATCCCCTCCGTCGCATTACGCGTGAAGATCACTTCCTTTGCATCCGCGGCGCCGATGAACGTCGCGATGCGCGCGCGGGCGCCCTCGAACAGGTCCGTGGCCTTCCCGCTCAGGTGGTGCACCCCGCGATGCACGTTGGCGTTGCTGGACGCGTAGTAGTCCTGCAGCGCCTGCAGCACCATGCGCGGCTTCTGCGTGGTGGCGGCGTTGTCGAGGTACACCAGCGGCTTGCCGTGCACCTCGGTGCCCAGGATGGGGAAGTCGGCCCGAATGGCCGTCACGTCGAACGCGGTTGCCGTTGCCATCGCCTGTCACCTCGGGGCGCCCACGGGCGCTGCCTACTGCGCCTTGTCGTGCTCCGCCAGGTCGCGATCGAGCTGCTTGAACAGCTCGCGCTCGAGCTGCGTCCTGAGCTGCGGAATCGCGATCCGCTCCAGCACCTCGCCCGCGTAGGCGTGGATGAGCATGTCCCGCGCGTCCTTGCGGTTCAGGCCGCGCGCCTGCAGGTAGAACATCGCCTCCTCGTCCAGCTGGCCCACCGCCGCCCCGTGCGTGCACTTCACGTCGTCGGCGAAGATCTCGAGCTGCGGGTTCGAGTTGATGGTGGCCTCGTCCGACAAGAGCAGCGCCCGGTTGGTCTGCTTCGAGTCGGTCTTCTGGGCGTCGAGCCGGACGATGATGCGGCCGTTGAACACCGCCTTCGCCTTGCCGTCCAGGAGCCCTTTGTACAGCTCGTGGCTCGTGCAGTTCGGCGTGGCGTGATCGATGGTGGTGTGGTTGTCCACGAGGCTCGAGCCGTCGGCCAGGTAGCAGCCGTCCAGGTCCACGTGTGCGCCCTCGCCCGCCAGGACCGCCGTCGCGTCGTTGCGCACCAGCCGGCCGCCCAGGGTGATGGTACGCAGCTTGAACGAGCTGTCGCGATCGGCCCTGGCGTGCAGGTTGGTCACGAGGAACGAGCCTTCGGTGCCCCGCTGGTCCATGGAGCAGTTGACGATGGCCTGCTCCGCCAGCGATGCCTCGATGACGGCGTTGGTGAAGTGCGCCTCGCCCGCGGCGGTCAGGAAGCTGATCGCCACGTTCGACTGGCTGCCCGCGCCCGCCACCATCAACACGCGCGGATGGATCATCGTCTTCGCGGCGCCGCCGGCGATGATGATGACGTGGACCGGTGTCTCGATGACCGCGCCCTTGCGGACCACGATGAGCGCGCCGTCCTCGAGGAACGCGGTATTGAGCGCCGCGAACGGCTGGGCGTCGATGGGCTGCAGGCCGAGCGCGCTGCACTCCGGCGCACCCTGGGCGATGGCCGCCGCCAGGCTCCCCACCTTGAGGCCGACCGGCATGGTCGTCAGGTCCGACAGTTCGGGCGCAAACCGCCCGTTCAGCAGCACGAGGCGCACCGCGCCGGGCACGGCCACGCGCGAGACCAGCGGCGCGGGGTTGGTGGGCGTCCCCTCCGGCAGCTTGAAGGCGGTCTGGGCAATCGCCGAGACGTTGGTGAACCGCCACTCCTCCTGCCGAGTCGTCGGGAAGCCGAGGCGCTCGAACGCGTCGCGCGCCTGGCCGCGCAGGGTCTTCAACCACGCCGGAGCCGCGTCGCCGCGCCCGCGCACGAACCTCTCGTGCTCGACGAGGTACGAGTCCAGGCCTTCTGCCACGATCGTCATCACCGCGCACCCTTCACGCCGGCAGCCAGCGTCCGGTCCGTGCCGTCAGTGCCGTCGCTCGCGCTCGCCGCGGCCTGCTCGAGCCAGCCGTAACCCTTCTCTTCGAGTTCCAGCGCCAGTTCGCGCCCACCCGACCTCACCAGCCGGCCCTCGCTGAGCACGTGCACGAAGTCCGGAACGATGTAGTTGAGCAGCCGCTGGTAGTGCGTCACCACGATGAATGCCCGCTCGGGGCTGCGCATCGCGTTCACGCCATTGGACACGATGCGGAGGGCATCGATGTCGAGGCCCGAGTCGGTCTCGTCCAGGATGGCGAGCGTGGGCTCGAGCACGGCCATGTGGAAGATCTCGTTGCGCTTCTTCTCACCGCCCGAGAAGCCCTCGTTGACCGAGCGCTGCAGCATCGCCTCGTCCACGTCCAGGAGCTTCGCCTTCTCCTTGACGAGCGCCATGAAGTCCATGGCGTCGAGATCGTCGAGGCCCCGCTCCTTGCGCACGGCGTTCAGCGCCGCCTTCAGGAAGTAGGCATTGTTCACGCCGGGGATCTCCACCGGGTACTGGAACGCCATGAACACGCCCTTGCGCGCGCGCTCGTCAGCGGCCATCTCGAGCAGGTCCTCGCCGCGGTAGAGGACCCGTCCCCCCGTCACTTCGTAGCCCGGGTGGCCCGCCAGCGCCCGGGCCAGCGTGCTCTTGCCCGAGCCGTTGGGGCCCATGATGGCGTGCACTTCGCCGGGGTTCACCTCGAGATTCACCCCGTGGAGGATCTGCTTGTCCTCCACTCGCACCTGCAGGTTCTGAACTGTAAGTAGTGACATGACGCTATGAGTGTCCTTGGGTCTTGGGTCTTGGGTCTTGGGTCTTGGGTCTTGAGCTTCTGACGTTGAACGCTTCGAGAACTACCCCACCGAGCCCTCGAGCGAGATGCCGAGCAGCTTCTGCGCCTCGACGGCGAACTCCATCGGGAGTTCGCGGAACACTTCCTTGCAGAAGCCGCTGACGATCATGTTGATGGCGTCTTCCTTCGAGATGCCGCGCTGCTCGCAGTAGAAGATCTGGTCCTCACCGATCTTCGACGTGGACGCTTCGTGCTCGACCGTCGCAGAGGTGTTCTTGATCTCGAGGTACGGGAAGGTGTGCGCCCCGCAACGATCGCCGATGAGCAGCGAGTCGCACTGCGAGTAGTTGCGCGCGTTCTGGGCGTTCTTGCCGATCTTGACCGCCCCGCGGTAGGTGTTCTGGCCGCGGCCGGCCGAGATGCCCTTCGACACGATGGTGCTGCGCGTGTTCTTGCCGAGGTGGATCATCTTCGTGCCGGTGTCCGCCTGCTGGAAGTTGTTGGTCACCGCCACCGAATAGAACTCGCCCACCGAGTCGTCGCCCTGGAGGATGCAGCTCGGGTACTTCCAGGTGACCGCGGAGCCGGTCTCGACCTGCGTCCAGGTGATCTTGCTGCCCACGCCCTTGCACAGGCCGCGCTTGGTGACGAAGTTGTAGATCCCCCCGAGGCCGTTCTTGTCGCCCGGGTACCAGTTCTGCACGGTGGAGTACTTGATGGTGGCGCGATCCAGCGCCACCAGCTCCACCACCGCCGCGTGCAGCTGGTTCTCGTCGCGCTTGGGCGCGGTGCAGCCTTCGAGGTAGCTCACCGAGGCGCCTTCCTCGCAGACGATCAGCGTTCGCTCGAACTGGCCCGTGTCCTTCGCGTTGATGCGGAAGTAGGTGGAGAGCTCCATCGGGCACTTCACGCCCTTCGGAACGAACACGAAGCTGCCGTCGCTGAACACCGCCGAGTTGAGCGCGGCGAAGAAGTTGTCGGTGTGGGGCACGACCGAGCCCAGGTACTGCCGTACCAGGTCCGGGTGCTCCTTCACCGCCTCGGAGAACGAGCAGAAGATGATGCCCAGTTCCCCCAGCTTCTTGCGGAACGTGGTGGCCACCGACACCGAGTCGAACACGGCGTCCACCGCCACGCCCGCCAGCAGCTGCTGCTCGATGAGCGGGATGCCCAGCTTGTCGAAGGTGGCCCGGATTTCCGGATCCACCTCGTCCAGGCTGTTCAGTTTCTTCTTCTCCTTCGGCGCCGCGTAGTACGAGATGGCCTGGTAGTCCACCTTCTCGTAGGTCACGTTCTGCCACGAGGGCTCGGTCATCTTCAGCCACACGTGGTAGGCCTTCAGGCGCCACTCGAGCAGCCACGCCGGCTCGTCCTTCTTCGACGAGATGAGGCGGATGATGTCCTCGTTCAGCCCCTTGGGCGCGATGTCCTGCTCGATGTCGGTGACGAACCCGTACTTGTATTCGGTGTTCGCCAGTTGCTCGATGACTTCGGTCGATGTCGACATGTGCGGTCCTGACTTGGGTCTTGGGTCTTGGGTCTTGGGTCTTGGGTTCAGGCCGAGAACGACTCGCCGCAGCCGCACGTGCTCGTCGCGTGCGGGTTCCTCAACGTGAAGTTCGTGGCCATCAGGTTCTGTTCGTCGAAGTCGAGCACCGTGCCGTCCAGCAGCTTCAGGCTGCGCGGGTCGACGAACACTTTCGCGCCGCCGGGCCCCTCGAACACGTGGTCGGTGGCCCTGGGCGCGCCATCGAAGGCGAAGGTGTAGGCGTAGCCCGAGCAGCCGCCCGCCTTGACGGCAATGCGCAGCCCGCCCGATTCCTGGTGCTGCTTCGACAACTGGCGCGCGATGACCCGCGCCGCGCTCTCGGTGATTTCAATCATGGCCGTCTTCCCGCCTTCTCCGTCACATCATCCAGGGCCCGGTGCGCCGCATCGACCGCCACGCGCGCGACGTGCGCGCGTTCGGCCGGCAGCGTCAGGGCCGCCACGACCCGTTCCGGGGTGAGGCGCCGGCCTTCCTCGACCGTCGCCCCTTCCAGCCACTCGGCTACCAGGCCCGCCGCCGCGATGGCGGCGCTACATCCAAAGACCTTGAAGCGAGCCTCGACGATGCGTCCCGCCTCCGCACGAACCTGGATTCGCGCTGTCGTGCCTTCGTCCAGCGTCCCCGATTGCCCGGTCCCGACGTCTTCGCGCCCCTCGGGGAACTCGCCCACCCGACGAGGGTTCCGGACGCGCTCGAGCACCGCCGCTGAATACATCGAGCCTTTCCTATCGGCTCGCGCCGGCCGCGGCCAGCCGCGTCGCGGGAGCCGATCGCCGGAGGTGCGCCACCACGTCGGCGAGGTGCGCCGCCGCGCGATCGATCTCCTCGGCGGTCGTCCAGCGGCCCAGCCCGAGCCTGAGCGATGCCAGGGCACCGGTCTTGTCCAGGCCAAGCGCCACCAGGACGTGCGAGGGCTCGGCACTCGTGCACGCGGCGCCCGACGAGGCGGCCACATCGGTCAGCCCCACGAGCAATGACTCGCCTTCAACGCCGGCGAAACCGACGTTGAGGTTGCCTGGCAGCCGTGGCGACTCCGCTCCGTTCATCGTCACGCCGCCGACTCGCTCCTGCAGCAGCTGCCACAGGCGGTCGCGAAGCGCGCTCACCCGGTGCGCCTCGACCTGCATCTCGTGGCCCGCCACCTCGCACGCCGCGCCGAACCCGACAATGCCCGGGACGTTGAGCGTGCCGCCTCGAAGGCCCCGTTCCTGGCCGCCGCCGCGAACCGGGGCGCCGAGCTGCGTCTCGACGCCGCGCTTCACGTAGAGCGCGCCCACGCCTTTCGGGCCGTAGAGCTTGTGCGCGCTGAACGAGGCCAGGTCCACACCAAGCGTCGCCACGTCCACCGCCACCTTGCCGAGCGCCTGCACCGCATCGGTGTGCATCAGCGCACCCTGCGCGTGCGCCAGCCGCGCGATGTCGGCCACCGGCTGCAGCACGCCGATCTCGTTGTTCGCCAGCATCACGCTGACCAGTGCCGTGCCGGGCGTGATCGCCCGCGCAACGGCGTCGACGTCCACCAGACCCGTGGGCGCCACCGGCAGCTCGGTCACCGTCCACCCTGACGCGGCCAGCTGTCGGCACGGATCCAGCACGGCCTTGTGCTCGGTGGCCACCGTCACGATGTGTCGCCGGCCGGCAGGGGCCACGGCCGTCCCGCCCGCGATGGCCAGGTGGGTGGCCTCCGTCGCGCCGCTGGTGAACACCACCTCACGCGCGCTGGCGCCCATCAGGGACGCCACCTGTTTGCGTGCGCGCTCGACGGCCTCGTTGGCCTCCCAGCCGAAGCGATGGGTGCGGCTCGACGCGTTGCCGAACTTCTCAGTGAAGAACGGCAGCATTGCCTCGAGCACGCGGGCGTCCACGGGCGTCGTCGCGTGGTGATCGAGGTAGATCACGGTCGAGCCTCCATTCCGCAGGCCACTCAGGACTCTCCCACCGACGACATGAACACCAGCGGCGACACCTTCGCGCCCTGCGCGGCGGGCGTCTCGGTGTCGGCCGCGAGCTCGGCCACGGAGACCGTGCTCAGCGTCTCGAGGATGCGGCTCTTGATCTTCCAGAGCGGATCGCGAATGCTGCAGGTCCCGTACTGCTCGCAGGCGTGATCGTCTGGCGAGCACGCCGTCACGGTGACCGGGCCGTCCACGGCCTGGATCACGTCGGCCACGCTGAGGCCCGCTGCCGGGCGCGCCAGGCGATAGCCGCCGCGCGTGCCCTGCACCGACACGAGTAGCCGGGCTCGGGCCAGGCGCTGCAGAATCTTGGCGAGCAGTTCGAGCGGGATGGCGTACGCCTCAGAGATTTCGCGCGCGCTCGACGAGTCGCCGCTGTCCTGCCGCATCGCGAGGTGCTTCATCGCGATGAGGGCGTAATCCGACTTCTTGGAGAACCTCAACATAGGCGTTGGCTGATATCCGACCGCCGAAGTCCTATTTTAGTCCGGTATGTCGGACCTGGCAAGTCGGGATTGCGGGGGCGCGCCTGCCGGGCGTGGGCCGCTTTGCGGTAGGCGCGGCTCCGCCGCGTGGGCAATTCCCGCGGGCGCCAGCCCGCCCACCGTGCCGCGCTAAGCGGCGAGGCCCCCTAGTACTTCGGCTGGCTGGGATCGACCTCGTCGCTCCAGCGCAGGATCCCGCCGGTCAGGTTCAGCACCCGCGGGAAGCCGAGACTGCGGAGGTACGCGGCGGCCTTGGCACTGCGCACCCCCGACCGGCACTGGCAGACGACCAGCACGTCTCGGTCGATCTCGGCATGCCGCTGGGGGATCTCGCCCAGCGGGATGAGCACGGAGCCCTCGATTCGCGCGATCTGGTACTCCTGCGGCTCGCGCACGTCCACGATGACCAGGGAGTCGCCCCGGTCCATGGCCGCCTTCAGTTCCCGGGGAGTGATGTCGGTCATCTCGGAAATCGCATCGTCTTCAGGCGTCGTCGTGGCAGACCCCGCGGTCACGCCGCCGGTGACGCCGCAGAACTGCTCGTAGTCGATCAGCTCGCGGACCGTCGGGTGGTCGCCGCACACCGGGCATTCGGGGTCGCGACGCAGCTTGAGCTCGCGGAATTTCATGCGGAGCGCGTCGTAGATGAGGAAGCGGCCGATGAGCGGCTCGCCGGCACCGAGGATCAGCTTGATCGCCTCGGTGGCCTGAATGGTGCCAATGATGCCCGGCAGCACGCCGAGCACGCCGGCCTCGGCGCAGCTCGGCACCAGGCCCGGCGGCGGCGGCTCGGGATAGAGGCACCGGTAGCAGGGCCCGCCCTTCGTGGCGAACACCGACGCCTGTCCTTCGAAGCGGAAGATGCTGCCGTACGCATTCGGCTTGCCGAGCAGCACGCAGGCGTCGTTGACGAGATAGCGCGTCGGGAAATTGTCGGTCCCGTCGAGGATGACGTCGTACGGCCTGAAGATGTCGAGCGCGTTGGCCGAGGTGAGGGCCGTGTCGTAGGTCTCGACGTGCACGTGCGGGTTGAGCGCGTTGATCTTGTCCTTCGCGGAGGCGAGCTTCGGGCGGCCCACATCCGGCGTGGTGTGCAGCAGCTGGCGCTGCAGGTTGCTCATGTCCACGACGTCGAAGTCCACCACACCGAGGGTCCCGACGCCGGCCGCGGCCAGATACATCGCGGCGGGCGAGCCTAGGCCGCCGGCGCCAATGCACAGCACCTTGGCCGCCTTGAGCGCGCGCTGCCCGTCCATCCCCACCTCGGAGAGGATCAGGTGCCGGCTGTAGCGGCGCACTTCGTCGGGCGAGAGTTGCGGCAGCGCGGAGGCCATCGCGGCCCCGCTGCCACCGGCGACCGACGGGATGATGCTCACCACGTCGCCGGCGCTCAGGGGCGTTGCCTCCTTCTGCAGGTAGCGGATGTCCTCGTCGTTCACGTAGATGTTCACGAAGCTCCGCAGCCGCCCGTCACCCGTGTACAGGTGATGCTTGAGCGCGCCGTACTTCGTCGTCAGGCTCTGCAGCAGCTCGCCAACGGTCCGGCCGTCCAGCTCCACCGCATCGAGCTTGTCGGTGAAGGCGCGCAGCGGTGTCGGAATCAGGATCTTCGTCGCCATAATCGTTCACTCTTCTCCGTCAGTCCCCAAGTCCCAAGTCCCAAGACCCAGGTCCTCTGGACCTCAGGACGTCAACGCCCCACCCGTCAGTGTCTCTTCCTCGAAGCGCTCACGATCGTCGCCGAGACGCCACGACGTCATCTCTGCGGGCGCGCCACCGACCACCGACAGGATCACGTACGAAAATACGGGCCACGCGTGATCCAGATCGTACTGCGATGGCCGCGCGGGGTGATCCGGGTGGGAGTGGTAGAACCCGAGCAGGTCCACACCCTGCCGGCTCGCGCGTTCCTCCGCGGCCCGATAGTCGGCCGGGCGAACCAGGAACCGGCGCCGCGGGCCCTCTTCCGTCGTGTTCGGCAGCGCGCAGGCTTCGGTGACCACGCCGTCCCGCCCCAGCATCGCCCCGCAACATTCGTGCGGATAGGTCTCCCGGCCATGCACGCGGATAGCGGCGGCCACGCCAGGCCCCAACCTCAGCCCATCCGTCACGACGCCTCCCAGAATCGCTCCGACAGGTACCGATCGCCGGTGTCGCAGAGAATCGTCACCACCACCGCCGGCGCTCGCGCCACGCGCGTGGCCGCCACGACGTTGGCGCCCGACGAGATGCCGACGAGCAGGCCCTCCTCGCGGGCGAGGCGACGCGTCATCTCGAACGCCTCCTCCGTGTCCACGCGAACATCCACGTCCGCGAGCCCCGGGTCGTAAATCCCCGGGACGATGGCCGACTCCATGTGCTTCAGCCCTTCCAGGCCGTGCAGCGGCGCATCGGGCTGCACGGATGCGAGCACCACGTCGGGGTGTTCCTCTCGCAGCCGCCGCCCCACGCCCATGAAGGTGCCGCTCGTGCCCAGCCCCGCCACGAAGTGCGTCAGGCGTCCGCCCGTCTGCTCCAGAATCTCAGGCGCCGTCGTGTCGTAGTGCGCCCGCCAATTGAAGTCGTTGTTGTACTGATCCGGGTAGAAATAACGCTCCGGCTCGGCCTGGTAGCGTCGCCGCGCCTCGCGAATCGCGCCATCAGAACCCTCGAGCGGGTCGGTCAGGACCAGGTCCGCGCCGTACGCCTTCAGCATCCGCTTCCGTTCGGCCGTCACGTTCTCCGGCACGCACAGCGAGACGGGATAGCCAAGCGCGGCGCCGAACATCGCGTAGGCAATGCCCGTGTTCCCCGAGGTCGCATCAAGGATCACCTTGCCCGGATGGAGCTGGCCGCTGGCCAATCCCTCGAGCAGCATCCGGCGCGCGGGCCGGTCCTTCACCGACCCGCCGGGGTTGTGGAACTCGGCCTTCCCGTAGAGCTCGAGGCCGGCGTAATCCCGCTCGATTCGGCCCAACCGGATGAGCGGGGTTCGGCCCACCAGGTCGAACAAGGGGCTGACACGGCCGAGGTCTGCGGACAACAAGGGCGACATGGCGGAAGCTCAGGGGGATTCCTAGGAAAGCACGACCGGCAACCCAGGGCAAGCAAAATCCGACTGGATGGGTCGGAGATTGGTCCCATGCCACATCGACATGGATGCCAGAGCCGACGCGCCCCCTGGATGTTTGATGCCGGAACCGTGAGTGCCGGCTACTTGATGACCGCGGTGACCGTCACCTGGGCGCGGATTTCGATCTCGCCCTCGGCCACCGGCGTCGAGGCCGGCGCATCGGCCGCCATGCGGAAAGCGGCAGCCTCGGGCCGGACGATCGTGACCGGCGCGCCTTCAGCAATGCGCACCACGCGGTCCACCGTGCGCTTCGCGCCGCTCGCGGCCGCCTCCGCGCGCGACAGCGCATCGGCGACGGCGAGCTTCAGCGCCTCGCGCTCGTGCACATCGCGCTGCTTCAGATCGAAGCGCAGGCCGTGGATGGACGTGGCGCCGGAGCCCACCGACGCGTCCATCACGTCACCCAACCTCGTCAGGTCGTCCACGCGCACCTCGACGATATTGCGCGCCACGTAGCCGCGCGGCGTCTGCTTGCCGCCCGTGTAATCGAATTCCTGCTGCAGTGAAATGGACACGGTCCGCACGGCGTCCTTCGGCACACCGGCTGCGGCAATGCGCTGCTGCACCGCCGTCATGGCTTCGGCGTTGGTGGCCTGCGCGTCCTTGGGGTTGCGGGAGCGCGACTCGGCGCCGATCCTGATAAACGCCTGGTCCGGCGCCAGGCGCACCACGCCTTCGCCCTGCACCACGACTACTGGCGGCTCGGCCGCCGGCGTGTTCTGCGCCCATGACAACGACGTTCCGAGGACGAGACTTCCCAGGCAGGCGATCACGGTGGTCTTCATCACGGCAGCTCCTGCGATAACCGACGAACCCTCTATCCCGAGTACACCACGCGGAAGCCGATGCTGTAGGCGTAGGTGTCGGGCGGCACCTTGTGGCGATGGGCGCACCTCAGCTGGTCGATGTCGTGGCTCACCCACGATCCACCACGCACGACGCGGAACACGCCCTGCGCCGGGCCGCGAGGGTTGTCGGTCGTGCCCGTGCGATAGGTGTCCGGCGCGTACCAGTCGGCGACCCATTCCCAGACGTTGCCCGCCATGTCGAAGAGGCCGAAGCCATTCGGCGGGTAGGCGCCCACGGCCCTCGTGCCGCGGTGGCGCTTCAGTGTCGGCTCGGGCAGGAAGTTGCCGCGCGACGCGTCGATGTCGTCGCCCCACGGGTATCGCCTGCCCTCCAGGTCCCCGCGCGCCGCGCGCTCCCACTCGGCCTCGGTCGGCAGCCGGACCAGCGCTCCGACCTGGCCGCTCAGCCACCGGCAATAGGCCGTGGCGTCGCCATGCGTGACGAGCGTCACGGGATGGCGGCCGCGATCCTTCGGCGGCTCGCCGCCGCGCCACACGTACGCCGCCGCGAGCTCGCGGAACGGCAGCTCGTGCTGGGGCGTGACGACGAGGGGAAGGTCGCGCAGGGAGGGGGGCTGGTGGTCCGTGTCGCGAACGAACTCCGCGTACTGCTCGATCGTGACGGGGTGCACCGACACGTGAAACGCATCGACCCGCACCGTCCGCGCCGGTCGTTCGTCGTCATTCCCGTCGTCGGCCCCCATCGTGAACTCGCCACCGGGGACTGGCGCGAAGCGGGGTACGAGTTCCTCACCCATTCAGGCTGAGCCAACCGCAAGTATACTGCCCGCCATGAAACTCGAACAGTTTGCGATGGAGCGGATGCAGTCCACCTACGAGAACCTGGTGGAGTACAACCTGTCCGAGAGCGGCGTGCGCCCGCTCTCGACGCGCGAACTCGTTGGCGACGCGGCGGCCATCGACGCGCTGCTCGACCAGCCGCTCGCCTACACGCAGTCGAATGGCACCGTCGAGCTGCGCACCGCCATCGCGGCTCTGTACCCCGGGGCCACGGCCGAGCATGTCGAGGTCACCAATGGCGGATCCGAGGCCAATTACATCGCCACGTGGCGCCTGGTCGAGCCGGGCGACGAGGTGGTGATGCTGCTGCCCTGCTACATGCAGACCTGGGGCCTGGCGCGCGCGTTCGGGGGGACGGTGCGCGAGTGGCACCTCGTCGAAGACACGGCCGCGGGCCGGTGGCGCGTGGACCTCGACGAGCTGGACGCGCTCGTCTCGCCGCGCACGAAACTCATCATCATCTGCAACCCGAACAACCCCACGGGCGCGCGGCTCACGGCGACCGACCTTGACGGCATCGCGCGGGCGGCCGATCGCGTGGGCGCGTGGGTCCTGTCGGACGAGATCTACCGCGGCGCCGAGCTCGACGGCGTGGACACGCCGTCGATGTGGGGGCGAAGCGATCGCGTGATCGTCACCGCCGGGCTGTCGAAAGCCTACGGGCTGCCCGGCCTCCGGGTGGGCTGGATCGTCGCGCCGCGCGAAACGGTGGCGTCGTTCTGGTCGTACCACGACTACACCACCATTGCTCCCGGTGCGCTCTCCGATCGCCTTGCGCGCGTGGCGATGGCCCCGGCGCGCCGTGCCGCGCTGCTGGAGCGCACGCGCGGCATCCTGCGCGCCAACCTGCCGGCACTCGAGGACTGGCTGAAGGCCCACGGATTCCAGTGGCTCAGGCCCGAAGCCGGCGCCATCTGCTACGTGCGCTACCCGCACCCGATCAACTCCACCCAGCTGGTCACCCGGCTGCGCGAGGAGAAGAGTGTGCTCGTCGTGCCGGGCGATCACTTCGGGATGGACCACTACCTGAGGCTCGGGTTCGGCGAGCCGCTGGCGTACATGACCACCGGGCTCACGCGGCTGCACGAACTGCTCGCCTCGCTCGGCCAGCCCGGGCGCGTAGCCATGCCCTCGGCATGACGACGCCCGACCTGGCCCTGGTGCTCGTCGGCTTCGGCCACGTCGGCCGGCGCTTCGTGCACCTGCTGAACGAGATCGGCGAACGGCTGGACTTCGACTGGCGCGTCGTGGCCATCGCCACGCGCCACCACGGATCGGTCGTGGATCCCGAGGGCGTGGACGTCGCCCGGGCGGCCGCCCTGGTGGAGGCGAGCCATTCGCTCGACCGCCTCGAGGCCGAGCCGCGCGAGCGCAGCGGCATCGACGTCATCCGCCAGAGCGCGCAGGCGCTGGCGGACGAGGCCGCCGAGGGCCGGCTGGTGTGCCTCGAGTCCACGGTGCTCGACATCGATGGCGGCGAGCCGGCCATCTCGCACGTGCGCGCCGCGCTCGAGGCGCAGATGCACGTGGTCACGGTGAACAAGGGGCCGGCCGCGTTCGCCTATCACGAGCTCGAGTCACTGGCCGAGGCGGTGGACCGCGTGTTCTTCTTCGAGGGCGCCGTGATGGACGGCATCCCCGTCTTCAACCTGGTCCGCGAGACCATGCCGGCCGTGCGGATCGACGGCTTCCGCGGCGTCATCAACACCACGTCGAACTTCATCCTCTCGGCCCTCGAGCGCGGGCAGCCGTTCGACCAGGCGGTCCGCGAGATGCAGGCCCGCGGCATCGCCGAGGCCGACCCGTCACTCGACATCGAGGGCTGGGACGCCGCCGCCAAGACCGCGGCGCTCGTCAACGTGCTGATGGCCGGCGCCATCACGCCGCACCACGTGGCGCGCACCGGTATCGGCGACGTCAGGGCCGCCGACCTGGCCGACGCCATGGCCCGCGGGCGCCGCATTCGGCTGGTGGCGTCTGCCGCCCGGCAGGGCGGCGTCATCACGGCCCGGGTCGAGCCCGAGATGCTGGCGGCACGCGACCCGCTCGCGAACCTCGAGGACACCGAGAACGCGCTCTACCTGATCACCGACCTGCTCGGTGAGGTCGGCATCGTCCAGCGCGAGGGCACGCTGACGCAAACGGCGTACGCGCTGGTCACCGACCTGTCGCGCATCAGCCTCCGGCTGAGGGAATGGGACGCACGATGACGGGACCGCTGGCGGGCATCACGGTGCTCGACCTCACGCGCGTGCTGTCGGGGCCCTACTGCACGATGGTGCTGTCGGACCTCGGAGCGCGCGTTGTCAAGATCGAGCATCCGGGCCGGGGCGACGACACGCGGCACTGGGGCCCGCCATTCGTCGGCAACGAGAGCGCGTACTACCTGAGCATCAACCGCAACAAGGAGAGCGTCACGCTCGACTTCAAGCACCCCCGGGGCCGCGAGGTGCTCGACCGCCTGATCGCGCGTGCCGACGTCCTGGTGGAGAACTTCAAGCCCGGCACCATGGAGCGCGCCGGCTTCGGGTGGGACACGGTGCACCCGCGCCACCCACGCCTGGTGTTCGCCTCCATCTCGGGGTACGGCCAGTCGGGCCCACGCCGCAACGAGGCGGGGTACGACGCGGTCATCCAGGCCGAGGGCGGCCTGATGAGCGTGACGGGCGATGCCGATGGCCCCGCCTTCCGCCTGGGCGTGGCCATCTCGGACATCGTCGCCGGTCTGTTCACGGCGCAGGGCATCATGGCCGCGCTCTTCGCCCGCGAGCGCGACGGGCAGGGGCAGCGCGTGGACATCGGCATGCTCGACGCCACCGCGGCGCTTCTCACCTACCAGGCCGGCAACTACTTCGCGACCGGGCAGGTGCCCACGCGGATGGGCAATCGGCACCCCACCATCGCGCCCTACGAGACGTTCCCGACGTCGGACGGCGAGATGGTCATCGCCGTCGGCAACGACGGCATCTGGAAGCGCTTCTGCCCCGCCATCGATCGCCCGGAACTGGCGGACGATCCGCGGTTCCGCACCAATCGCGACCGGATGGAGCACTACGACGTGCTGAAGCCCGAGTTGGATCGCACGCTCGGGGCCCGCACGCGTGCCGAGTGGACCGTGCGCTTTCACGCCGCGAGCGTGCCGTGCGGCGCCGTGCGCGATGTGGGCGAGGTGCTGGAAGACCCCCACCTGGCGGCCCGCGAGATGGTGGCCACGCTGCAGCACCCGACCGTCGGGACCACCCGGGTGATGGGCACGCCCATCAAGCTGTCGCACACGCCGGGGTCAGTGCGCACCCCGCCGCCCACGCTCGGGCAGCACACCGAGGCCGTGCTCGCCGAACTGGAGTACGATCGGGACATGATTGCCAGCCTGAAGGCCTCTGGAGCGATTTGATCGATGGCTGACGTCGCTCACCTCCGCAAGCGGGTCCAGAAAGCCGTGGAACAGGCGCGCCGCGAGGCCGCGGATCGGCGTGCTCGCGTGCACGAAGCCCAGAAGGCCTACGACGAGTTTCTCGAAACGTGCGCCGTCCCGGCGTTCCGCTCGATGGCCATGGTGCTGAAGTCCGAAGGCCTGGCGTGGGAGGTGATGACGCCGACGGGCGAGGTCCGGCTGGTGCCGGATCGGCGCCGCGACGAAGCCATCGCGCTGTCGTTCGATGCGACCGCCGATCCGCCGCAGCCCATGGTGAGCATCACGCGGGGCCGCGGCAGCCGCATGCTGCACGCCGAACGCCAGCTCAAGCCGGGCACGCCGGCCATCGCCGCCCTCACCGAGGACGACGTCATCGACATGCTCGTCGAAGAGCTCGCTCCCTGGCTGGGTTGACTACTGCAGCCGGTCGATGGCGGCGGTGTCCACCCCGGCGGCCCGAAGGGCCGTCACCAGGCGCTCGCGATTCGGCGACTTCCTGAACGCCTCGCGCACGTCGACGATGCCGGACTTCACGTAGCCCGCCACCGCATCGGCGAGCGGCGCGCCGTC
>DAIRFN010000232.1:0-9443 GCA_036795065.1 Vicinamibacterales bacterium
GATGACCGCGTGGCCATCGTCACTTACGCCGGCGACGCGGGCCTGGCCCTGGAGGCGTTGGCCCGACCGGACCATCTGGGCGCCGTCGTCGCACGGGCCATCGTCGTCGTCCCACCGGGCGTGGAGTCCGCCGCCAACACCGCGTGGGCGGTCGTGCCCGCAGGCGATGCGGCCCGCGCGTGCGCGTGGGCCTTCGATGCCGCGGCCGACGTGGATGGCGCGCTGCTCATCGTATCGGCGGGCGCGCGGCCGTCGGCCGATGCCGTCAGTGCGCTCTGGGAGGCGCTGGAGGTCGACCCTCTCTTCGGCATCGCGGTGCCCAGGTTTGCCGACCCGGGAGGCGGTCGTCTCCACCTGCTCGCCGACTTCGGTCCGGTGACGCACACGGCGCCCCTCCGCGTCCTGACCCCTCTGACCGACTACCGCCTGCTCGCCGAGCACCTGGCCCCGTGCATGCTGATCAGGCGCGAGCTGGCGAGCAGTCTCACGTTCGGCGTCGGAGACCGGGGCCCGTGGGCCGCCCTGGCCGACTACGCGGTGCGCGCCCGTCGCGCCGGCTTCCGCACGGTGCTCTGCAACCGCGCGGTGGTCGACCTTCCCCCGGGCCTGGCCCGGTCGTGGGGCTGCACGGCAGGCGAGCTGGCCGCCATCAAGGCCACGTTCCCCGAGACCGTCCACACCGCCACCGAGACACCGGACGCGCGCGCCAGAAACGGCGAGCGGCTGCTGGCCGCGGCCGTCGATGCGCCGCGCTCGTTGCTGCTGGACGGCCGTAGCCTGAACGAGGTCTACAACGGGACCTCGCTCGTCATCCTCAACATCTGTGATGCCCTGCACCGCGTGCGGCCCGACCCGTCGGTGTCTCTCTGGGTGCACCGCAACGTAGCCGATCACTACGCGCTGGCGTCGCGCTACCCGACCTGGCAGGTGTGCACCAGCACCCCCGTCGAGCGGTTCGCGGCCGGGCTGGGATTGTCGCAGCCCTGGTACGCACCGCAGCTCGACGAGTTGGCAGGCGTGGCGGCCGTCAATGCCCACTGGATGCTCGACACCATCGCGTGGGACGTGCTCTACCCGGCGCCTCCCGGGCTCGACGCCGTGTGGCAGCGCATGGCGGAAGAGTCGGACGCGGTCTTCTTCATCTCGAAGTTCTCGCAGCAGCGCTTCGAGAACCGGTTCGCCGCCGGCCCCGCCGTGCTGCTGGACGTCTGCCCGCTGTCGCTGGACTCGGCGGAGTACGCCAAGGCCACGGTCGCCACGGTACCGGAGGAACCGTACTGGCTGATCCTCGGCAACCGGTACGACCACAAGCACGTCGGTCCCACGGTGGACCTGCTCGCGCGTGCATTCCCGAACAAGACGCTGGTGGTGTTTGGCGATCGCGACCAGCCGCGCACGACGCGCGTGACGCGGTTCGACAGCGGCACCGTAGACGACGACAAGATGCAGTCGTACTACGCCCGCGCCGAGGTCGTGGTGTTCCCGTCCTTCTACGAGGGCTTCGGCCTGCCCGTCGTGCAGGGGCTGGCGTACGGGCGCACGGTGGTGGCGCGCGAATCGTCTCTGCTCACCGAGCTGGCGGCGGGCTATCGGGGCCCGGGCACGCTCATCACCTTCAGTTCGGAGCGGACGCTCGTGGACGTCCTGGGCCGCCTCGAACGAGGCGAGCCGGTGGAGGGGCGGCCGCTGACCCGCGCGGCAACCGGCCGCGCGTGGACCTGGGACGCAGCCGCGAGGGCGCTCCTGACGAAGGTCGGGGCCCTGGTGGACGCGTGCCCGTCGCCGCAGATGCTGAGGCGCACCGCGCTGTCGCGCGGGTTGGTCCGCCCTCATCGATAGACATGTTTTCTCGCGCGCCTGAAGGGCTCCATGCCAGCAGTGACGCAGCTACAGGAACGAGGACCGGACCGATGGAGGTAGTTGGGGGCGCGCTCAGCCTGAGCGTCCTGGTACCCGTCTACAACGAACGGTATCTCGTGGGCGCAAGCCTCCGACGGCTGCTCTCGCTGTTGCACCCGTCGATTTCGGCGATGGAGGTGATTGCCGTCGACGACTGCAGTACGGATGGGTCCTGGGACGTGCTCCAGAGAATGGCGGCGGACGACCACCGGCTTCACGTCTACCGGCATGACCGCAACCGGGGAAAGGGAGCCGCGGTCCGGACCGCCCTCGGTCATGCGCAAATGGATGTCTGCGTCGTCCACGATGCAGACATGGAATACAACCCGCTGGACATTCCGGCGCTGATCCGGCCCTTCGTGGAGGAGGGCGCCGACGCGGCATTCGGCTCGCGGTACATGTCCGCTCCCTATCGGCGGACGCTGATGCACAGGCACACGCTGATCAACAAGGGGCTTACTGGCATCTCGAATTGGCTCACGGACCTGAGCCTCACCGATCTGGAGACGTGCTACAAGGCGATCAACACCAGGTTGCTGAAATCGATTCCGATTCGGTCCAACGACTTCCGGTTCGAGGTCGAGATCACGTTCAAGCTGGCCAAGCGCCGGGCGCGGATCTTCGAGGTGCCCATCCGCTACTCCCCGCGATCGTACGACGAAGGCAAGAAGATTCGTGCGCGGGACGGGCTGCTGGCCGTCGCCTCGATGCTCAAGTACTCGATGGTCGACGACCTCTACGCCGCGGACGAGTACGGTTCCCACATCCTGGCCAGCCTGCAAGGAGCGCGTCGCTTCAACAAGTGGATGGGCGACGCGTTGCGGCCCCACGTCGGCGATCGCGTCCTCGAGATCGGCGCTGGCATAGGCACCCTGACCGCGCAGTTCATCCCGCGCGAGTGCTATTTCGCGACGGACATCAATCCCCACTACCTGCACTACCTGCGCTCGTACGCGGCCGGAAAGCCCTACCTGCAGGTGGCGAAGCTCGACGCGACACAATTCGAGGATTTCGCGCCGCTGGCCGCGATGTTCGACACCGTCTTGATGGTAAACGTCCTCGAGCACGTGCCGGATCCGCAGGCGGCGCTGGCCAACATCCATCACGTGCTCGCCCCGGGCGGGCGCGTGGTCCTGCTCGTCCCCCAGCATCCCCGGCTGTACAACACCCTGGACGACGCGCTCGAACATCGGGAGCGGTACACGACGGAGGTGCTGACCGGCTCCCTCGAGAAGGCCGGCTTCCACGTCGATAGCCTGAGGGACTTCAACCGGTTTTCCGTGCCGGGATGGTTCGTGAACGGCAACATTCTCCGGCGCCGGTCCTTTTCGAAGGTCCAGCTCAAGGTCCTCGAGCTCGGCATGCCAGTGGTCCGGCGTGTCGATCGCATGCTGCCGTGGGGCGGGCTGAGCCTGATCGCGGTCGGCGTCAAACCGGCACCCACGGCCAGATGACGCACACGCCAACCTCCCCGCCGCTGTTCACCCGGCAGGACGCCGGCCTGATTGCCGCATATGCCGCCTTGTCCGTGGGACTGGCCTGGCGGATGGGCCAGGACCTCAACTGGGACCTGCTGAACTACCACCTGTACAACGCCTACATGCTGCTGGACGGGCGGATCGCACGCGACGTGCATGTGGCCGGCGTGCAGTCGTTCCTCAACCCCGCCGCAGACCTTCCTTTATACGCGGCGTTCAGGTTCGGCGTGCCCCCTCGGCTCTTCTACTCGGCCCTGGCCGCCTTCCAGGGACTCGCGTTGTTCTTCGTGCACCGCATCGCGGTCGCGGTGCTGCCACAGGGTCCGCCACTGGTCCGCTTCTTCACCGGCGTCCTCGCCGCAGTCACCGCCGCGCTGGGCGCCGGCTTCCTGTCGGAGGCTGGCACCACCACGCACGACAACACCCTTGCCGTGCTCGTGCTCGCGTCCCTGTGGCTGGTGATCGAACAGATTGACGAGATGCGGGCTCCCCACCGCCGGGCCATCATCACGGCCGGACTGCTGGCCGGAGCCGGGGCAGGGATGAAACTGGCGCTCGGGCCGATCGGCATCGGTCTGTTCGCGGCCGTCTGCATGCTTCCCGGCAACGTTCGCGCACGCCTCACCCACGTGATCTCCTTCGGGGCGGCGGCGGGCATCGGCGGGCTGCTGACCTCCGGCTACTGGATGTGGGCGATGTACGAGCATTTCCAGAGCCCCTTGTTCCCGTTCTACAACGAGATCTTCAACTCGCCCTTTGCTCCACCCCAGAACTTCGCCGACGCGCGGTTTCTTCCGCGCAGCGCTTACCAGGCGCTGTTCTATCCGTTCTATTGGGTGGCCGACCAGAGCCTTGTCACCGAGCCCGTTTTCCGGGACGCCAGGTTTGCAGCCGGGTTCCTGGCACTCGCGGCCCTGGCCCTTCACCGGGTGCTCGAGCTTGTCGGGTGTGATAGCCCCGATCGCAGTATCCGGTCACGGCGCCTGCTCGCGGTGGCCGTGTTCTGGGTGGTGTCGTACACCGTCTGGCTCCGGATATTCTCGATCTACCGATACGTCGTCGCGCTCGAGGTGCTGACGGCGGTGCTCATCATCGGGGTGGCCGCCAGACTGGCGCCCCGGTGGACCAGGCACCTCGCGCTGACGTTGCCCGTGTGCGTGGCGTTGTCCATGAGCAACCGCCTGCCGGACTGGGGACGAACCCCGTGGTCGGACTCCTATTTCGGTGTGGACACCCGGGCGCTGGAGCCCTATGCCGACGCGACGCTTCTGATGTGGGACTTTCCACAGGGCTACCTTGCGCCCCACTTTCCTCGGTCGGCGACGTTCCTCCGTCTGCTCAGCAACTGGGGGCTGACCGGCGAGACGGCCCTGTGGGACCGCGTCGTTCGGACTGTGAAGAACACCCCAACCGAGCGCCTCTTCTTGCTGGATCTGGACCTCGGCTCGGCGCCTGAACTGCAGGACGCGGCTCTGCAGCAGCTCGGCCTCGAACACTCAGATGTCCCGTGCCAGACGTACCCGTCGTATCACGTGCGCTTCCGCCTTTGTGCATTGCGCCGGACGAGCACGCCAAGCGCGCCCTGAAAGGCACACTCACTTCAGGAACGGCCAGTCCCCCAACCGCCGGGCCACACGGCGCTTCAGGCGCCGCTCGTCGGCCACGTGCTTCCACCATGCGGTCTCGTCGCGGCTGGCCTTCAGTTGCGCCCGCGCGGCCTCGAGGTCGGCCAGTGCCTGCTCGAGGGCATCGGACCCGGCGTGTGGCGTGGGGGCACTCGGCCCGGCCGTCGCCCCGGCCGACACGTCCACTGGAAAGCGTGTCTTGTTGTACGACTGGAGCTGCCACCCGTCCCCGAATGGCGAGAAGACAGGCGCCTCGGTCCTGCGGAAAAACGACGTCGTCCGCTCGACGTGCACGAGCTCGAACATCTCGTCCTCCGCCAGGAACGTGTGCAGGCGGTGGATGGTCGGGATGTGAATGTCGTCCACGACGAGCAGCGCACCGGGGCGGAGGTGCGGGTAGACGTAGTAGTACTCGAGCTCTGGAAACGGGTAGCCGTGGGGCCCGTCCAGCAGCGCGAAGTCGACGGGCTCGGTGAAGGCGTACTGCGGCAACGTGACCTGCGTGGCGCCAGCCACCAGCGTCGTCCGGTCCGCCCGGAAGATAGGACATCCCGTGTAGTAGCCGATGCTGCTGTTGGGCTCGGCCGTGTCGTCGTAGGCGAACACCACGTGGTGTTCACTGAGGTTCGACAGCAGGATCGTGCTCTTCCCGCAGCCGGTTTCCATGGACCACTGCATGGGCCGTGGAGCCAGGTCCTCCATGGCGCGCAGCACCTGGGCGTCGAGCGTGCCCGCCCGGTGTGCCGGCAACGAGCGCTCGTAGTCGTAGAGCGCGGTCAACGAATCGGGTCTGCGCATGGGGCTCGTCCTATGCGGCGTGGCCAGCCGGGACGATTAGCGCATCCCGATCCCGCTCGGCCAGTTGCCGCCACCAGGGCGTGGTCCAGTCGACGTCACGCCCTGCCCCGAGCATGGCCGACAGCCACGTGACGTCGATGAGACGGCAGCCCGCCGCGCGAAACCGGATCGCCAGCAGGTGCTCGTTCAGGATCGCCAGCGCCTTCTGCTCGAACTGCTCCAGGCCGTGGGCATCGATCGACAGCGATCGGTGCCACGTCACGCCCTGCCCGATATCCTGTCCCAGCAGCCAGCCGGTGAGGTATTTCTTGTACGTGTCGCAGACGGGCGATTCGGGGCCGAACGGGTCGTCCGGGTTCCCGCTGAACCAGGGTCGCCGCCCGGACGCGGAGACGAATGAGCCGATCGCCATCAGTTCGGCCACCGGCGTCATGAAGAAGCAGGTGCGAATCCAGTGCTGGCTGCGGTACGGCCCGATGCGGATGGGCTCGTTGTAGCAGTCGATGTGGCCAAGACACGCCCGGTGGCCGACCAGGGCCGACACCACGTCTGGCCTGAAGCGCTCGAGGTAGGCCACATACAACTGCATGAACGCCGAGGTGACGACGTTCACGAGGTCGTAGCGCCAGATGGACGGGCCGAGGTGCGCCACGGCCGCGTCGATGGCCGAGAACTCCCACACGCGGTTGTCGCCGCCGATCACGCTCCGCCCGGGCCTCGACTCGGCCACGCCTGGGGGCAGGAGATTGTCCACCACCAGCACGTCGCGCTCGAGTCCCGGCAGCTGAACCTCGAACAGCTCTGAGAGGCGCGCTTCCGCGTCACCGTACTGGTCGAGCCCGGCACGCACGAAGATGCTCAGGACCCTCGGCACGGCCCTATGGTAGCTCACGCGTCCCGGTCAGATCGTGATAGAGCGCCAGCCCCTCTTTCGTCGGGCCATCGAACACTTTCTGGCCGCCGCTCACCACGCACACCCGGTTGCAGACCTCCTCCACGACGCTCGCCGAATGCGACACGAAGACGATGGTGCGGCCCTTGTCCAGGAAGCCGAGCATCGTCTTGCGGCATTTGGCCTGGAAGGCCTCGTCACCCACGGCGAAGATCTCGTCGAGCAGCAGCACCTCGGCATCCAGGTGTGCGGCCACCGCGAACCCCAGCCGCATCACCATGCCGGACGAGTAGTTCTTCAGCGGCTCGTCGATGAAGCGGCCGATCTCCGAGTAGTCCACCACCTGGTCGTAGATGCGCTCCACCTGCCTGCGCGTGAGGCCGTAGACCGAGCCGTTCAGGAACACGTTCTCGCGGCCGGTCAGCTCCGAGTGAAAGCCGACGCCCAACTCGATCATCGTGCCGATGGTGGTGTTGCGCTGCACCAGCACGCGTCCCGAGGTGGGCTTGTGGATGCCCGCCATCATCTTCAGCAGGGTGCTCTTCCCCGACCCGTTGCGCCCGACCAGGCCCACCGACTCGCCCCGACCCACCTGCAGGCTCACGTCCCTGAGCGCCCAGAACTCCTCGGCGTGCGACCGGTACCGCTTGTGGACCAGGCCCATCACGCGGGTCTTCAGCGCGTTGGCCCGGTTGTGATGGATCACGAACCGCTTCGACACCTGCTCCACGACGATCAGCGGCCTCGCGTTCACACGAACTCCGTGAAGCGATCCTCGTAGGCGAGGAAGATGCTGAGTCCCGAGATGAACATGCCGGCGGCGTACACCGTGGCCACGACCCAGATGGCCAGCTCCGGCATCACGCCGTAGTAGAAGATGTCCTGGTAGGCGCGGATGAACGGCGTCATCGGCCCGAGCAGCATCAACTGTCGGAACTGCTCGGGCACCATGGTCGGCTCGTAGAGGATGGGCGTGGCCCAGAAGCCGATGCCGATGCCCACCTCCACCAGGTGCTTCATGTCACGGAAGACCGCCGCGCTGGTGGACAGCGCGAGCGCCAGCCCGGCGATGAACAGCACCTGCAGCACGAGGAACACGGGGAAGAGCAGCATCCGCGGCTCCAGGGGCACCTGGTAGAGAACGAGCATCACGGGCAGGAAGACGAGGATGGTCAACAGGTACTGGACCAGGGCGAAGAGCACGGTGGCGAACGGCAGCACCACGCGGGGGAAGACGACGCTCTTCAGGAACGATCCGCTGCCGGTCACCGCCTCGGTGGCGCTCGACGCGGCCCCCGCGAAGAAGGTCCATGAGAGCAGCCCGATCAGCAGGAAGAAGACGAACCGCGGGGTCTGCACCTTGAGCACGTAGGTGAAGGCCACCGTGTAGACGCCGATCATGATCAGCGGGTTCAGCAGCGACCACGCGAAGCCGAGGACCGATCGCTGGTACTTCAGCTTCAGGTCCTTCATCACCAGGTTGCCGAGCAGGTGGCGATATTGCCAGGTGCGCGTCAGCGCGCCCGCCATCGACCCCACGTCGGCGCCCTGCACCACCAGCGCCTGGCCGCCGAACTGTCGCGAGATCTCCCGCGCCTGGTGCTGCCGCACCTTCAGCCCGACGAAGCTGCGCCAGATGACGGCGACGAGGCCGAACAGCCCCGCCTGTCCCGCGAGCGCCTGCCGCGACACGCCCTCGCCGGCGCCGGTCCACGTCGCCAGCAGCACGCCCGCCAGCATGCCGACCAGCACGCCGGCCGCGAGACGGATGGGCCACATCATCTGGCCTCGCAGGCTGTAGAGGCCAGCCGCCCCGGCGGCGACGACCTGCACGGCGATGACCAGCACCAGCGTGAGCCGCCCCACCCCGGCGTAGTGCCACGCCTCACCCACGCCGAATCGCAGGAGATAGGCCAGGGCCATGGCCAGCGCGGCGGACACGCTGTCGGCCAGGACGGCGCGCCAGCCCAACCTGAACTGCGAGGGGCTGGTCATCCGGCGCCCCCGTGACTCGTGAGTGATCGATCTCGCATCAGCGACGCCAGATGTTGTACTTCAGGATGCAGTAGATGGCCCGGAAGCCATCCCTCCACCCGATGTGCTTGCCTTCGGCGTACGTGCGCCCGTAGTAGCTGATGCCGACCTCGTAGATGCGCACGTTGGGGACGCGGGCGATGCGGGCCGTCACTTCGGGCTCGAAGCCGAAGCGCTTCTCCTCCAGGGGCAGTGCCTGGACAATCCCGGTCCGGAACAGCTTATAGCAGGTCTCCATGTCCGTCAGGTTCAGGTTCGAGAACATGTTGCTCAGGAACGTGAGCAGGCGGTTGCCGAGGGTGTGCCAGAAGAAGAGGATGCGGTGGGGCTTGCCGCCCATGAACCGGGTGCCGTAGACCACGTCCGCGAAGCCTTCGAGGATGGGCCTCAGCAGCAGCGCGTACTCGCGCGGGTCGTACTCCAGGTCGGCGTCCTGGACGATCAGGTAATCGCCCGTCGCGTTCCGGATGCCCGTGTGCAGGGCGGCGCCCTTGCCCTGGTTGACCTCGTGCCTGAACAGCTTCAGGTCGAGATCTGGACGGGCGTGCCGATAGGCCTCGAGCACCGCCTGGGTGTCGTCCTTCGAGCAATCGTTGACGACAATCACCTCTTTGCCGATCCCGGCGGGCAGTTCGGCCTCGGCAACCCGGTCGAGAATGCGGTGGATGGTGCGGCCCTCGTTGTAGGCCGGGATGACGATGGACAGCGTGGGCGGTG
>DAIRFN010000233.1:0-9418 GCA_036795065.1 Vicinamibacterales bacterium
CCAGCCAGCGCGCACCGAAGAGCGCGGCGACGGCGGCGCCCACCGCGATCTTCACCCATGGCCCGCGCATCGGGGTTACGGGGTGATGCCCTGCCCGCGCAGCCAGCCCTCGACTTCGGCGCGGTACGCGGCGAGCTCCGCCTCCGAGGTGGCCTCGAAGCGCATCACGAGCACGGGCTGCGTGTTGGAGGCGCGGACCAGTCCCCACCCGTGGGCAAACGACACCCGCACGCCGTCGAGCGTCAGGACCTCGTAGCGCGCCGCGAAGTGCCGGGCCGCGGCTTCGACCACCGCGAACTTGCGCTCCTCGGGACACTCGACGCGCAGCTCCGGGGTGGAGTACGTACGGGGGAGCGACGCGAAATGCCGGGACAGCGGTCCGCCTTCCCGCGCCACGAACGCCAGCAGGCGGGCGGCCGCGAACAGGGCGTCATCGAAGCCGTAGTAGTCGCCGCCGAAGAAGATGTGTCCGCTCATCTCGCCCGCCAGCGGGGCGCCCGACGCCTTCATCTTGGCCTTGATGAGCGAATGCCCCGTCTTCCAGATGACCGGCTCCAGGCCGCTGGCCGCCAGCTCGTCCCGCAGCACGTTCGAGCATTTCACGTCGAAGATCACGGGATGGCCCGGTCCCGCGCGCCACACGAGGTCCCGCCCGAAGAGGATGAGCAGCTGGTCGCCGAACACGATGGTGCCCTGCTCGGTCACCGCCCCGATCCGGTCGCCGTCGCCGTCGAACGCGATGCCCAGCTCCGCGCCGGTCCGCCGCACCGCGTCCTGCAGGTCCCGCAGGTTGTCGGGCACCGTGGGATCCGGATGGTGGTTCGGGAACGTGCCGTCCGACTCGCAGAACAGCGGGACCACGTCGGCGCCCAGGCGAGTGAGGATTTGCTCGGCGCAGACGCTCGCCACCCCGTTGCCGCAGTCCACCACGACCTTCACCGGGCGCGACAGGGGGCCGTTGCGGGACACGATGGCGTCGGCGTACCGCCCGAGCACCGAGCCGTCCACCTCGAGGTGTCCCTCGCCGGCGTCGAGGGCGTCGTCCTCGATCATCTGGCGAAGCTGCTGGATCTCCTCGCCGTGCAGCGTGTCGGTGCCGCTCAGCAGCTTGAAGCCGTTGAACTCGGGCGGGTTGTGCGAGCCCGTGATCTGGATGCCGCCGTGCACCGGCAACTCGTGCACCGCGAGGTAGAGCGCGGGCGTGGGAAGCAGCCCGACGTCCACCGCGGTCCCGCCGGCCCGCGCGATCCCGTCACACACCGCCTGGGACAGGCGCTCGCCGGAGGGTCGGTTGTCCCGCCCCACCGCGATCCGCGGCGCCGCGCCGAGGCGCTCGCGCGTGAAGGTCGCGAGGGCCCGTCCGACGGCGTGGGCCACCGCAGGCGTGAGCTCGGCATCCACGAGACCCCGGATGTCGTACTGGCGGAAGATTGCCCGTGGGACCTGCACCGATCCTCCTGCTAGCGCGGCAGACCGATCATCACCCCGCTCAAGGGGGTGAGATCGCGTCCGGTGGAGCGGGCCAGGTCGAGCACGCGGTTCGGCCAGACGCCGAACAGCAGCAACGCCACGGCGGCGGTGGCCACCACCACACGAGCCGCGCCCACGATGGTGGAGCGCGCGGCCAGCGCCTCGTCCTGGACCGGCTTCATGTACATGGCCATGACGACCGGAAGATAGAAGCCCGCCGACAGCACGCTGGCGAGCACGAGCAGGACGGCCAGGCTCGTCTGCCCTGCCTCCACGGCCGCCGCGAGGATGAGCCACTTCCCGATGAAGCCCGCCGTGCCCGGGAACCCGAGCAGGGAGAGCATGAACACGGTCATCGCGAACGCCACCCACGGACGGCGGGACGCGAGGCCGTCGAGGTCGTCGATCAGGACGTCGCTCTCGCCGTCGCGCCCCAGCGCGGCCAGCACCGCGAACGCGCCCATGGTCATGGCCGTGTAGGCGAGGGCATAGAACACGAAGGCGCTGCCGCCCGAGGGGCTCGCCGCCGCCACCGCCACGAGCAGGTACCCCGCGTGGGCAATCGAGCTGTACGCGAGCATCCGCTTGAGCCGACGCTGGGCGAGGGCGACGAAGTTGCCCGTCACCATGGTGGCCACCGCAAGCCACCAGATCGTGGTCTGCCACGCCGCCGAGGCCTCGCCGAAGGCAACCAGGGCAATGCGCATCAGGGCCGCGAACCCCGCGGCCTTCACGGCCGTGGCCATGAAGGCCGTCACCGGCGTCGGCGCGCCGTCGTACACGTCGGGAGCCCACATGTGGAACGGCACGGCCGACACCTTGAACCCGAAGCCCACGAGCAGCAGCGCGATCCCGATGCCCAGCATGGGCCGTCCGGCGGCCTGCGCGTCCATGAGCTGCAGCGAGATGGTGTAGAGGTTCGTCGAGCCCGTCGCCCCGTACACGAGCGCGATGCCGTAGAGGAGGAACCCGGAGGCGAAGGCGCCGAGCAGGAAGTACTTCAGGGCGGCTTCGGCCGAGGCCGGGCTGCGGCGGCGGATGCCCGCGAGCACGTACGCGCTG
The DNA here is from genome assembly GCA_036795065.1 of Vicinamibacterales bacterium. GTDB lineage: Bacteria > Acidobacteriota > Vicinamibacteria > Vicinamibacterales > UBA2999 > VFZN01. Next base: position 2,533 of record DAIRFN010000233.1, read on the forward strand.
AGCGACATCAGCTCGAGGCCCAGGAACACCACGATGAGGTCGGCGGCGCCGCCCATGAGGAGCATGCCGACGGTCGCGAACAGCACGAGCGGGTAGAACTCCGGCACCAGGATGCGCTCGCGGCCGAGGTACCCGAGGGCAAGGAGCACGGCGCCGAGGGCGCCCAGCAGGAACACCACGCCGGTCGCCCAGCGGAATCCGTCGAGGGCGATCATCAGGGGCAGGCCTTCCGGGGTGGCCCCGCGGCGCCACAGCCACGCCACGGCCACCAGGGCCACGCCCAGCCCGATGGCGGTCCAGCGGCCCACCACGCGGTGGGCGTCCGGGTCTCCGTGACGCCAGCCGATGACCAGCAGGAGCCCCATGGCCCACACGGTCAGCACGATCTCGGGCAGGAGCGCCAGGGTGATGCCCGCCGGGTTCGACAGGTCAATCGGCATGGGCGTCACTCCTCGTGGCGGCGGCATCCGACCGCGCCACCTCGGCGCGGGGCGCCGGCCCCCCGTTGACCTGTGTCACAAACTGCTCCACGGACGGCTCGATGCGGTCGAGGATGGGCTTCGGATAGACGCCGATCCACAGGATCGCCGCGATGATGGGGACGAGGATCGCCAGCTCCCGGCGGCTGAGGTCGGGCAGGCCTTCGTTTTCCGGCTTGTCGAGGCGCTGGTAGATGATGCGCTGGAGCGCCCAGAGGAGGTACGCGGCGGCGAAGATCACGCCCGTCGTGGCGATGGCCGCCGCCCAGGGCTGGGTGCGGAACGCGCCGAGGAGCACCAGGAACTCGCCCACGAACCCGTTGGTGCCCGGCAGCCCGATGGACGAGAGGGAGACCAGGGTGAGCACGGCGGCAAAGGCCGGCATCACGGCCGCCAGGCCGCCGTAGTCGGCGATCATCCGGCTGTGGCGGCGCTCGTACATCATGCCCACCATGAGGAACAGCGCGCCGGTGGAGATGCCGTGGTTGATCATGATGACGATGGCCCCGGTCACGCTCTGCACGGTCAGGGCCCAGATGCCGAGCATGACGAAGCCCAGGTGGCTCACCGACGAGTAGGCGATCAGCTTCTTGAAGTCGGGCTGGACCATCGCCACGAGCGCGCCGTAGATGATGCCGACCACCGCGAGCGTCACCATGACGGTGGCGACGCGCGGGTCGAACGCGGCTTCCGGGAAGAACGGCACCGCAAAGCGCAGGAAGCCGTACGTGCCCATCTTGAGGAGGATGCCCGCCAGCACCACCGAGCCGGCCGTGGGCGCCTCGACGTGCGCGTCCGGGAGCCACGTGTGGAACGGGAAGATGGGGACCTTGATGGCGAACGCGAGCGCGAACGCGAGGAACAGCCAGAGCCCCCACGGACGGAGCAGGCCCGCCTGCTCGAGCAGCCAGCCGTAGTCGAACGAGTAGGTGCCGGTCTCGCGGCCCACCACGGTGACCATGACGAGGATCGCCACCAGCATCAGGAGCGACCCGACGAACGTGTACAGGAAGAACTTGATGGCCGCGTAGAGGCGGCGGGTCCCGCCCCAGATCCCGATGATGAAGTACATCGGGATCAGCATGACTTCCCAGAAGACGTAGAACAGGAACAGATCGAGTGCCACGAAGACGCCGATCATGCCCGTGGTGAGCACGAGCATCAGGGCGTAGAAGCCGCGCTCCCGCTGGGTGATGTAGCGGTAGCTCCCCAGGATCGCGAGCGGCACCGTGAACGTGGTGAGCAGCACCATGAAGAGCGAGATGCCGTCCACGCCCACGTGATAGGCGATGCCGAACGACGGGATCCACGGGGCCCAGAACCCGAACTGCATCACCGACAGGCCCGTGTCGAACGCCCACCACAGGCCCGCCGACACGACGAACTCCGCGAGCGCCACGGCCAGGGCCACGTGCTTGGCCCGCCGCTCGGGGAGGGCGAGCACGGCGAGCGCGCCCACCAGGGGGAGGGCCAGTAGCGTGTTCAGCACCCACCGCTCGTAGCCGAGACCAATCAGGAATTCGCTCATCTCAGACCCGCGTCACGGCGCGCAGCAGGAGCAGCACGCCCACCACGAAGAAGAAGACGTACGTGCCGACCTGGCCCGTCTGCATCCAGGACCCGACCGCGCCGACCCCGCGCGCCACCCGGGCCGGGCCGTTGACCCCCGCCCCGTCGATGAGGCCGTTGTCCACACCCTTCCACAACACCTTCTCCGAGAGCCACAGGAGCGGCCGCACCACGACGGCGTCGTAGATCTCGTCGACGTACCACTTGCGGAGCAGCACCTTGGCCAGCCCCGTCTCGGGCGGCGCCTCGGCCGCGGGACGCAGCGCCTCCGGGTGGAGCAGCGCCTTGGCGGCGTAGAGGCCGGCGATCGCGATCACCGAGGCGAGCCCGAGGAGCAGCCACTCCGTCGAGGCCGGAAGGTGCAGCTCGGGCTTGAAGAAGTCGCCGGCGGCGGTGACCGGCTCCAGCCAGTGCTGCAGCCAGCCGGCCCCCGGCAGCACGTGCGGCAGATTCAGCACGCCGCCCAGCAGGCTCAGGGCGGCGAGCGCCACGAGCGGCCCGGTCATCACCCACGATACCTCGTGCAGGTGCTCCTGCTCGGCGGCGCCGGTCCGGTTCGGGCCGTGGAACGTGTAGAGCATCATGCGCGCCATGTAGAACGCGGTCATGAGGGCGGCGACGGCGCCCACGGCCCACAGCACGTAGAACAGCACGTGCTCGTGGCCCTTGGCGAACGTCAGCGCGAGGACCTCGTCCTTGGAGAAGAACCCGGAGAACCCCGGGAACCCCGCGATGGCCAGCGTCGCGATCCACATGACGGCGGCCGTCCAGGGCATCCAGCGGCGCAGCCCGCCCATGTTCCGCATGTCCTGCGCGTCTTCGTCACGGTGCGTGTGGTGGTAGGCGTGATGCAGCGCGTGGATCACGCTGCCCGAGCCGAGGAACAGCAGGCCCTTGAAGAACGCGTGGGTGACCAGGTGGAAGATGCCGGAGCTGATGGCGCCCACCCCGACGCCCAGGAACATGTAGCCCAGCTGGGACACGGTGGAGTACGCCAGCACCTTCTTGATGTCCCACTGCTTGAGCGCGATGGAGGCGGCCCACAGCGCCGTGAGCGCGCCCACGGCGGCGACGACGGCGCTGCCCACCGGCGCCATCGCGAACAGGATGTTGGTGCGCGCCACGAGATACACGCCGGCGGTCACCATGGTGGCCGCGTGGATCAGGGCGGAAACCGGGGTGGGACCGGCCATCGCATCCGGCAGCCACGTGTACAGCGGGATCTGGGCGGACTTCCCGGTGCACGCCAGGAACAGCAGCAGCGTGATGGCCGTGATGGTCGTGCCACCCACCACGAACACCCGCGGCGCGGCCGCGAAGACGTCCGTGAACGAGAGGGAGCCCGTGGCCCAGAAGATCCAGAACATGGCCACCAGGTAGCCGGCGTCCCCGATCCGGTTCATCAGGAACGCCTTCTTGCCCGCGTCGGCGTTCGCCTTGTCGCGGTACCAGAAGCCGATCAGCAGGTAGCTGCAGAGCCCCACGCCCTCCCAGCCCACGAACAGGACGGGGAAGCTCGCGCCGAGCACCAGGACCAGCATGAAGAACACGAAGAGGTTGAGGTACGCGAAGTAGCGGGCGTAGCCCGGGTCATCCCCCATGTAGCCCACGCTGAACACGTGGATGAGCATCCCGACGCCCGTGACGACGAGCAGCATCACGATCGAGAGGGCGTCCACCTGGAACGCCAGCATCACGTCGAGATGGCCCACCGGGATCCACGACCACAGCGGCACGATGATCGGGTCCACGTGGTGTCCGCCCGCGTACGCGAACGCCACCCCCAGCGCCACCACGAACGCCGCCACGAGCACCCCGACGCCCACCGCCGAGACCGCGGCGGTGGCGCGGGGGCGCCGGAACGCGAGCCAGCCGTTCGCGAGGAAGCCCAGGAACGGCAGGAGGACGGCCAGCCAGACCAGGTCGATCATCGGCGGGTCATCCGCGGAGGAGGTTGAGGTCCTGGAGGTTCACCGACTCCTGGTGGCGGTAGACGCCCAGGATGACGGCGAGCCCCACGGCGGCCTCGGCGGCGGCGACGGCCATCACGAAGAACACGATGACCTGTCCCTGCGGGCCGAGCTGCTGCGCGAGGGCCACGAACGTGAGGTTGACGGCGTTGAGCATCAGCTCGACGCACATGAAGATGATGATGACGTTGCGGCGCAGGAGCACGCCGCCGACGCCGATCGCGAAGATCAGCGCCGAAACGCCGAGCGCGGGGGCGAGGAGCATCAGATCTTCCTCTTGGCCAGGACCACCGCCCCGACGATCGCCGCGAGGAGGAGGACCGACGTGATCTCGAAGGGCACGAGGTACTGCCGGAACAGCGGATCGGCGAGCATGCCCACGACCCCCTGGGCGTCCTGCATCCGCTGCAGCTCACCCGCGGGCAGCGGATAGGCGAGGGTCTGGCTGGCGAACCCCTCCGTCCGTACGGCGCGGCTCAGCACCCACAGCTGGGCCACGAGCGCCGCCCCGAACAGCGCCGCCACGCCCCCGCCGAACCAGCCCCGGCGGTCGCTGGGCCCGGTGGGACCGAGGTTGAGCAGCATGATCACGAACAGGAACAGCACCATGATGGCGCCCGCGTACACGAGCACCTGGATCACGGCAATGAACTGGGCGTCGAGCAGGACGTACAGGGCGGCCAGGGCGAACATCGTGCCGATCAGCCAGAGCGCGCTCGCCACCGGGCTCTTGCGCGTCACGCACAGCAGCGCCGAAACGACCGCCACGCCCGAGAAGCCCCAGAAGAACACCGGGAGCATCGGTCACTCCCCCTTCGGATCGGCGGGGTCCCAGAGGCTCGACACCGGGTGCGTCTGCGCGCACAGCCGCTCGAGGTCGTACACGAACCGCTGCCGGTCGTACTCGGAGTTCTCGTAGTGCACGCCGACGTGGATCGCCTCCTCGGGGCAGACCTCCTGGCAGTATCCGCAGAACACGCAGCGGAACTCGTCGATCTCGTAGATCAGCGGGTAGCGGTGGCCCTCCTCGTCCTCGCCGGGCACGAGCTTGATGCAGTTGGCGGGGCAGATCTGGGGGCAGAGCCCGCAGGCGACGCACTTGGCGCGCCCCTGCTCGTCGGTGAGCATCCGGTGGGTCCCGCGCCAGCGGGGCGAGAGCGTCCAGAATCCCTCCTGCGACGTCTGCTCCGGATACTGCATCGTCGCCTTGCGGCGGAAGAAATGGCTGAACGTGACCGCCATCCCCTTCAGCGTCGCCCGGAGGTAGCTGACCTCCCGGTCCGGGCGGCGCATCACCTTCACACCGATCATCTCACGCCTCCACCCGCACGCGCCGCGGCGTGCCCTTCAGCACCCGCCGCCGGTCCAGGCCCCAGACGAGCAGGACCACCAGCGGCACGTTGACGAGGAACAGGACGAACCCGTACCGCAGGTCGTGCGGCACGCCCGCCCGCTCCAGCAGCAGGATGGCCGTGGCGATCACGACGATGTAGACGAGGGCCACGGGCAGCAGCACCTTCCAGCCCAGGAACATGAGCTGGTCGTAGCGGAACCGCGGGAGCGTCCACCGCACCCAGATGAACACCCAGACGAAGAACAGCGTCTTCAGCAGGAACACGGCGTTGGTGAGCGCGCCGCGCAGCACCGCCTCGAACGACCACGCGGTGGCCACCTGCTCGTCCCACGCCGTAAACGGGATGTCCCAGCCGCCGAAGAAGAGCGTCGAGATGAACGCCGACATCGTGATCAGCGCGGCGTACTCCGCCAGCGGGAAGATGGCGTACTTCATCGCCGAATACTCGGCGTGGTAGCCCGCCACCAGCTCGGCCTCCGCTTCGGGCAGGTCGAACGGCAGCCGGTTGGTCTCCGCGAACGCGGCGATGTGGAACATCAGGTAGGCCACGGTCGCGAGGAACACGAACCAGCCGGTCTGCTGCTGGAACGCGACGATGTCGCCCAGGGGCACGTTGCCCGCGATGAGGAGCACGACGATCAGGCTGAGCCCGATCGCCAGCTCGTAGCTCACCATCTGCGCGCTGGCCCGCAGGCCGCCGAGCAGCGCGTACTTCGAGTTCGCCGACCAGCCCGCCAGGGTGATGCCGTACACCGCGAGGCTCGAGAAGGCGATGATGAACAGGAAGCCGATGGGCAGGTCCGCCACCACCATGGTCAGCGGTCCCTCGTACACCACGTGGCCCAACAGCGGCAGGGTGAAGTCGAGGCCGGGGAGCGGCGCGCCGTAGGGAATGACCGCGAACATGAGGAACGCGGGGACGAACGACAGGAGCGGGGCCAGCTGGAACAGCCCGCGGTCCGCCCCCGACGGCATCACCTCTTCCTTGAAGAAGTTCTTGAAGCCGTCGGCGATGTTCTGGAGCAGGCCCAGCGGGCCCACCCGGTTCGGGCCCAGCCGGTCCTGCAGCATCGCGGCGCCGCGCCGCTCGACCCAGACCACCATGATCACGCCCACCATCAGGGCGGCGAACAGGCCCACCGCCTTGAACGCGCTCACGAGGAGGAGGCCCTTGAGTTCCGGACTCACACCGACGCTCCCGCCGGGTGCCGGGCGTCCAGCGGGGCGCCGTGCAGCCCGAGTCTGTCATAGGTGAGGCCGGCGAACACCGCATGCTCGGCGGCGAGCGCCGCGAACGCGTCCGCCGGACCGCCAGGCGCGTCGCCCCGGCCCAGGACCGCCCGCAGCTCGCCGAACACCCACCAGGCCGGGCGGGCCATCCCCGGTCCCGCCTTCGCCTGGAAGTAGCGCTGCACCCGGCCGTCGCGGTTCACGAAGGTGCCGTCCTCCTCGGCCACGGTGGTCACCGGCAGCACGACCGCCGCGCCGCGGGCCGCCTCGGGCAGCACGGTCCC
>DAIRFN010000234.1:0-9378 GCA_036795065.1 Vicinamibacterales bacterium
TTCGCGCCCGTGGCCGCTGGACTTCACGCCGCCGAACGGGAGCTCGACGCCGCCCGACGCCTCGGGGTGCACGACACCCGTGGCGGCCACGGGGATCCGTTCCTCTTCGGCCTGCTGCGGGAAGCGCTTCACCACGTCGTACGGCTTGCGGTTGACCAGCGGTCCCATCTCGAGCTCGAGGTCCGGCGGGCCCGCCCGGAGACCGATGAAGGTCGTTGCCAGGCGATCCAGCACGGCCTGGTAGATGCTGCGCTGCACGAGCAGGCGGCTGCCCGCGGAGCACGTCTGGCCGGCGTTCTGCACGATGGCGTTCACGACCTCCGGAAGGGCCGCGTCCAGATCGTGAGGACGGTGTAGCCCGTGTCGTACGGCAGCGTCTCACCGTGGAGCTTGTCGCACGCCCCGCCGTAGTACTCGAAGTAGCGCGCGAGCGCGGCGGTATCGACGCGCGCGGTCTTCAGCGACTTGCCGGCGTCGCGCGCCTCGACCTGCGCGAACTCCTCGTGACGCGCGGTGACCGCGGCCGAGAGCTTGAGCATCAGGCGTCCGCGAAGCGCGGCCGACATGCGGCCCCAGGGGCCGCCGAACGACTCGCCGACCGCCGCCCGCGCCGCCGCGACGGCGCGGGCGATGTCTGCCTCCGTGCCGCGACACGCGTTGTTGATGTAGTGCTGCTTCTTGATCACGATTTCAGAATAGCCCCAAAGGACTCGGCGGCGCGCCGGGTCCGTGCTGTGCATCACGGGAGCGCGAACACGAACAGGGCCCGGCCGCACGCCGTCGCCACGTGCTGGCGTCCGTCGATCTCGAACGAGATGGGATTGGCCGCGCACGCACCGCCGGTCTGGAAGTCCCAGAGCGCCCGGCCGGTGTCGGCGTCGAGCGCGAAGACGTTCCCCTCGTTGGTGCTGCCGAACACGAGGCCGCCGGCGGTGGCCATCACACCGGCCCAGAGCGGTGACAGCAGCCGGTGCTCCCAACGGCGCTCGCCGGTCAGCACGTCGAGTGCGCGCACCGCGCCGAAGGCCTCGCCCGGCGCGTCGATGACCTCCCCACCGCCCATGAAGGGCTTGCCGGGCTCGTACTCGGCCTCGGCCTTGAAGTACTTCGATCCCATCTCCCGCACGGGCACGAACAGCAGGCGCCGCCCGGCGTCGTACGACGGACTGAACCAGTTGGTGGCGCCTTGCAGGCTGGGCCACACCAGCGAGCCCTCCACGGACGGTTCGGTGCCGGGGATCACGATTGGCCGCCCGCGTGCGTCGAGGCCGCGGGCCCACGTCTGCTTCGCGTAGGCCGTACCCGCCAGGAACTCCCCGGTCGCGCGGTCGAGCACGTAATAGAAGCCGTTCCGATTGGCCGTGACGACGAGCGCCCGAGGCCGGCCGCCCAGGACGGCGTCCACGAGCACCGGGATCTGGTTGGCGTCCCAGTCGTGCGTGTCGTGCGGGGTGAACTGGAAGTGCCATCGGAGCACGCCCGTCCGCGCGTCGACCGCGATCATCGACGAGCTGTACAGGTTGTCGCCGGGGCGCGAATCCCCATTCCAGTCGGGCGCGGGGTTGCCGACGCCCCAATAGAGCAGGTTCAGCTCGGGATCGTAGCTGCCGCTCAGCCACGTCGGCGCACCGCCGGTCTTCCAGCTGTCACCGCCCCACGTGTCGTGGCCCTTCTGGCCGGGGCCGGGAACGGTGTCGAAGCGCCACACCCGCGCCCCGGTCTTCGCGTCGTAGGCATCGAGGAAGCCGCGGACGCCCGCCTCGCCTCCGCTGATGCCGATGACGATCCTGCCGTCCACGGCCAGCGGTGCGGACGTGATGCCGTAGGCGAGCGCGTTGTCGGCAACCTTGGTCTCCCAGCGCACGACGCCCGACGCGGCATCGAGCGCCACCAGCCGCGCGTCGAGTGTGCCCACGTAGACGCGATCGTCGAGCAGCGCGACGCCGCGGTTCACCGGGAAGTAGCCGATGGCGCGCACGCTCTTCGGCACTTGCGGATCGTAACGCCACAGCGTGCGCCCCGTTCGCAGGTCGAGCGCGGCCACCTGGCTGCGCGGCTCCGTCACGTACACCACACCGTCGGCGACGAGCGGCGTCATCTCGACGATACCGGGCTCCTGCACCTGGTAGACCCACGCCGGTCGCAGGCGCGCGACGTTGGCCGGGGTGATCTCCGCGAGGGGCGAAAAGCGATGACCGTTGTAGGTGCCGGAGTAGGTGAGCCATGACGCCGGTTCCCTGGCGGCCGACGCGATCCGCGAGGCGGGAACCTGCGCCCCGAGCACCACCTGGGCGAGGGCTGCACCGGCGACCGCGAGACGGGCGATGCAGCCATGCATCGTCATGGCCTGCCTCGCAGGGTCATCAGGTACGCCACCAGGTCGTTCAGGGGGCCCTCGTCCACCTTGCCGCGGTAGGTCGGCATCAGGCTGGCCCGCGTGTCGTAGTCGAGGCGCTGCAGGTCGGCCTTGCGGAGCGATTGCCACCGCCCCGAGCGGTCGCGCAACTGGAGGGTGAACGAGTCCTCGTTGACGAGGACACCGACCACCTCGGGGCCGCGCTGCGGTTGCGCCTGCACGACCACGTAGGCCGGGTAGGCGTATGGCTCGTACGCCACCCCACGTTCCGGCCGTGCCGCGGCGGGATCGAGCAGCGACTCGCGCAGGAAGGCCGCGCCGCGCAGCATCCCGATCTCGGTGAGGTCCGGGCCGACCGCCGATCCCTCGCCGCCCACGACGTGGCAGGCCGCACAGCCGCTCGCGGCGTACACGGCGCGCCCGCGCTCGGGACTCCCGGGCAACGGTTCCTCCGGGCGCTGGCCCAGCGAGCGGACATGCGCTGCGAGTTGCGCCATCTCGGTCTCCGAGAGCATCCAGGCGGCCGGCATCGGCGTCCCTGGAATGCCGTTCACGATGATGTCGAGGATCGCGGCCGTGTCCGCGGCACGACGGAGCCTGGGCCGCGCGAGCGGGGGTCCGGAGCCGCCGGAGCCGTCGAAGCCGTGGCAGCGCGCGCAGTACATGGTGAAGACCTTCGCACCACTGGCCAGATCTGCTGCGGTGGGTGTGGCGATGGGTGTGGGTGTCTGCCCCTGCGCGCTGGCGACAGCCGGGGAGGCGAGCGCGAGCACGACGGCCAGCACAAACGGAGGCGTGCGGCGGAGCGCTCGTATGAAGGGGGACATGGCGGTGTCAGCTTGTATCGTGCGCCGCGTAGAAATGCAAGCCGGCGGCGCGGCCTGAGCGGAAGGCGCCTGGGTGGCAGCCCAGGCGAAAGGGTCCAGTAACAGGCGTGTAGAATCCCAGTCACCTGGCCGGCCGCGATTCACGCGGTGGCCAACCGAGCCCCACCTCTCAGAGGAGCCGCCATGCCCAAGGTCGTCTTTACACACACGGTCAACGATCCCGCATTCTGGGCGAGCAAGCACTCCGAACGCGTCGAGGCGTTCAAGTCGTGGGGTACCAACGTCGTGGACTACCTCAGCCCCGACGGCGGCAACACCGTCGCACTCACGGTCGACGTGCACGACATGGCCGGTATGCAGGCCGCGCTCGCCTCGCCCGAGATTGCCGCCGCGAAGAAAGCGCACGGCGTCGTCGATCCGGTGACGATGCTCGTCGAGCACTGAACCGTCCGCGCATATGGCCGATTGGAATGAGGACTCGCTCCCCGGGTTGGACTGGCGGACACGGTTGATTGCCCCGGCACCGAACCCGCCGGCAGGGTTCCACTCGCTGGCACCGGCGGTGTATCGGGGCTCCACCGTCGTGTTCGCTCGCCTGAGCGAGGCGGTGGACGACTGGCGGCAGGCGGAGCGCTACACGTATGGCCTCTACGGCACGCCGACCACGCTGGAACTCGGTCTTCGCATCGCGGCGCTCGATCGCGGGTACCACTGCTTCGTGGCGCCAGGGGGACAGGCCGCGCTGGCGCTCGTGTACCTGGCGTACTGCCGCGCGGGATCGCACGCGCTCATACCCGAGAGTGCGTACGGGCCGACCGCCGAACTGGGTGAGGACCTGCTCGCGGGTTTCTCCGTCGAGATCGAACGCTACGATCCGCTGATCGGGGGCGGCATCGCGGCGTTGATCCGACCCGACACGGCGCTGATCTGGTGCGAGAGCCCGGGCTCGATCACGATGGAACTGCAGGACGTGCCCGCTATCGCTGCTGCTGCCCGGGCACGGGGCGTCGCCGTGGCGCTCGACAACACCTACGCCGCCGGCGTGCTGTTCGATGCCTTCGCGCACGGCGTGGATGTCAGCGTGCAGGCCCTCACGAAGTACGTCGGCGGGCACAGCGACATCCTGCTCGGTGCCGTGTCCGTGGCGAATGAAGCCGCCTACGCCTGCGTGGGTCGTGCCCATCGGCTGATGGGCATGGCCGTCTCACCCGACGACTGTGCCCTGGCCCTGCGGGGGCTGCAGACCCTCGGCGTGCGCCTCGAACGCCTCGAGCGCACTGCACTGGTGGTGGCCCGCTGGTTGAAGGAGCGTCCCGAAGTGGCCGCGGTGCTGCATCCCGCGCTGCCCGACTGTCCCGGCCACGAGGTGTGGGCGCGCGATTTCACGGGCTCGGCCAGCGTGTTTTCGATCGTGCTCGCCGACGACTGGACGGCCGCGCGCACCGCGCGGTTCGTCGACGCCCTCCGCCTGTTCCGGATCGGCTTCAGCTGGGGCGGCGTCACGAGCCTCGTGATGGCCTACCCTGACTCGGCGCGGCTCGGCGCGCGCCGGGAGCGCCTCGTGCGCCTCAACGTGGGCCTCGAGGAACCGGCAGATCTGATTGAGGACCTGCGGCGCGCCCTCGAGCAGGCGTGAGGGAACGGACCAGGCAATGAGCGCACGTGACGTCATCAACCACCTGCGGGAGTTGGCCGAGCGGACCAGCGACGCCAACGGCGCGCAGAGGGTGGCCTGGGGTCCCGTCTGGCGCGACGCCCGCGCGTGGCTCGACGCCAGGCTCGGCCAGCTGGGCCTCAGGGCGGAGATGGACGCCGCTGGCAACAACTGGATCACCCTTCCAGGCGTGTCGCCGCGGACGGTCATCATCGGCGGCCATCTCGATTCGGTGCCGAACGGCGGCTGGCTGGACGGCCCACTCGGCGTGCTCGCAGGTGTCGAGGCGCTCCGCCGGTTCCAGGGGACACGGCAGCCCGTCACTCTCGCGGTCGTGGACTTCGCCGACGAGGAGGGCGCGCGCTTCTCGCGCAGCCTCCTGGGGTCTTCCGGCGCCAGTGGCACCCTGGTGCCCGACAGCGTTCGGCACCTCGTGGACAAGCAGGGCGTGCGACTGGTCGATGCGCTCGCCGAGAACGGCGTGAGTCTGGACCGGATGCCCGACGCGCGTCAGGCTCTGCTCGCGCGTGACCCGCGAGCGTACCTCGAACTGCACATCGAGCAGGGCCCCGTGCTGGAGGCCCTGGACGAGCCCACCGGCGTGGTCATCGGCACCTACGGCGTGGAGCGCCACGTTCTGCGCTTCACCGGCCAGGCCGCGCACTCTGGTTCCACCCCGGTTTCGATGCGGCGCGACGCCTTCCTGGCCGCCGCGGAGACCGCCCTGGCGTGCCGCGACATCGCGCGTCGTCTCGCGACGCCAGAGGCCGGACCCTCCGGCGGCATCGTCTGCACCATCGGCACCGTCACCGTCGAGCCGGGCATCGTGACGGCAGTGCCGGGTGTGTGCGAGATCGCGCTGGATCAGCGCGCGCTGGAGCCGGCGGTACTGGCCGCCGCGCTTGCCGCCGCGCGCGAGGCCTCGGAGCAGGCCGCGAGCGCCAACGGCGTGTCCGTCGAGTGGCGTCACGTCTGGCGGATCGAGCCGCGCCGTTTCGATCCGCGTCTCATCGAGCTCTGCGCGGAGGCGGCGCGAGAGGTCACCGGGCACGCTCCGCGCCTGCCCTCCGGACCGCTGCACGACGCCGTGGAGATGGGACGGCTGATGCCGGCGGTGATGATGTTCGCGTACTCCTCTCGCGGCCTCTCGCACTGCAAGGAAGAGGACACACCCGAGCCGTATCTCGAGCAGACCCTCGAGGCGTTCCTGCGCCTGGTGGAGAAGACCGTCGCGATGGTGGCCGCCGAGTAGGATGGCGGCGCGGCGGAGTGGAAGGCAGACCGCTCCCCGATGGCGCGAGGTGCGTCCCGAAGCGCGCACCGGCGGCGATGGCCTGTGACAGAATCCGGGGCGCGTGCGACATCGCCACCGCGTCCTCGGGTTCCTCTTCCTGCTCTTCGCCATCACCTACATCGATCGCGTCTGCATCTCCGTCGCGGGTCCCCGCATGCAGGAGGACCTGGGGATCGATCCCGTCGGCTGGGGCTGGGTGACCGCGATGTTCACGCTGTCATACAGCCTCTTCGAGATTCCCACCGGCGTCATGGGCGATCGCCTCGGCCCGCGACGCGTCCTGACGCGGATCGTGCTGTGGTGGTCGGCCTTCACGTCGCTCACCGGGACGGTGTCGAACTACTACCTCCTGCTGTTCGCGCGGTTCTGTTTCGGCGCCGGAGAGGCGGGCGCGTTTCCCAATGCCTCCATCGTCATCTCGCGGTGGTTTCCGCCATCGCAGCGCGCGAGCATCTCCGGCGTCATGCTGATGGCGAGCCAGATGGGTGGTGCGATCGCGCCACTGCTGGTCGTGCCCATCCAGATGCGCTACGGATGGCGCATGTCCTTCTTCGTCTTCGGCGCCGTGGGCGTGGTCTGGGCAGTGGCCTGGTACGTGTGGTTCCGCGACACGCCCGCGGAGATGCCGGGCGTGAGCCAGGCCGAGCTCAGGGAGCTCTCCGCGGTTCAACCCGCCCCGTCGCATGCATTCCCCTGGCGCGTCGCGCTGCGGTCGGAAAGCGTGCTGGCCCTGCTGGGCGCGGCCTTCTGCTACATCTACACCTACACCTTCTTCCAGACCTGGTTTCACACGTTCCTGGTGAAAGGACGCGGCCTCTCCGAAGGCGGGCTTGTGTTGTCCGCCTTGCCGTATGTCATCGCGGCGTGTGCGAACGTGGCCGGCGGGGCCGCCAGCGACGCCCTGGTGCGGCGGTTCGGCGTCACCTGGGGCCGACGCTCGCTCGGCGTCGCCGGGCTGGGCAGCGCGGGCCTGTTCACGCTGGCCGCCATGGCCACCAGTCAGCCGTTGATGACGATCGTCCTGCTCTCGCTGGTCTACGGGGCGATCACGTTCCAGCAGTCGGGCGTCTTCGGCGTGTGCCTCGACCTGGGGCGGCGGCACGCAGGTGCCGTGGTCGGATTGATGAACACGGCCGCCCAGGTCGGTGGCCTGGTCGGGTCGGTCGCCTACGGCTACATCGTCGAGCGGTTCCACAGCTACGACGCGCCCTTCGTGCCGATGGCGGTCCTGTTGTTCATCGGCGCGCTGTGCTGGCTCAGGGTCGATGCGTCGAAGGAATTGAGCGCCGGGGCAACAGGCTGACGATGCTCCAGGCGCGGGTCATCCTCCTCGGGAAGCAGCATCCGGATCGTGCCGTCGGCCACGACGTCAGGCGAAGCTCGCCAACCGCCCGCGCGTCCCTATGGCAGAATCCGGGCTCATGAGCGCGCCCTGGGTAGCGGTCTCCGCGCTCGCGTTGCTGCAGGCCGCGGCACCCGCAGGTGCGAACGTGTCCGCGGCCGGGGTCCTCGCGGGCGTCGTCCTGGAAGCCGACACCGGGGCGCCCATCGCTGGCGCCGCCGTGTACGCGATTGGCCCGGCAACCCGGCGGCTGACGACGGCGCACTCGGGAACCGATGGTCGATGGCGCCTGCGCGACCTGGGGCTGGGTGTGTATCGGATCGTCGTCCGTGCGCCGGGCTTCGCGCCCGCCTGGGCCGAGCCGGGCAGGCCCTCCGAGGTGCAAGAGGGTGACGGCGAGTGGGGCCACGGGATTCGGCTGCCCCCTGAGGGCGGGCGAGAGGACCTGGTCGCGAGGCTGGTGCGCGCCGGGAGCATCTCGGGCCGGGTGGCCACCACCGCCGGCGTGCCAGTTCCCGACGTCGTCGTGACCATTGAAGGGGCACCCGCCATGGGAGTGCCTCGGATCGGTCAGGTGCTCACCGGCCGGGACGGGCGATACCGGCTCGAGGAGGTAGCGGCGGGCGACCGACTGGTTGTCGTGCTGCCGAACCGCCTGCCGTCGAGTCGCGCGCCGGACCGCGGATGGTCCCGGTTCTTCCATCCCGGGACTACCCGGCGGACCGAGGCCCGCACCGTGAGGGTGCGCCCCGGGGCGCACGTCGGAGGCGTCGACATCGTCGTCTCGCTCCCTTCCGCGCACGTTGTCACCGGCCGGCTCGTCGTGCCGGATGCTGCGGAGGACGTGCAGGTACGGCTGGTGTCCAACGGAGGACGCACGCTGCGGACCCTGTCGTACCTCGCCGGGAACGGCATCATTGGCCCCGACATCGTCGAGGCGGGACGCTACGTGGTGTGGGCGCGCGGGCACGACGGCCAGCGCGCGCTCGCGGCGTGGCAGATCGTGGACATCGCCAGCGACAGCGCGCTGCCCGCAATGTCGCTCGTGCCGGCGGGGACGGTGCGCGGGCAGGTCCGCACGGCGTCCGGCGCCCTGCTCCCGTCCGGAAGCCTCGCCGTCGGGTCTGTGCTGTGGATCGGCGGCAACGGATTCGAGATCATCGGCGAGCGCGAGGTTCAGGTGTCGGCCGATGGGTCGTTCGAACTGAGTGCCGTCCTCGGACCGCGTCTGCTCTACGTGCGCGGCCTGCCTGAGGGATGGGATGTCGCCGACATCCGTATGGCGGGGGCGAGCGTGCGCACCTCGGGCATCGACGTCGGAACGGCACGCGCCATCGACGGCGTCGAGGTGATTGTCGGGCCCGGACGTTGAGGGGCACGATCGGCCCTCACACCTCCTTGTCATCGAGAGAGCGGGGGACGGCTTCACCGAGAGCAGCGAGCTCGGGACGACCAGCCACTCGGCGATGATGAGGTTCGGAACCCAGCAGAGCCAGGCAATCGCCGGGTAGGAGTCGCAGGGTGACCGCCGGGACCGAGACGCTCATGAAGGCATAGGCGGCGACCAGCGTCGCCAGCAGCGCCATCAGTGCCCAGATCGCCTTCCGGATCATGGAGCCCTCCCACGTGCCCGACCGGCGCATCGTCGCATCGACCGGGAGCCACGGCCGCGCGGAAGACCGTCTGACACGGGTGGCGCCGAGTTCCTTGACGTGGGCCGGCCTGGCCCTCACGATCGATGGCGTCGATGCAGCGCCGCACCTTTCTCACGCGCAGCGGGGTGATTTCGTCGGTGCATTCGTTCACCCAATCGGGGTTGGGGCCATTCTTTCTCGCGTTTCTGGCGTTCGAGATCACCGTCGCGGTCGGCTTGGCGTGGTATCTCATCGATCCGTCGAAAGTCTT
>DAIRFN010000235.1:0-9277 GCA_036795065.1 Vicinamibacterales bacterium
CAAGGCGAACTCGGCCGAGAAATAGGCGATGGGGCCGCCGTTCACCGCGTGCCCGTACTCCCGCCACCACGGATGCACGAACCCCTTCGCCTGGTCGCGGCGCGCGACGGCCGCGTCGTAGGCTTGCAGGAAGCGCGGATCGGCGGCGGCGTGCTGGAGCCGCTCCGGCGTGATCTGCTGCAGCATCTTCACCGGGTTGTGATCGGTGCGGCGCCAGAGCGCATAGTCGAGGCGGCGGAACACCTCGCGCGCGGTGAGGTCCCAGCTCCACCAGAGGTCGACGGCGAGCTCGTGCAGGCGGTGGATGGGCGAGGGCAGCGGGGCGGCGGAGGCAAATCGTTCTTCGGACATCGGGTGCGATTACGGAAATCAGTTCAAGTCGGGAAACAGCGGCTTCGAGCGACGATTCAGGGATGGGCGCCGGCGTGGGGCACGGCGCCGACGAGTTCGGCGAAACGAGAGAGGTCGATGTTGCCGCCCGACACCACGGCGACAATCGTGCCCCGCCCCGCGCGGCCGCTGCGCGCGGCCGCAATGGCGCAGGCGCCCGCCCCCTCCGCAATCACGTGCACGCGCTCCGCGGCGTAACGCATCGCGGAGGCCACATCGGCGAGCGGCATGACGATCGAATCGTCCACCACCGCGCGCAGCAGCGGCCACATGGAGGGCAGCACCGACTTGCCGCCGGCGCCATCGACGAACGAGGCCGTCCAGCCGGCGAAGTAGCTGGCTTCCCCGCGGGCGAGCGAGGTCGCCAGCGGAGCAGCGGTCTCGGGCTCGGCCGCCAGGACCCGGACCTCGGGTTTCAGGGCGCGCATCACGGTGCCGATGCCGGCGAGCAGGCCGCCGCCGCCGAGGGCCGCCACCACGGTGTCGACCTCAGGCAGGTCCTCCAGGATCTCGAGGCCCGCCGTGGCATTTCCCGCGATGAAGTCGTCGTCATCGAAGGGATGGATGAAGTGGCCCCGCATGCGATCGGAGCCGTGTGTCTCGACGGTGCGCCACGCCTCGTCATAGGTGACGCGGACGGTCGACGCGCCCAGCGATTCCAGGGCTTTCAGCTTGGTGGCGGGCGCCGTGTCCATCACCATGACGGTGCAGGGCACGCCGGCCCGTCTGGCCGCGAACGCCACGCCTTGCGCGGCGTTGCCGGCGCTCACCGTCCACACCCCGTCCCGCATGAGCGAGGGCGGCAGGCGCCGGATCGCGTTCCACGCCCCGCGCAGCTTGAACGAGCCGATGGGCTGGAGCGACTCGAGCTTCAGGTAGATGTCCGGCGTATCCGGCGGGGCAAACGGCAGGTCCAGGCGAACCAGGGGCGTGCGAATCGCCGCCTCGTACATATGTGCGGCGGCGTCGCGGACCGCCTCAATCGAGATCGTGCGCATCGCGAAGTCAGGATCGTATCATGCGGACTTTCGACCCCCGGTATCGACCCGGCGGCCGAGGGGAAGGGGGCCTGATGCGCTACGCGTGGATGATTGCCATGGTGACGAGCCTTGTGGTGGGAGCGCAGGAAGGCGGTCGGCCTCGGGCGCGGGACCTGGGCGTGGCGCCCGGCGTGTTCCCGCCGGGTCCGCTCAACGCCATCACCGATGTCGAGGGCGTCACGGTCGGGCAGCTAACGCTCCGCGAGGGCGACCGCGTCCGCACGGGCGTGACCGTCGTGGTGCCGCACCAGGGAAATGTCTTCCAGGACAAGGTGCCGGGCGCGGTATTCGTGGGTAACGCCTTTGGCAAACTGGCCGGATCAACGCAAGTGGATGAACTGGGCACCATCGAGACACCGATTGCCCTCACCAACACGCTGGGCGTGGGCGCCGTGGTCGAAGGGCTGGTGCAGTGGACGCTGGCACAGGCCGGGAACGCCGACGTCCGCTCGGTGAATGCCGTGGTGGGCGAGACCAACGACGGCGGGTTGAACGACATCCGGGCGTTGGCCGTTCGCCCGGCCCACGTGGCCGCGGCACTCGCGGCGGCGCGGGGTGGGGCGGTGGACGAAGGCAGCGTGGGCGCCGGCACGGGCACGCGCGCGTTCGGCTGGAAGGGGGGCATCGGCACGGCATCGCGCCGCCTGCCCGCGCCGTACGGCGGCTACACGCTGGGCGTGATCGTCCAGAGCAACTACGGAGGCGTTCTGACCGTCGACGGAGCGCCGGTCGGCAAGCTCCTGGGCCGCTATGCCTACCAGCCGCCGGCGCCCGGGCGCGGTCCCGTCGACCAGCTGGACGCGGTGGGCGATGGCTCGTGCATGGTCGTGGTGGCGACCGACGCGCCGCTCGACGCGCGCGACCTGAAGCGGCTGGCCGCGCGTGCCATTTTCGGCCTGGCCCGCACGGGATCGTCCTTCAGCAACGGCAGCGGCGACTACGCCGTGGCGTTCTCCACCCATCCCTCACTTCGGGTGCGCGTCGGCGCCGACGCCGCCGCGGTTCGCACGCTGCTGCCGACCGACGGCGTCTCGCCCCTCTTCCAGGCGGCGCTCGAGGCCACGGAGGAAGCCGTCTACAATTCGCTGCTGCGGGCGACCACCGTGTCGAGCGCGGTGGGGACCGCCGAGGCCCTTCCCGTAGACCGCGTCAGGGAGATCCTGGTTCGCCACCGCGGCCGCTGACCGCGTGTTCGCGCCCTGGTGAGCGTCCGGGACGCACGAGCGGCTTGACGTGCAGGCCCCGCGCGGCGTAACCTCGTCTTTACCCGCCATGCCTACCCTGTCCGGCTCGCCCGCTCTGTTCGGTCGCGCTGGCCTCGGTGTGTTTGCGCTCGGTATCGTGCTCGGCCTGGCCCTTCTTGTGGGTCTTATTGGCCCCAGCACAACGATCAGCGGGTAGCGCAGCCGCCAACAGACGTAACCGTCAGCCAAAGGCCACTACCCGCAAGGGCAGTGGCCTTTTTTTTGTTCGTGATCCGATACGAGGAGATGAACCATGGATGGCAGTCAGGCAGGAGCAACGACAGTGACCGTGCAGGGGAGGGCCGATGGCCGCGATCAGGCCGCCATCAACGCGCTCTGCGCGGCGGTCGAGCGGGCGGTGCAGGCCCATCGTCCGTCCGGGTTCAAGGTGCGCGAGGTAGTGGTGATGCTCGAGGAAGGGGGCATGCCCACGGGCGCTGCCGAGGCGGCGCCGGTGTACGTGGACGTGTACGACTCAGGCTACGGGCACGGGATCTAGGACGTCGGCAGCGGACAGTGAGACAAAGGCGGCGAGTGAGAAGGCAGAAGACACCACGGCCTTCCGCCCTCCCGCGGTCCGCGTCACCTAGCGCGAGGCTGCGGCGGGCTGGTCGTCGGGCAGCGTCACCGGCTCGAGGAACGGCATGCCAGCCCTGAGGCGCGCGCCCACGCGCTCGATCATGTGATCGCGACGCCGCTCGCGCTCGCCCTTGAACCAGGCCAGGCCCTGCTCGTGTTCCTGCTTCCACCGTTCGGCGTAGGCACCGGACTGGATGTCGGCGAGGATGGCCTTCATGTTCAGGCGGGTCTCGTCGGTCACGATGCGCGGCCCGGCCGTGTAGTCGCCGTGCTCGGCCGTGTCGCTCACCGAGTAGCGCATGTAGCTGAGGCCGCCCCTGTACATCAGGTCCACGATCAGCTTCAATTCGTGCAGGCACTCGAAGTAGGCGACTTCAGGCTTGTACCCCGCCTCGACCAGCGTCTCGAACCCTGCCGTCACCAGCGCGCTGACGCCCCCGCACAGCACGGCCTGCTCACCGAACAGGTCGGTCTCGGTTTCCTCTGCGAAGGTGGTCTCGATGACGCCCGCGCGCGTGCAGCCCAGGGCCTTCGCGTACGAGAGCGCCATGGCCCGCGCGGTGCCCGACGGGTCGGCGTGCACGGCCACCAGGGCCGGCGTTCCGGCGTTCTCGAGGAAGACCTCTCGAACGCGGTGCCCCGGCGCTTTCGGCGCGACCATGGCGACGTCCACGCCCTCGGGGGGCGTGATCCAGCCGTACCGGATGGCGAACCCGTGGGCGAACAGCAGCAACTGGCCCGGCCTCATGTTCGGGGCCACCTGCTCGCGGAACAGGCGTGGCTGCTCGAGGTCTGGCGCGAGGATCATCACCACGTCGGCCCAGCGGGTGGCGGCGGCGGCATCGATGGGGGCGAAGCCGTCCTGCTCGGCCGCGGCCCACGACCGGCCTCCCTGGCGCAGCGCCACGCGCACGTCCACGCCGCTGTCCCGCAGGTTCAGCGCATGGGCGTGGCCCTGCGACCCGTACCCGATGATCGCCACGCGGCGAGATCGAATCAGTTCAAGGTCGGCATCAGCGTCGTGAATCATCATCGCTCCACTCCTCCACAGCGAGCACCCCGATCTGCCGGCCCAGCAGCGCGACCACTCGCGCGGCGGTGCGATCGGTACTTTCAAACATGATCGTGGCCTGGGCCGTCGAGCCATCCGGCGCGGCCACGGCCGTGAAGGCATCGGCGCGCACGCGCTGCCGGCGCAGCACCGAGGCCACGCGGTCCAGGGCATCGATGGCGTGCGCGTAGCGCACGACCACGGTACGGGAACGCAGCAGTTCGTCCATCACAGCAGGTCCGCGCCGGTTTCCACCAGCGCCGAGCGCGGGGCATGAATCATCTCGTGCAGGGGAGCGCCGGGCGACACCATCGGGTACACGGCGTCTTCCTGCTGCACGTGGAAATCGATGAGCACCGGCCCCGCCGAGGCACGCGCGTGGCGGATGGCCGACATCGCCTCGTCGCGGGACGAGACGTGCACCCCCGGCAGCCCGTGCGCGTCGGCGATCTTCACGAAGTCGGGCGATGACAGGGGCGTCGCGCTGTAGCGGCGGTCGTGGAAGAACTGCTGCCACTGCCGCACCATGCCCAGGAACCCGTTGTTGATGATGGCGATGTTGATCTTCACGCCCTCCTGGACGAGCGTCGCGAGCTCGGCCTGCGTCATCTGGAAGCCGCCGTCGCCCACGATGGCCCACACCTCGCGGTCGGGTCTGGCGAGCTTGGCGCCGATGGCCGCCGGCACCGCGAAGCCCATGGTGCCGAGGCCCCCGGACGTGATCCAGGTGTGTGGCTCGGACACGCGGTAGTACTGCGCGGCCCACATCTGGTGCTGCCCGACGTCAGTCACCACGAGCGCCTTGCCCTCGGTGGCACGCCAGATGTCGTGGATGACCTGCGCCGCCTGCAGCGGGCCCGGCTCGTCGATGCCGCTCAGGTCGCGCACGGTGGGGCCGCCGCCCGCGAACGACCGGATGCGCGCGAGCCAGGTGTCGCGGCGGGCCGGGGCGACCTTCGGCAGCAGGGCCTGCAGCACGGCGCGGAGGTCGCCCGCGATGGCAACATCGGCGCGCACGTTCTTGTGGAGTTCGGTCGGGTCGATGTCGACGTGGATCTTCTTTGCCTTCGGCGCATACGACGCCAGCCGCCCGGTGACGCGGTCGTCGAAGCGCATGCCGAGGGCGATGAGCAGGTCGGAGTCCTGGATGGCTTCGTTGACCCACGCCTCGCCGTGCATGCCCATCATGCCCAGGTTGAGCGGGTGCGCCGCCGGCAGCGTGCCGATGCCGAGCAGCGTGACTGCCACCGGCAGGTGCGAGAGCTCAGCCAGCTGGCGGAGCTCTTCCGTGGCGCGGCTCTTGAGCAACCCGTGCCCGGCGAGGATGACGGGCCGCTCCGCGCCCGCGATGAGCGCGGCGGCCTCGTCGATCTGCCGATCGCCGAATGACGGCCAGTCGCTGCCAGCGCCCGGCTGCGACTCGGCGTCAGGTACCGCCTCGAACCACTCGGTGAGATCCTGTTGCGCGTTCTTGGTGATGTCCACGAGCACCGGGCCCGGCCGGCCAGTCGTGGCCACCCGGAACGCGTCGCGGATGGTGGGCGCGATGTCCTCGGCCCGCTGCACCAGGTAGTTGTGCTTGGTGATGGGCAACGTGATGCCGGTGATATCCGTTTCCTGGAACGCATCCGACCCCAGCATCATCGCGGGCACCTGCCCGGTGATGCACACCAGGGGTGTCGAGTCCATCTGGGCCGTCGCGATGCCCGTCACCAGGTTCGTGGCCCCTGGCCCCGAGGTGGCGACCGCCACGCCGACGCGTCCGCTGGCTCGCGCGTAGCCGTCGGCCATGTGCGTGGCGCCCTGCTCGTGCCGCACCAGCACGTGACGAATGGAGTGATCCAGCAGCCGATCGTAGGCCGGGAGAATCGCGCCGCCCGGGTAGCCGAACACGGTGTCGACGCCCTGCTCGGATAGGCACTTCCAGATGATGTCCGCGCCGCTCAGTTTCAATGGGTTACACCGCGTGGTAGGCGTGCTGGTGATCGTGCAGATCGACGAGAGCGTGCTCGATGGCGTCGGCCATCTCGCGCGTCGACAGGACGCGCTCGCCCGGCCCGGCCAGGTCACGCGTGCGGGCGCCGGCCGCCAGTGCCACCTCGATGGCGCGCTCGAGGACGTCGGCCTCGTGCGGCCGCCCGCCCGAGAGACGGAGCAGCATCGCGGCGCTGGCGATGGCGCCGATCGGATTGGCGAGGCCCTGTCCCGCGATATCGGGCGCCGACCCGTGGACCGGCTCGTACAGGTCGACGCGCCCGCCCACCGTAGCCGACGGCAGCACGCCCAGCGACCCGGCCACCGAGGCGGCCTGATCGCTCAGGATATCGCCGAACAGGTTGTCGGCGAGGATGACGTCGAAGCTGGCCGGCGTCGTGGCCAGCCGCATGGCGCAGGTGTCGATGTACACGTGCTCGAGGCTCACATCGGGGTAGTCCCGCGCGACCTCGGTGACGACCGTGCGCCACAATCGCGAGGTCTCGAGGACGTTGGCCTTGTCGATGGAGGCCACACGCCGCCGCCGCCCACGCGCCATGTCGAATGCCACCCGTGCCACCCGTTCCACCTCGGGCTTCGAGTAGACGAGCGTGTTGAACGCGGTGTCCGGTGACGAGTACCCGCGCGGCTCGCCGAAGTAGAGGCCGCCGAGCAGCTCGCGCACGATCAGGATGTCCGCGCCCTGCACGCGCTCGGCGCGGAACGGCGTGCGATCGACCAGGGCCGGATGGCACATCGCGGGCCGCAGGTTGGCGAAGCCGCCGAGCGCCCGGCGCAGGGCCAGCAGGCCCGCTTCGGGACGGTCCCCGGGCTGGCGGTCCTCGTAGCGCGGATGGCCCACCGCGCCGAGGAGCACGGCATCGGCCTCGAGGCACGCCGCCAGCGTCTCCTCGGGGAGGCTTCGGCCGTGCCGCTCGATCCCCTCGCCGCCGATCGCGTGGGTGCTGAAGTGCACGGGGTGGCCGTACAGTTCCGCGATCCTGGCCAACAGGCGCGCGCCCTCGGCGGTGACCTCGGGCCCGATCCCGTCTCCGGGCAGCAGCGCGACCTTCAGCGCCATGCCGCCTCCGTCCCGTGCGGTGCGGCGCTGCGGCGCGCCGAGGGCGCTCCGGCGGGCGTCGTCGCCTCTTCCCGGACGATGGCTGCGAGCTGCTCGTCGTTCACCGTCTTGCTGCGGTCGGCCAGCGCCGTCACCTGGCGGTAGACGCGCGCGAGGTCTCCCTCGCCGAGCCGGAAGCCCAGCGCACGGCACCGGGCGTCGAGGCCGCGCATCCCGGAGTGCTTCCCGAGCACCAGCCGCGTGCCCGCCGCGCCCACCGACTCGGGACGCATGATCTCGTAGGTGAGCTCGTTCTTGAGCATCCCGTCCTGGTGGATGCCCGACTCGTGCGCAAACGCATTGGCGCCGACGACGGCCTTGTTCGGGGCGACGTTGATGCCCACGATGGACGACAGCGCCTGACTGGTGGGCACCAGCCGTGTGGTCGTGATGCCGGTGGCGAACGGCAGCGCCTCGCGCCGCACGTTCAGCGTCATGACGATCTCCTCGAGCGCGGCATTCCCTGCCCGCTCGCCGATCCCGTTGATGGTGCACTCCACCTGGCGTGCGCCGGCCTGCACTGCCGCAATCGAGTTGGCCACCGCCAGCCCGAGGTCGTTGTGGCAGTGCGCCGACAGCGTGACGCCGTCGCCCACGCGCTGCTTCACGGCCGTGAACATGCGCGTGATGTCGGCCGGCAGGGCATAGCCCACGGTGTCCGGCAGGTTGAGGGTGGTCGCCCCCGCCTGGGCCGCGGCCGCGGCCACATCGCACAGGAAGGCGAGGTCGCTGCGCGTGGCGTCCTCGGCCGAGAACTCGACGTCGGGGGTCAGGGACTTCGCGTGAGTCACCGCCTCTCGGGTGCGCGCCAGGCAGGTGGCCCGGTCGATCCGCAGCTTGTGCTCGAGGTGCAGGTCGGAGGTCGCGAGGAACACGTGGATGCGCGGCCGGCGGGCGCCCGAAAGCGCGGCCCAGGCGCGGTCGATGTCGCCGGTGACCGCCCGGGCCAGCCCGGCCACAATCGGGGTTCGCACCGTGGCGGCCACGGCCCGCACCGCCTCGAAGTCGCCGTCCGACGACACGGGGAAGCCGGCCTCGATGATGTCGACCCCGAGCCGCTCCAGTTGCTCGGCCAGACGCACTTTCTCCCCGGGCGTCATGCTGAAGCCAGGCGCCTGCTCGCCATCGCGCAGCGTCGTGTCGAAGATGCGTACCTGCTCTCGTCCGTCCATGGTCCCTGCTCCAGCTTGAGTCTGGGGGTGAGCGACCAAATAAGTCAAAGTAATAATCCCTATGGAAACCTATGGAATAGCTTATAGTCTTGGGCATGGAACTGGCGCAGCTCGAGGCCTTTCTGGCCGTCATTCGTGAAGGCAGCTTCTCTGCCGCGGCCAAGGCCCTCTACCGGACACAGCCCGCCATCAGCCAGACAATCAAGCGCCTCGAGGACGAGCTCGGACGGCCGCTCTTCGACCGCGCCAGCCGGCGCGGACTGCTGACTGACGCCGGCCGGGTGCTGGCGGTGCACGCCGAGCGGCTGATCAACTTTCGGCAGCAGGCCCTCGCCGCGCTCGACGACGTGCGGCAGCTCAGGTCGGGCCGGCTCACGCTGGCGGCCAACGAACTGACGTGTTTGTACCTGCTGCCGCTACTCCACGAGTACCGTCGGCTCTATCCCGATGTGAACATCACGGTGCAGCGGGCACTGGCCAGCCGCATCCCGGGGCAGGTGATGGATTACGGCGCCGACCTCGGTGTGGTCACCTTCAGGCCCGACCTGGACCTGCTCAGCTCGTTCGTCGTGTACCGCGACGAGCTGGCGTTCGTGGTGCCGCCCTCGCACGCGTTCGCCCGGCGCGGGAAGGTGAGCATCGCCGAACTGGCGCGCGAGTCGTTCGTGGCGCACCACGTGGCATCCCCCTATCGTCACAAGGTGATC
>DAIRFN010000236.1:0-9218 GCA_036795065.1 Vicinamibacterales bacterium
TTAGACCATATGGAAAGACCGACCTCGGCTTTGCATCTCACGCGGGTTACCTTCAGCCTGCGGAGACGAGAGGCAGAGCCGCATACAAAGGAGGTCGGTCATGGCGGAGTCTACTACCATCGTGGCGTTCGATCAGCACGCGGCGACGACCGTGGCGGCGGTGCTGCTACCGGGGCACCGGACGCCGGCTCTGCACCCGATGACGTCCGAGCTGGCCGAGTTGCGGTCGTGGATTCGGCGGCTGCGGCGGCACGGCGCGGTGCGGTGCTGCTACGAAGCGGGGCCCTGTGGGTTCGAGCTGCAGCGGGCGCTGCAGGCCGACGGGGTGCCCTGTGACGTGATTGCGCCAGCGCTCATCCCCCGGCGTCCGGGCGACCGCATCAAGACGGACCGCCGCGACGCCGGCCAGTTGGCGGTGCTGTATCGCGCGGGCGCCCTGACGGCGATCCACATTCCGACGGAGCAGGAGGAGGCGGCGCGCGATCTGCTCCGCTGTCGCGAGGACATTCGCGCGGATCTGCTCCGGGCTCGCCATCGGCTGTCGAAGTTTCTGTTGCGCCACGGGCGACGCTTCACCGGGACCAAGAAGGCGTGGTCGCGTCGCCACGACACGTGGCTGCGGGCACAGACCTGGCCGATCCCGGCCCTGGACCAGACCCACCGGGCCTATCTCCGCGCGGTCGATGAGGCGGTCGCACGACTGCGCGCGGTCGAGGTGGACCTGCAGGCGCTGTTGACGCTGGAGCCCCTTCGCGCGCGCGTCGCGCGCCTGCGTTGCTTCCGCGGGATCGATGATCTGACCGCGCTAACAATCGCGGCCGAGCTGGGGGACCCGCGGCGCTTTCCATCGGCACCGAGCACCATGGCCTTTGTGGGGCTGGTGCCGTCCGAGCACTCGAGCGGCACGAAGCGCGCCCGCGGCGCCATCACCAAGACGGGCAATGCGCATCTGCGGCGGGTGCTGGTGGAAGCCGCCTGGCACTATCGCCACCATCCGTTCGTCGGCGACGCCCTGCGTCGGCGCCAACAGGGGGCGACCGACGCGGTGACGGCCTGCGCCTGGGCGGCGCAGCAGCGGCTCCATCGCCGGTACCGCGTGCTCGCCGGACGCGGCAAGCCGAAGCAACATGTCGTGACGGCGGTGGCCCGCGAACTGACAGGCTTTGTGTGGGCGGCACTGACCCAGTGATCGGATCGGCCGACTGACGAAAGGAGAACCCTCGACCGTTCTATGCGATAGACGACTTCGGTCTCGAACTCGCGCCCTTAGAGCGAGGCAGCTCCCGACGAACCATGGTCATGCGGTACCCAACCCGCGAATATCAGAGTGATTCATCGTCGTTGCCGCTCGGCCGATCCGTTGACTGAGGCCCTCACACAAAAGGCCCGCCCTCAGGTCGAGGGCGGGCCTTCCGAAGAAACGACGGAGACGAACTATCGTCGAGTTGACACGGGTCTTTCCATATCAGAACGGGTTGAGCACGTAGCCTTCCTTGTCCAGCACGAGGTGCGCGGTCATGGCCGAGGTGGCAATGGTCGCAGCCGGCGTCACCACCGCCCGCGGCAGGTTTCGCGAGACGGAGGTCTGCCCGCACAGGTAAATCCGCACGCCCGCTGCCTTCAGCTCGTCGAGCAGCGCAACGTTCGGGTTGTCCTTCCCGTAGCGCTTCCGATATTCGTCGTTGGTCAGCGTGTCCTTGCCGGCCGTGCCGTGGATGACGAGCGCGGCCTTCACGCGCTCGCGCGGCACGCCCGCCTGCGCGTGCACGTTGAGGAACCGCGCGACGGTATCGAAGTTGGTGTTCAGCTCACCGGGCTCCGGGCCGACGTTCACGTCGAACCGCAGCTTCAGATCCTGATCCTTCGGCGGCAGTAAGCCGGGGTTGGGCACCTCGAAGGCGCCGCCGAAGCTGGGCACGGCGGGGCCCAGGCGGCGGGACGAGGTGGACGTCTGGGCCTGGGCGATGGTCGGCGCGGGCACGGCGGTGAGGGCAAGCGTGCAAACGATAAGGACGAGAATGGTCGAGCGCATACGCCCATCATAGCTGGCGGCGGAGCGCGGTCGCCGTTGGGGTCAGCTGGAGGCGATGTCGGTCGCGGTCGCAGGTGCCGAGGGGTGCGCGCCGGACAGTCGCGCCAGGGATGCGGGCTGCCCCGCCACGATCAGCCGATCGTTGGCCGCCAGCGGCCGACGGGGATCGGGCGCCTCCACCCGGCCATCCGGCCGGAGGACCGCCAGCACGCCGACATCGAAACGCCGCCGCAGGTCGAGGTCGGCAATGGATCGTCCGGGCCAGTCCGGCCTCTCACCGACAGCGAATTCCTCGACGACGAAGTCCGTTTCCTCTGCCGTCTGATCCGGAAAGTCCACGCGCTCGAGGTACGCCATGGCCAGAGCGAGCGCATCCGGCTCGCCCGTCAGCACGAGGCGGTCGCCAGGAAAGAGCTGGAAGTCGGGACCGGGGTTGAAGGTGTTCCGGCCCGATCGGGCGACGGCCAGCACCGTGACGTTGAACTGGTCGCGCAGCGGCACATCCTCGAGCCGACGGCCCGCCCAGATGGAACCGCTCCCGAGGCGGACCTCACCAAGCCCCGGCGCCCTGGCCGCCACCTCGCCCAGTCGATCCAGGCCGCTCGTGATGGCGTCGGCCGCCTGCTCGGCCGCGTCGGCGAAGGGCCGCAGGAGGACATCGACGCCTTCGAGGCGCAGCAGGTCGGCATCTTCGGCCGTGCGGCACGCCACCGCCACCTTGCCCGTGTACCCGTGCTGCCGCAGGTGCCGCAGCAGGGTCCGACTGTGTGTCGCGTCGGGGACGGAGCTGACCACCCACTTCGCGCCAGCCAGCGGCAGGTGCTCGAACACGTCGGCATCCTCTGCGTCGCCATAGAGCACGGGCAACTGCTCGGCCCGCCAGCGCGCGAGCGCGTCGGGGTCGAAGTCCACGCCGAGCACGCGGCGGTTACGCAGCCGCAGGTGGCGGGCAATGCTTCCGCCATACCGCCCGAGGCCGAAGAGGATCACTTCCGTGTCCTGCGGCGGCACCGGCCGGTCGTCGCCGGCCTCCCGATACGGGAACCGCCGCTCGAAGATGCCGAGCGCCGGCGCGAGCCGCTCGTAGATGGGACCGGAATAGAGGATCAGGTACGTGGACAGGCCGATGGTCACCAGCCCCACGGTGGTGATGAGGCCCATGGTCTCGGCGTCGATATGGCCGAGGCTCAAGCCAAGCGCTCCGAGGATGAGGGAAAACTCGCTGATCTGCGCCACGGTCAGGCCCGCCAGGAACCCCGTGCGCCGCCGGTAGCCCATCGCGCCCATGATGGCCATGACGATCAGCGGATTGCCGACGAGGACGAAGACCGAGAAGACAAGGGATGCGCCGAGCGTCGAGCCGAGCAGGGAGAGGTCGAGGCGCGCGCCCAGGTCGATGAAGAAGAACAGCAGCAGGAAGTCGCGCACCGTGACCAGCCGCGTGCCGAGCGCGTCACGGTAGGCCGTCGAGGCCAGCGACACGCCCGCCAGGAACGCGCCCACCTCGCGGCTGAGGCCCAGCGCCTCGCCGACGGCCGCCAGCACCACGGCCCAGGCAATGCCGAAGAGCACCAGCAGCTCCGGCACGCGCGCGAGCGCACCGGTGAAGGCTGGCAGCACCCACCGCGCCAGGGCGCCAATAGTCGCCAGGAACACGAGGGCGGCCATCGCGGTCCCGATGGCCGACGTGGCAGCCCGTCCGGTGTCGCCGGCCGGGCCGAGTGCCGTCAGCGCGATCATGGCGAGGATGACCGCCAGGTCCTGGATGATCAAGAAGCCGACCGCAATGCGACCGTGGAGCGAATCGATCTCGCGTTTGTCCGACAGCAGCTTGACGATGATGATGGTGCTCGAGAAGGTGAGGGTCACCGCGATGTAGGCGGCGGGGATGGTGGCGAACCCGAGGCCGCGCGCGATGGCGAAGCCGATGGCGGAGGTGAACACCACCTGTCCCACGCCGGTCGCCACCGCCACCGGCCCGACCGTCCGCACCATCTCGACATCGAGCTTCAGCCCCACCACGAACAGCAGCAGGGCAATGCCGACGCTGGCCAGCAGCTCGGTCTCGTCCTTCTCCGTCACCAGGCCGATGCCGGCCGGACCGACGACGATACCCACCACGATGAACGAGACGATGAGAGGCTGGCGCAGCCATGCGCCCAGGGCCCCGATGCCGACGGCGGTGAACAGAACCCCTGCGATCTCGGCGAAAGCATTGTCCAGGTGCATTTCACGACGCCCGCGACGGGCACGTCATTATGATGTGTCATGCGGAGCCGCGCCCTCGTGGCCACTGTCGCGCTGGCTCTCGGCTTGGCGGGCATTGTCCTTCACGCGCGCGCACAGGCCGCTCGCCCGCTCGTCTATCAGATCCCAATCGACGGCGTCATCGACCTCGGCCTTGCCCCCTTCGTCGATCGCACGCTGAAGGACGCCGAGCAGAACGGCGCCGCCGCCGTCGTCCTCGAGATCGACACGTTCGGCGGACGGGTCGACGGCGCAGTGCTCATCCGGGATGCGCTGCTCCGATCGCGCGTGAAGACCATTGCTTTCGTCAACAAGCGCGCCATCTCGGCCGGCGCGCTCATTGCCCTGGCCGCCAACACCATCGCCATGGCCGAGGGCGGCACCATCGGCGCGGCCACGCCCGTGGAGGTGGCGCCGGGCGGGCCGGCGCAGCCGGTGGCCGAGAAGACCGTCTCGTACATGCGCACGGAGTTTCGCGCCACCGCCGAGGCGAGGGGCCGTCCACCCGATCTGGCCGAAGCGATGGTGGATGCCGACATCGAGGTGAAGGGCGTCAGCGACAAGGGGAAACTGCTGACGCTCACCACCACGCAGGCGCTGGAGCACAAGGTGGCCGACCTTCGCGCCGACTCGTTCGAGGCGCTGCTGGCCGCGGTGGATCTCGAAGGCGCCGAGGTGCGCCGCCTGCGCCAGACGTGGGCCGAGTCGGTGGTGCGCCTCCTCACCCATCCGCTGTTCTCGTCCCTCCTCATGGCGATCGGCGTCCTCGGGATCATCATCGAGATCCAGACGCCCGGGGTCGGCTTGCCGGGGGCGCTGGGCCTGGCGTGCCTCGGGTTGTTCTTCTGGGGACACTGGATCGTCATGCTGGCCGGATGGGAGGAGCTGCTGCTCGTCACGATCGGCCTGTTCCTCCTGGTCGTCGAGGTCTTCGTCACGCCGGGCTTCGGTGTGGCGGGGATCCTGGGCACGATCGCGTTGGTTGGCGGGCTCGGCCTCAGCATGGTCGGCGCCGGCGCGGCCTGGGAGGTCGTGCTGATAGCCGCCGGCCGCGTGGCCGCTTCCCTGGTGCTGGCCCTGGGGGGAGCAGCCGCCATCGTCGGCGCGCTCCCGCGTCTCCCATTCGGGCGGCGGCTGGTGCTGCAGGACGCGCTGTCGGCGGGCGCCGGCTACGCCTCGGCCCCGCAGTCGGACGTGACATGGATGGGCAAGCGCGGTGTGGCCGTCTCACCGCTCAGGCCCGCCGGCATCGCCGAGTTCGACGGCCAGCGGGTGGACGTCGTCTCGGATGGCACCTTCATCGACCCGGGCGAGCCCATCGACGTGATCCACGTCGACGGAAACCGCGTTGTCGTCCGGCGCGCCCGCACGACCCACACGGGAGGACTGGACCATGGGAGCTGAAACGGAACTGCTCGGCGCAACCGCCCTGCTCATCCTGACCATCGCGGCCGTGGCCATCGTTCTCTATCTGGTCCCGGTCCGCTTGTGGGTCGCTGCGTGGGCTTCGGGGGCGTTCGTCGGGCTCATGACGCTCATCGCCATGCGCCTGCGCCGCGTGCCGCCAGCCACGGTGGTGACGGCCCGCATCATGAGCGTAAAGGCGGGCCTCGACATCCCGCTGAACGACATCGAGGCGCACTTCCTGGCCGGTGGCAACGTCGTCAACGTGGTCAACGCGATGATCTCGGCCGACAAGGCGAACATCCCCATGCCGTTCAAGCGCGCAGCCGCCATCGACCTGGCCGGCCGCGACATCCTCGCCGCGGTCAAGATGTCCGTCATCCCGAAGGTGATCGAGACGCCGCGCATCGCGGCCGTCGCGAAGGACGGCATCCAGCTGCACGCCTTCTGCCGCGTGACGGTCCGCACCAACCTCGATCGCCTCGTCGGCGGCGCCGGCGAGGAGACCGTCATCGCTCGCGTCGGCGAGGGCATGGTCAGCACGATCGGCTCGGCCGAAACGCACAAGGACGTCCTCGAGAACCCCGATCACATCTCGAAGCACGTGCTGGCGAAGGGCCTGGACGCGGGCACGGCGTTCGAGATTCTCTCCATCGACATCGCCGACGTGGACGTGGGCGAGAACATCGGCGCCAAGCTCCAGATTGCGCAGGCGAATGCCGACAAGCAGATTGCGCAGGCCAAGGCCGAGCAGCGCCGCGCCATGGCCGTGGCGCAGGAGCAGGAGATGCGCGCGCGGGTCGTGGAGGCCGAGGCCGAAGTGCCGAAGGCCATGGCCGAGGCGTTCCGTCTCGGCCACCTCGGGATCATGGACTACTACCGGATGAAGAACGTCCAGGCCGACACCACCATGCGCGATGCGATCGCGCGTGGCGACGAGAAACCGCCGGAAGGGTCTGGCGCGTAGGGCAGGCCGGTGACCGACGTCCTGATCTTCCTGTTCCTGCTGTTCGGATCGGTGGCCGCGTGGCTCCTCGATCGACGTGTCCGGGCAGCGGCACGCGCGCGCGGCGAGGAGCCGGCACACCCTCGCGACGTACCGGCCATCCCCGCCAGTGCCCCCGAGGTCGAAGCAGGGGTCCCGCCCCGCCCTCCGATACCACTCCGCCCGCCGGTGGTGATCCGCCCGCCGGGCATGATCGGGCCACGGGACACCCGCGCCAGCCGTCGTCCCGCTCCGGCACGCCGGTCGAGCGTCCGGATCGACCGACGCCGCGCGCGTCCGGTCACCGTCGCGCGCGCGCGCGACGGGATGGTGCTGTCGGTGATTCTCGGTCCCTGCCGCGGGATGGAGCCACCTCCGTGAGCGCCGCGAGCTTCAGCTGAGCTACCGGGCGCCGCCGGCCGCCTTCGTGTCGCGAGCCTCACAGCCGCCCTCGGGCACAGGGTGCGCCCACAACGTGTCGATCTCGAAGATGTGGTCCAGGCAGATGGGATCGCCCGCCTTGAGATTCTCTCGGGTGAGCGCGAAGGCCAGCCGCGGGTCCCGGTCCGTCGGCCAGTCCACTTTCACCAGTTCTACCTCTTCCAGCCCCTCGTACGGCTGAACCGAGATGACGCGCCACACCTTGTGAGGCGGGAGGACCATGTGCTCCACGTGCGGCGGCTGTGCGGCGGTTTCGGACGACCTGTTGCACCCCGGGCTGACGACCAGCGCCGGGCCGACGGCGCACGCCATGACGAGCAGCGCGAGCGGCGCCCTGCCACGGAACTGCGTGTTCATGTGACTCCTCCAGTCCTACAGCATCCAGATCTCCTTGAACGCACGGTGGAAGTTCCCCCCGATGATCTTCTCGATGACCGCGTCCGGGTACTTCCGCTGCCGCATCCCCCTGACGACGCCTTCGATACGACGCGAGTGATTCAATTCCGGAATGAAGAGCGGCCGCGCCTCGTCCGGCGCGGAGATGCCCCGCGCCGCCCGGCCGTCCACGAAGGCCTTGTGCTCGCGCAGGTACTCCGGCGTTTCCTCGATGGGCGCCGTGCTCAGGTCGCTCCCGATGCCCACGTGATCGACGCCGCACACCTTGATCGCGTGGTCGATCTGGCGCATCAGCATCTCCACGGTCGGTGCCCCGGGGCCAGGGCCGATGAAGGGCATGAAGTAGATGCCCACCACGCCGCCCTTGTCGGCCATCGCCTTCAGCTCGCGGTCTTCCTTGCTGCGCGGATGGCGATACACCTCGCGGCAGCCGCTGTGGGTGATGAGCGGCGGCCGGCTCGACGCTGCGATTCCGTCGGCGGTGGTCCGCGTGCCGCAATGACTGAGATCCACGGCCAGACCCAGGGCGTTCATCCGCTCCACCACCTGCCGTCCGTAGGCACTCAGCCCCGCGTCGCCCGGCTCGAGACAGCCGTCACCGACGAGGTTGCGGTCGTTGTAGGTGAGCTGGATGATGCGCACGCCGAGCCGGTGGAACACCTCGAGGCGCGCGAGATCGCGCTCCAGCATCTCGGTGTTCTGGAAGCCGAGGATGAGCCCCAGCGTCTTCTGCTCCTTCGCGCGCGCGATGTCCTCGTGGCGCCGGACGATGGAGAGCAGGGTGGGATAGCGGTCGGCCTCGCCCTGCCAGAGCGCGATGTTCCGCGTGGTCGCCTCGAAGGCATCGGCGCTGACGGTGACGTTGATGGCCGTGATACCGGATGAAGCGATCGCATCGCGCTGCTTCTGGGACAGCGGGCCGCGCGGCGGCCACGACACGTTCATCGACCCCGGATTGGCGAGCGCGTCGATGACGATGGATCGCTGGTACACGCCCGCAGCGTCGTCCTGCCGCCCCTCGGAACGCGCGCGTGGAGGCGCGAGGAGCACCGGTGCGGCGCCGATCGCCGCCGCGAACTGACGCCTGGTGATGGTGTGATGACGAACCTCCATCGGCCCTCCGTCCCTGCTTCTTGCCTTCTGCCTTCTGCCTCTTGCCTTCACCCCGCTACTGCCACGTGGCTGGGTCGATCGCGAGGCTCTTGATCCGTCGATACGCGGTGGCGCGGCTGATGCCGAGCCGTTCCGCGGCCAGGCTGACATCGCCACGGTGCGCCTGCAGGGCGCTGACGATCTCGTCACGCTCGGCCGACGCCCTCGCCGCCTCGAGCTTGCCCGACGCGTTGGGGCCGCGGCCCAGGATATCGGGATGGAGCCGCATGGTGTCCAGCATCTCGCCGGGTTCGAGGAACAGCACCGCGCGCGCCATCTCGTGCTCGAGCTGGCGGACGTTGCCCGGCCAGTCGAAGGTGGTGAGCGCATCCACCGCGCCGCGCGACAGCCCGCCGACGCGGCGCCCATGACGCGCCGCCTCGCGCGCGAGAAAGAACGCGGCGAGATTCGGGATATCCGCGCGCCGCTCGCGGAGCGGCGGCAGCTCCACCACCCACGTGGCGATGCGGTGGTAAAGATCCGTACGGAAGCGTCCGTCTTCGATCATGGGCGTCAGATCGCGGTTCGTGGCGGCCACCACGCGGATGCGCGCGGCGTGCG
>DAIRFN010000026.1:0-26788 GCA_036795065.1 Vicinamibacterales bacterium
GCGAAGCGCGACCTGCACCTGGTCGGCTGCTCGGGGCCCGACCCCGAGCTGCGCACCATCCTCGTCGCGGCGATCACGGGAGCCGGTTTCACGGGCGCGTGGTCTCCTGTTGCGCGCCCGCCTCCGCCATGAAGCGGTCCACGCGGGCGTCGAGACCGCCGTACGCGTTGGCGGCCGACAACTGCCGCGCGATGGCAGTGATGGCCACCGCGTCAAACGGCGATCGGGACTGTCGCAGTTGGTCAATCGTCTTGTTCGCGAAGTCGTGCCAGTCGGTGGCTTCGTGAACCCATGGCGTCAGGGCCTCGGAGAGTCCGTCACGATTGTGCGGCCAGCCCACGACCGGCGTCAGCGACGCCAGCGCCTCGATGGACTTGATCTTGAGCCCCGTGCCAGCCACCGCCGGGTTGATCACCACCCTGGCGGTGGCATATTCGGGGCCGAGGTCGGCAACGCGCCCGAGCACGGTTACCCCTGGCGTCCCCGGAGGAACGGCTTGCCCGACCGCCCCGGCCACGCGCAGTTCCGCGCCTGGCACCGCGGCCCTCACCCGCGGCCACGCGAAGCGGAGGAAGTCGCGGAGGCCCGCCAGGTTCATCTGATTGCCCGATCCCGGCAGGAAGGCGACCGGCCGCGAGGGCCACTCGCGGTTCGAGCGCACGTCCGCATCCACGCCCACGACCACGATCTCGCGCCGCGGCGCCAGCCGTCTCAGAGCGGCAGCGTCGCCCTCGTGAACGGCCATGACGACGTCCCCGCGATTCAGGAGACGCGCCTCGTCTGCTGCCGAGATCTGCATGTCGCTGAGCCCGTAGGCGAGAACGTTCGATTCCTTCTGGGACAGCACGTCGTGCGTGTGGACGATGCGCAGCACGTTCGGCCCCATCAGCGGGAAGAACCGCGTCATGAAGATGTACTGGGCCAGGATGGCCACGTTGCCGATGGAATCGGCCAGCTTCCTGACGACGGCGGCTACCACGTCTGGGCAGTAGTCGAGGTCGGGCCCCGGCTCGGCGGGCACCAGCAGGGCCGCGGGGTCGTCCCCGAGACGGCTCAACACGTCCGGGAAATCCCTCAGCCTGAACTCGACCCTGCCGGAGCGATCACAGACGACCACGTTGCCGAACTCGGTGGCGAGGTGTTCGAAGGCGCCCGGTGCGAGCGGCTGCCCCGGGAGCGGCGCCAGCACGAGCAGGATGCGGTACCCGCGGCGCTGGAAGTGGGGCAGCAGGCGCGACAGCGCATACTCGTTGCCCGCGCCCACCGGCCAGGGCGAGACGTGCCCGACGCACATCACCGTGCCGGCGGCCTCGGCTCGGCCGACGACGTCAATCCGCGTCCGGATGGGTCGAAGCGTCGCCTGCGCGGCCCGCTCCACCGCGTGGCCGTCCGCGAGGCCGTACCGGATGAAGTGCTCGAGCGGATTCATGCCGGCGTCGGCGACGTCGGCGTGACGGGCGAGATAGGCGGAGACCGAAAACTCCGGCGAGGGGTCTCGTCCCTCTTTCCACCCACTGTTCATGAAGTGCAGCAGCGGATTGACTCCGGCCACATCCGGATTGCGCTCGAGATACCAAACGGGGTCGAACCAGGGATTCGGGCGCAGGCCGTCGCGCCACCCCCACCTGAGGAAATGCGCCACCGGATCGATTCCCGATTCGCAGAGGCCATCCACCTGGCCGAGGTAGAAGCGGGTATCGAAGAGCGGGTGCGGGTCGACATCCTCCTTGCCGGCATGGTCAAGGTAGTGCAGCAGGGCGTTCACACCCTGCGCATGCACGTCCGGACGCTGCTGCCAGTAATAACCGATGTTGAACAGCGGGTGCGGCGATCGTCCCTCGATCGCGCCGTGCCGGACGAAGTGGTCGAGCGGATTGGCGCGGCCAATATCCGGATTCGTCTCCAGGTAGTACCGCGTGGAGAAGAGCGGGTGCGGGTCCACCAGCTCGGTGGCGGCGGTGGCGAGGTAGTGCACCAGCGGATTGGCTCGCGCCCCAGCCAGGTCGGGCCGCTGCGACAGGTAGTAGGCGGCATCGAAGAGCGGGTGCGGCGCCGCCGCGCCGAGGAACCCCACGCGCAGGAAGTGGCTGAGCGGCGTGGCCGCGCGCACCGCGTCCCCGGGCCACTGTGCCAGATAATGGCGCGCGTCGAACAAGGGATGCGGATTGCGCAGCTCCCAGCCACCGTGACGCACGTAGTGCATCAGGGCGCCGTCGGTGGCGGGGATGTCCGGATTCTGCTGGCGATACCAGGGCGCGTCGAAGAGTGGATGCGGCGACTGGTCGGCGACATCGCCGACCCGGAAGAAGTGGGCCAGCATGTCGGGACCCGGTGGCAGGCCGGTCACGGCTCCGTAATGCGCTGCATCGAACAGGAGGCTGTCGGCCACGAGCGCGATCTGGGCACGATACGCCTGGCTGGTCAAACGCGCGAGGCCCGCCGCGGAGGCAATGGGGTGCCGCGCGATCGCCCGCGGGTGCAGATGCGCCTCCCGCAGCCTCTCGAGCGACCGTGAGACGGGGGACCGACGGACCGGGCGGGCGTCGGGGATGGCTCGCGCGGCGGCCGCGCGTACCTGGCGTTCTCGCTCTTCGCTGTCCGTCCGCTCTTGTCGCGCTGCCCGTTGTCTCGCCCGGAGTTGCCGCGCCTGCTCCCGGGCCAGGTGCTCGGCTCGCTGGAACTGCCCGGTGAGCGTTGCGGCGCGCTCTTCCGCCTGCCGCAGGTCGTTCCTGGTCTGCTCGTGCTCGTCGTTCGCGTTCCTCAGGGCAGCCGCGGTCGAGCGATGGGCCTTCTCCAACTGATCCAGTTGAGCCTGGATCGCGGCCCGCAAGGCCGATTGCTTCGACAGGGCCTGCGCATGTGCCCGTGCGGCCTCATCCAGGCGCCGCGCCGCCTCGGCCCGCTCGCGCTCGGCCTCCTCCCGTTCCGCGTCGCTGCGCTCGATGGCCTGCTGCAGCGCCGACTGGTAGCGGTCCACTTCGCGGCGCAGATCATCGCGGCTGGTGGACATCTGCCGGGTCACCTCGCGGAGCGACTCGACCTGGGCCGCCAGACCGGCGAGCGTTTCGAGGCTCGCCCGCGGCCACATCCTCAAACGGCTCAGGTTCTCGCGCGCCCTTGCTGGCGGGACCGCGGCCACTTCGTGCTGCAGGTCCGCCTCGATGTCGAGGTACCGGCTCTCGTCGGACGGCGTGAGCGGAGTGCCCAGCGCTGCCGCGACCAGCGAGCAGAGATCGGCCACACGCGTGGGCAGGCCCTCGGCCGGCTCGGCCACCGACTGGAATCGCGACAGGCTCCAGAACAGCCCGCGAAAGAGCGCGAACCCGAACTCGACGCGCCAGGGCAGTTCCCATTCGAGATCGAAGAAGCGGAACTGTCCGTCGGCGTGCACCATGTTGAACGGCGTCGCGTCCACCAGCCGGGAAGGCACGTGCGCGGCGGCTGCGGGCCGGTGCAGGCCGGCGGCCTTCGCCAGGGCATCACGCCACGGCTCCGCCCAGGCCGCGACGGCCTCGATGGTCCACCCGGGCCGGTTCAGGATCGGGCCCAGGCGAGTGGTCCACACCTCGCCGGGCAGGAACTCGTCTGAGGCCTTCCGATGGCGGAGGGCCTCGTCGGAGGGCGGATTCACGGACGACTCTGGCGCCAGCGCGCGATGCTCGATCACGATGCCGCGAGGGGTGCGTCGAAAGCGCGTCTCGCGCAGGAACTGCGGCCGCCGATCGCCGGTGAAGTGCCACGCCAGTGGTGCATTGCCGGCGTCCGCCTTCGTCGATGTGCGCCCCGCGACGACGATGAGCGAGTTCGAGAGATCCCCGAGGAGGCCATTGCGGGCGACCAGGCCCAGCGCCTGCTCGAGCGAGAAGAGTGGCAGTGCCGGGGTCTGCGGATCGGTCACGGGCGTGGCCGCGGCCATCGCTGCCAGGTCGTCGCTCCACGCCGGGTCGTCCAGGCCGGCGGGAGACACCATGACGCGCGGGAACTTGTAGTCGGGGAGCACGGCGTACACGGCCTGATGGGGCAGTCCAGCCGCCGTCACCAGCGTGCCCAGGTCGCGTCGCCCGAACGTGCGCGGCTCGCCGGGCCGATAGATGTCGCTGACGCCGCTCATCGCGACCCCAAGGTGATCCTCGGGCCAGCCGGCGAAGTATTTCAGCCCGAGCTGGTTCTCGATGGCAATGATGAGCACACCGTCGTCGTCCAGGAGCCTGGCGGCGTGGTCGAGCACCTGGCGCACGCCCTCCTCGCCGTCGGCGAAGCGCGACGCCCACTCGAGGACGCCGACAAGCGTGATGGCCGAGAACCGCCGGCCCGTCTCGAAGCGCTCCAACCGTTCGTGGTAGACGGAGACGTTGTCCAGGCCCCGGCAGCGTGCCGCGGTGATTTCGGCGCGGCGCCGGCTAGCCTCGAGCGCCACGACCTCGCCGCCGAGTTCGCCGAGGAAACGGGTGAGCACTCCGCATCCGGAGCCGACTTCGAGCGTGTGACCGCGGAGCAGATGATCGAACGGCCTGAGCAGGTTGGCCCGCCGGGGGCTGAGGTGATAGCGCGAGGCCCAGTCCACCATGCCCGTGGCCATCTCGGGCGAATGGAGAGACCGGTCCGAGGCCCGCTGCATCAGCGCACGCAGGGCCCCTTCCGTGGCGTCGCCGTCCGAGTAGTCCATGTCGCCGCCACCCGCCACGGGCACGAAGAGGCGTGCCTCGGTGTCGAGGACATAGGCGGTGGGCGGAGAATCGCGAGTGGATCGGCGGTGCAAGGTGGTTGGTCGCCCGTGACGTGTGGCCTAGAATACTATTTCCCCACACTGCCACGTCGATGACCATTCGCGCACGCGCACCCCTTCGCCTCGGCCTGGCCGGCGGGGGCACGGACGTCTCGCCCTACGCGGATACGTACGGCGGGTATGTGCTCAACGCCACGATCGATCGCTATGCGTACGCCGTCATCAAGCCCCTCGAGGCGCCCGTGGTCCGACTGATCGCCACCGATCAGCAGTCTCGGGCCGAGTCAGGGCTGTCGGAATCGCCGGTGCTGGACGGAACACTGCCCCTGCACAAGGCGGTGTATGCGCACATGATCGGGCAGCATCACGCGGAGCGCCCGATCGCCCTCGAGCTGAGCACCTTCTGCGACGCGCCCGTCGGCTCCGGCCTGGGCTCGTCGTCCACCCTCGTCGTGGCGATGATCCGGGCCTTCGCCGAATTGCTGAACCTGCCGCTCGACGACTACGCCATTGCGCGGCTGGCACACCGGATCGAGCGCGTGGAGTGCGGTTTCCAGGGCGGGCGCCAGGATCAGTACTCGGCGACCTTCGGCGGCTTCAACTTCATGGAGTTCTACGCGGACGACCGCGCGGTGATCAACCCGCTGCGCATCAAGGAGTGGGTGGTCTGCGAGCTGGAGGCGTCGCTGGTGTTGTTCTACACGGGTGTCTCACGAGAGTCGGCACGCATCATCGCGGACCAGAGCGACAACGTCCAGGCGGGGTCGCCGCAGGCCATCGAGGCCATGCACGGCATGAAGCGCGAGGCCCTGATGATGAAGGAGTGCCTCCTGCGCGGCGACCTGAACGGCCTGGTCGAGTCGATGCGCCAGGGGTGGGAGAACAAGAAGCGCTCGGCGAGGACCGTCTCGAACCCGCACATCGACGAGATCTACGGGGCGGCCCTGGAGGCGGGCGCGCTGGCAGGCAAGGTATCGGGCGCGGGTGGCGGCGGCTTCATGCTGTTCTTCGTGCCGACCGAGCGCCGCATGGACGTGATTCGTGCCCTGCAGCGATTCGAGGGTCAGGTGAGCAATTGCCACTTCACCCATCACGGCACACAGGTGTGGAGAGTGTGATGCGGGACTACATCAGGGCGCAGATCGCGGAGTCGCAGGGGATGGTCTCTGCGCTGTTGGCGGACCAGCCGCTGCTCCAGGCGGTCGAGGCGGCCGCTCAGGCCTGCGCGACCTGCCTGGGGGGTGGGGGGAAGATCCTGTTCGCGGGTAATGGAGGCAGCGCCGCGGAGGCACAACACTTTGCAGCGGAGCTCGTCAGCCGGTTCGCGTTCGATCGCGACGCACTGCCCGCGCAGGCCTTGTCCACCGACACGTCCATCCTGACCGCCATCGGCAACGACTACGGATACGAGCAGCTCTTTGCCCGCCAGCTGCGCGCGCACGGCCGGAAGGATGACGTCTTCATCGGCCTCTCGACGTCGGGAACCTCCCCGAACGTCCTGCGCGCCTTCGAGGAGGCCCGCGGGCGTGGCCTGGTATGCATCGGGTTCACCGGCAACCGTGGCGGCCCGATGCGCAAGCTCTGCGACCACCTCCTCGAAGTGCCGTCAGCTGATACGCCTCGAATCCAGGAGGGCCACCTGGTACTGGGGCACATCCTCTGCGGCCTGGTCGAGCGCGCGCTCTTTGGCGTGCCGCCGACCTGACTACTGGACGGGGTTGGGGAGGTTCCGGAACACGAAATGCGGCCAGATCTGCTCGGAGTTCAACCCGTCTCGACGGATCAGCACATTCTCGACGACCTCCGTGGCCCCCAGGCAGCTTGACACGGTCGCATCGTCCAGCACGATGTAGCCGCCAGGCACCATGTGCGGCCTGACCACCTCGTACGAGTACTCGACCGCAGACGCGATGTCGCAGTCGATGTGCGCGAGGCGCACGCGGCCCGCCTGCCTCATCACCTCATCGCTGGTGTGCTGGAACAGTCCCCGCACCAGAACGAGGTTGTCGAGTCTCAACGAGGCCACATACGTCTGCAACTCGTCGAACATCACGTCGGAGAAGTCCCCGGCGTTGTGGGCGTCGACCGTCTTGTCGGTGGGCGGCATGCCCTGGAACGTGTCGAGCGCGAACACCTTCACACCCGGGTGCAACTGCTGGCAGACGTACGCCATGAAGATGGCGTTGCCGCCCTTGTACGAGCCGAACTCGACGATGTGGCCGAACGGAAGGCGGTCGAGGAAGAACCGCAGCAGCAGGAACAGGTTCATCCTGTTCTCGTCGGCGACGATCGTGCGGCCACTGGCCACGGCGAGGGCGTCCCGGTAGAGCGGATCGGCCGAGACCCGCTCCTTCAATGGCCCGTATTGCAGGCCCCATCCCCGCTGAGTGCCCTCGTACACGTTCCGGCCCCGCCTGAGCCCCCGGGCCATATCCCTGATTTCCGGCAAGTACGATTCCATCGGTCTCCTGCGTGGGTGCGGCCGTTCCTATGTTACGCCGGACGCAGCCGAGCGGCCGCCGCAACCGCACCAGGCTGGTCGAGCGCGCGCCCTTCGACTCGCGGTAGCGCGCGGCCGCTATAGACTATCGACGTGCCGACGCGTGTCCTGGTGACCGGCGGGGCCGGCTTCGTCGGTTCCTCCCTGGCGACCTATCTGGCGCAGTCTCAATCGGAGCTGTCCGTCACGGCTCTCGACAACCTTCACCGGCGTGGGAGCGAGTTGACGCTCCCGCGACTGGCTCGCGCCGGCGTGACCTTCGTGCACGGCGACATCCGGCTCCGTGAGGACGTCGAAAGCGCGGGGCCGTTCGACCTGATGATCGAGTGCTCGGCCGAGCCGTCAGTGCATGCCGGGTACGGGGGCGATCCCTCCTACCTTCTGGGTGCCAACCTCGCCGGAACGATGACCTGCCTCGAGGCCGCGCGGCGCGAGGGAGCCGGCCTGCTGTTCCTGTCCACCAGCCGCGTCTATCCGATCGATCCGTTGCGGCAGCTGCCGCTCGTGGCCGGCGACACCCGGCTGCGCCTCCCCCAGGGTGCCGCCGGCGTGGGATGGTCCGAGGAGGGCATCTCCGCCGATTTCCCGCTGACGGGGCACCGCTCGCTCTACGGCGCCACGAAGCTGGCCTCGGAGCTGCTGATCGACGAGTATCGCCACATGTACGGCATGCCCGTGGTGGTGAACCGCTGCGGGGTGATCGCCGGTCCCTGGCAGATGGGCAAGGTGGACCAGGGGTTCGTCAGCCTGTGGGCGGCGAGGCACCTGTGGGGCTCCCGCCTCTCGTACACGGGCTTCGGCGGGACGGGGCTGCAGGTGCGCGACCTGCTCCACGTCGACGATCTGTGCGAGCTGGTGGCGCGCCAGATCGATCGGCTGGTGGAATGGTCCGGGGCCGTCCTTAACGTCGGCGGCGGCGCGGCCAGCAGCGTGTCGTTGAAGGAGCTGACGGCCATGTGCGAGCAGCGCTCGGGCCGCCGGCTCGAGCTCGCGCAGGTGGCCGAGACCGCCCCGGCCGACATCCCGTACTACGTCAGCGACAACGCGCAGGTCGCGACCTTGTGCGGATGGTCGCCACGACGTTCGGTTGCGACACTGCTCGACGACGTGTTCGCCTGGCTGGGCTCTGATGAGGAGCACCTCCGCCCGCTGCTGGCCTAGGGCGGCAGCTCGAGAGAGACACGATGTCGGTGGCGATTGTGACCGGGGCGTCGGGGCTGATCGGATCGGAGGCCGTGCGCTTCCTGGCGGCCCAGGGCCTGCGCGTGGTGGGCATCGACAACAACCTGCGCGCCTACTTCTTCGGCACCGACGGCAGCACCGACTGGAACCGTCAGCGGCTCGAACAGGATCTGCCCGGCTACGAGCACGTCGCCGCCGACATCCGCGACGCCGAGGCCATGGGCAGCCTGTTCCGACGATTCGGCCGCGACATCAGCCTCGTCGTTCATGCCGCCGCGCAGCCGTCCCACGACTGGGCCGCCCGCGAGCCGCTCACCGACTTCAGCGTCAACGCCACGGGCACGCTCGTGCTGCTCGAGTGCGCCCGCGCGCGCTGCCCCGAGGCCGTCTTCATCTTCGCGAGCACCAACAAGGTGTACGGCGACACGCCCAACCGCCTGCCCCTGGTCGAGCAGGAGACGCGGTGGGAGGTGGAGGCCGCCCACCCGTTCGCCGTGCACGGCATCGACGAGTCGATGAGCATCGACCGGACGATGCACAGCGTGTTCGGCGCGTCGAAGGTGGCGGCCGATGTGATGGTCCAGGAGTACGGCCGCTACTTCGGCATGCGCACCGCGTGCTTTCGTGGCGGGTGCCTCACGGGCCCGGCGCACTCGGGCGCCGAGCTCCACGGGTTCCTGGCCTACCTCGTGAAGTGCGGCGTCACGGGCCGTCGCTACACCGTGTACGGCTACAAGGGGAAGCAGGTCCGCGACAATATCCACTCGCACGACCTGGTCAGCGCTTTCTGGCGCTTCTTCGAAGCCCCGCGGGTGGGCGAGGTCTACAACATCGGCGGCGGCCGCTACGCGAACTGCTCGATGCTCGAGGCCATCGCCCTCGTGCAGGAGATGACCGGCCGCCCCCTCGACTGGGCGTATTCCGACACGAACCGCGCCGGCGACCACATCTGGTGGGTGAGCGACATCCGCCGTTTCATGGAACACTATCCCGGCTGGACCATCCAGTACGACCTGCAGCGGACCTTGCGAGAGATGGTGGATGCGCAAATGACCCGGGGCGAGGCCTGACCCATGCCGCTCGAGGTGCGCACGCTGGCCGAGTGGGAGGCCCACGGCGTCAAGGACCTGCTCTCGGTGGTCATTCCCGCCCACAACGAGGAAGGGCGCATCGAGGCGACCGTCCGCGCGTTTGCCGAGGCCCTGCGCGCGGCGTCCATCCCCTTCGAAATCCTGGTGGTGAACGACAACAGCCGTGACGGCACGGAGAGCATCCTGCAGCGCTTGAAGCACCAGCTCCCCGAGGTCCGCTACATCAACAACCCGCCGCCCAACGGCTTTGGCTTCGCCGTCCGCGCCGGGCTGGCGGCCTTTGCCGGCGACGCGGTGGCCATTGTCATGGCCGACCAGTCGGATCTGCCGGAAGACCTGGTCCGGTTCTACCGGAAGCTGCAGGAAGGCTACGACTGCGTGTTCGGCACCCGGTTCACGCGGGAAAGCCGCGTGGTGGACTACCCGTGGCCCAAGCGAATCCTCAACCGGCTCGGGAACACCTTTATCCAGACGCTGTTCCTGCTGCGGTACAACGACGTGACCAACGCGTTCAAGTTGTACCGTCGATCGGTCATCGCCG
The DNA here is from genome assembly GCA_036795065.1 of Vicinamibacterales bacterium. GTDB lineage: Bacteria > Acidobacteriota > Vicinamibacteria > Vicinamibacterales > UBA2999 > VFZN01. The sequence goes on from DAIRFN010000026.1 coordinate 10,041, forward strand.
GTGTCCAGCCCCTGCTGGCGTACCACTTCAACCTGACGGTAGAGTTGCCGCTGAAGGCCATCGTGCGGGGCTACCGGTACGCGGTGGTGCCGAACAGCTGGCTGAACCGCACCGAAGGGGTCTCGAAGTTCAGGGTCCGCGAGATGGGGTCCCGCTACCTCTTCATCATTCTCTACTGCTACCTCGAGAAACTGCTCTCGCAGCGCGACTACGCGCGCCGCAGCGACCTGAAGGAATCACAGCTGCAGGTGTGGTCGAAGTGAGCGGCCTCACTCGAACCTGAGCGCGGCCAGCCAGGTTCAGTCCCGGCTCCCGGGCGACACGTCACCCTCCGCCTCGATCGGCAGTCCTGGCAGCCGGTACACACGCACGCGGAAGCGCTGCCAGTTCGCCGCGTCGTCTGCGCCCGAGCCCAGCGTGAGCTTGGTGTTCCAGCGCTTGCCCATGCCGCGGACCCACCCGGCCAGGTCGGGGGGGCCCAGCAACCGCGGCTGGAGGAGGAACCCGTCCGCGGCGATGGCGGGAACCACGCGGGTGTGCACCGTGTTGCTCCCGTCGTCCACGAGCGTCATGAACAGGGCGCTCGGTGCGAGGACCAGGCTGCGCAGGCGCGCCCGCAGTGAGGGCTGGGCCTCGATGGTGATCCACTGCGCGGCGGTGCGGCCGGCCGGCAAATCGAGTGTCGCTCCGGGCGCGATCTCGGTGTCCAGCAGCAGATCGCCCGCCAGGCGTTCGGGGGGTGGCTGGACATCGCGCCGTTTCAGCAGGACCCCTCGTGCCTCTTCATAGACGAGCTCGTAGCGGAGAGGCATGTCCACCAGCAACGGCGCATCGTCCTGGGCGGGGTAGCGACCGTCGACGGTCTCGAGGCTGGCCACCAGGAACGCGGGCGCCCGATCGGTGGCCAGGAACGCACGGTTGCGCTCGGCCAGGAATGGCGTGTACGCCGAGTAGCTTTGAATGACCGGCCGCGTGCGATGCTCGAACCCGTTCAGGTGGAGCAGCCCCTGCGAATAGCCAATCAGATCGACGTGGCTGTCACCGATGGCGCGGCGCACCTCATCGGGCAGGCGGGCCGCGGAGGCCGCCGCGTCGAACCGATGTCTGAAATCACGGTCGAACGCTGGGAGGTCCGCGAGCCGTCGTGCAGAGAGCCGGACACGCGCCAGCGCGTCGCCGGGGCGTGAAGCCACCACGCCGGGAAAGGCCAGCTCGAAGGCCACCAGGCTGGCCACCATGGGGGCCAGGCTGGCGAATCGGGTCCACCTGCTGGCGCCGGCAATGACGGGCAGCAGCACCGACATCAGCAACGCGGTGAGGAAGAAGTACATCACGTGGCCGTCGGCCCGCGTGTACCCGTGCTTCCAGGCCACGAGCAGCGGCGCCACGGCCATGCCCGCGATGACCAGCCGGTCGCGGTTGGACGCGGCCATCCAGAGCGCCGGGAGCAGCCACACTGCGTAAGCCGCCAGGACCAGGACGCCGGCCGCGAGGAATCGCGGTGTTGGCGCGAGGCTCATGGCAGACGCGTAACCCGCGGCGATGTCGAGGCTGAGCCTGATCCACAGGGCGAAGTCGCCGAGCTGTTGCCCGGCGCCAATCCACCAGAGCCCTGTTGAAGCCCCCAGCGCTGCCATCAGTGTGGCCGCACGCTTCGGACGTCGGTCCGCGACGAGGCATCCCGCGCCGACGGCCGCCACGACGCCGATCAGGCCGAGCAACGTGAACTTGACGAGGGCGAGCCCACCCAGGGCCGTGATGCCGAGGGTCGTGCGAAGGGGCCGATCGCCCGGCAGCAGCCAGGCCGCGCCGATCGCGGGAATGACGGCCACCGCCACCGGATCGAACATGTTGTGGCTGAACAGCGCCAGCGCCGCCACCCACGCCACGCGCCGGAGCGGCGAGAGTGGCCAGGCCACCGCGACCAGCAGCGCGCTGATGCCCAGCCGACCCACCGCCTCGAACCAGAGCTTCGCGTCGAGGGCGCCCGGCAGGTAGAACACGCTGAACAGGAACCCCCAAGGGCCCCAGGTGAAGACCAGGTCGTGGCCAAACCGGCGCCCCTGGATCCAGGCGTCGACCAGCACCTGCTGCCAGCTCGGATCCAGATCCGGCCGGGCGGGCTCGGGCCAGCCGATGGTGGCCAGCCAGACGATACTGACGGCAGCGATGAACGCGACGGCGCCCGGCCAGGCCCACGATCGGGAGGCGTGAGCTTCGTGGGGCGGGGCTGGCTTCACGCCGAAATTCTAGCAGCCGCGTCGCGTGCGCTATCATTCCCTCTCAATCCATGCGTGCGTGTGTCACCGGCGGCGCCGGGTTCATCGGGAGCTCGCTCGTGGACCGCCTGCTGGCCGACGGCCACGAGGTGGTCGCCTTCGACAACTTCGTCACGGGCCAGCGCGCCTTCCTGGCGGGGGCCCTCCAGCGCCCGCGTTTCACGCTCGTCGAGGGCGACACGCTGGACCAAGCCGCGTTGACGCGTGCGATGGCCGGATGCGATGTCGTGTTCCACCTCGCCGCCAATGCCGATGTGCGCTTCGGCACCGAGCACCCGCGCAAGGACCTCGAGCAGAACACCATCGCGACGTTCAACGTGCTCGAGGCGATGCGCGCGAACCTCATCAAACGCATCGCCTTCTCGTCCACGGGGTCGGTGTACGGCGAGGCACACGTGTTCCCCACGCCAGAGGACGCGCCCTTTCCCGTGCAGACCTCGCTCTACGGCGCTTCGAAGCTGGCGGGCGAAGGCCTCATCGCCGCCTACGGCGCGGGCTTCGGCTTCGAGGGCTGCATCTTCCGGTTCGTGTCCATCCTGGGCGAGCGCTACACGCACGGGCACGTGTTCGACTTCTACAAGAGCCTGCGAGCCGACCCGACGCGGCTGCGCGTGCTGGGGAACGGCAGGCAACGCAAGTCGTACCTCTACATCGGCGACTGTCTCGACGCGATGCTGCTGGCCATGGCGAAGACGCGCCGGACCATCGAGGTCTACAACCTGGGCACCAGCGAGTACTGCGAGGTGAACCACTCCATCGGGTGGATCACCGAGCGGCTGGGCATCAGCCCGGTGCTCGACTACACCGGCGGCGATCGCGGGTGGATTGGCGACAACCCGTTCATCTTCCTCGACACCACGAAGATTCGCGAGCTCGGCTGGGTGCCGACGCTCACCATCCGCGAGGGCATCATGCGCACGCTCGAGTACCTGCAGCAGAACCCGGCCCTGCTCGAGGCGCGCGCATGAACGTCGCCGTCCTCGGATTGTGGCACCTGGGCTCGGTTACCTCCGCCTGCGCGGCCTCGGCGGGGCATACCGTGGTTGGCTGGGACCCGGATGCCGACGCGGTAAGCGGGCTGGCCGAGGCTCGTCCCCCCGTCGCCGAGCCGGGTCTGCCGGAGCTGCTGGCCGAGGGCATCGCGGCGTGGCGCCTGCGTTTCACGACCAGCCTTCGCGAGGCCGTGGCCGACGCGGACATCGTCTGGGTGGCCTTCGACACGCCCGTGGACGACGAGGATCGGGCCGACGTGGACTTCGTGGTCACCCACGTGACGGCTGCATTTCCGCACCTGAAGGACGGCGCCATGGTCCTCAGCTCGTCGCAACTGCCGGTGGGCAGTGTCACGCGGCTCGAGCGCGCCTGGGCGGCCGTGTCCGGCGCGCGGCGCGTCTCGTTTGCATGCTCGCCAGAAAATCTCAGGCTCGGCAGGGCCATCGAGGCGTTCACGAAGCCGGACCGCGCCATCGTCGGGGTGCGCGATGACGGCGATCGCACGCGGCTGCTGGCGCTGTTCGCGCCCTTCACCGACCGGATCGAGTGGATGTCGGTGGAGTCGGCCGAGATGACCAAGCACGCCATCAACGCGTTCCTCGCGACGTCGGTCACCTTCATCAACGAGATTGCCGCGCTCTGCGAGCAGTCGGGCGCCGATGCGAAGGAAGTGGAGCGAGGGCTGAAGTCCGAGAAGCGCATCGGGCCCCATGCGTACCTCGGTCCGGGCGCGGCGTTTGCCGGCGGCACGCTCGCGCGCGACGTCGTCTTCCTGAAAGCGCTCGGGCAGGCGGTGGGGCGTCACACGCCGCTGATGGACGGCGTCGAATCGTCCAACCGCGAGCACCGCGGCTGGGCGCGGCGACGACTCGAATCACTCCTGGGATCGCTCGAGAGCCGGACGGTCGCGGTGTGGGGGCTGACCTACAAGCCGGGCACCGACACGCTGCGTCGCTCGACGGCAGTGGAGCTGTGTCGCTGGCTGCTGCAGCAGGGCGCGCGCGTGCGCGTGCACGATCCAGCCGTGAAGGCGCTGCCGGACGACCTGTCGGGCGTGACCCGATTGTTCACGCCCGAGGAAGCCGCGGCCGGCGCCGACGCCCTGGTCGTGGCCACCGAGTGGCCCGCCTATCGCCAGGTGAACCTCGATCAGCTGGCGACGACGATGGTCGGACGAGTGGTCGTGGACGCCAACCGGTTCCTCGGTGCCACTGTCGGTGCCGACGAACGGTTTGCGATGGTCTCCGTCGGCGTCGGTTCCCGAGGGTCGACGACCCGCCCGGTTCCCGATACCCGCAGCCCCTCCCGACATTGACGATGCCGTTCTCCCTGTCGCACCGCTCCGCGCTCATCACCGGCGCCAGCCAGGGCCTGGGGCTCGCCATTGCCCGCGCCTACGTGGCGACGGGCGCCAGCGTCATGCTGTGTGCGCGCGACGGATCCCTGCTGATGCAGGCGCGCGACGAGGTGGCCACGCTGGCCGGCCCATCGCAGCGCGTGGAAGCGATGCGCGCCGACGTGTCGGTGATGGGTGACGTCGAGGCGCTGGTGTCGGCCGCCATCGAGAAACTGGGCGGGCTGCACGTCCTGGTGAACAACGCCGGCGTCTACGGCCCGATGGGGTCGCTCGACGAGATCGACTGGGCCGAGTGGCTGCGCGCGATGGACGTGAACATCAACGGATCGGTGCTGCCCATGCGTGAAGTGCTCCCCCACTTCAAGCAGCAGCGCTACGGGAAGATCGTGCAGCTCTCGGGCGGCGGCGCCACCAACCCGCTCCCGCGTATCACGGCGTACGCGGCGTCGAAGGCGGCCATCGTGCGCCTGGCCGAGAGCGTGGCGCTGGACGTGAAGGAGTACGGCATCGACGTGAACAGCATCGCGCCCGGGGCGCTCAACACGCGCATGATGGACCAGCTGCTGGCGGCGGGCGCCGGGGCGGTGGGCGAGGGCTTCTACGAGCGCATGAAGAAGCTGGCCGAGGGCGGCACGACACCGCTGGAGGTGGGCGCCGCGCTGGCCGTCTACCTCGGCTCGGCGGAGAGCGACGGCATCACGGGCAAGCTGATCTCCGCGCCGTGGGATCCCTGGGACACGTTCCAGCAGCACCGGGACGATCTCGACGCCACCGACGTCTACACCCTGCGCCGCATCGTCCCGAAGGACCGCGGCAGGACGTGGGGAGAACGATGAGCCCGGGCGTGGCCATCGTGGGGTGCGGCCTCATTGGCCGGAAGCGCGCGGTGGCGTTGCCCGGTGGCCGGCTCGTGGCGTGCGCGGACCTGGTGCTGGAGCGAGCCGAGGCACTCGCGCGTGACTTCGCACCTGGCACCGGGGCTGCAGGCCCGGCGACACCCGCACCGGTCGCCGTGCCGCGTTGGCAGGAGGCCGTCACGCGCCCGGACGTGGACATCGTCATCGTGGCCACCACCAACGAGTCGCTGGCCGAGGTCACCCGGGCGGCGCTCGACGCGGGCAAGCACGTGCTGGTGGAGAAGCCGGCCGCGCGCACGGTGGCGGAGCTGGAGCCGCTCGTCGCCACCGCGCGGGACCGTGGCCTGCGCGTCCGTGTGGGCTTCAACCACCGGTACCACCCGGCGCTGCAGAAGGCGCACGAGATCGTCGCCAGCGGCCAGTTGGGGCCGTTGATGTTCGTCCGTGGGCGCTATGGCCACGGCGGTCGCGTGGGGTACGACAAGGAGTGGCGCGCGGATCCCGCGCGCTCGGGTGGCGGCGAGCTCATCGACCAGGGCGTGCACCTCATCGACCTGTCGGCATGGTTCCTCGGCCCGTTCACGTCGATGGCAGGCTTTGCCGCCACCTACTTCTGGGACATGCCCGTGGACGACAACGCCTTCCTCACCCTCCGCACCGAGGGCGGGCAGTGCGCGTTCCTCCACGTCAGCTGCAGCGAGTGGAAGAACCTGTTCTCGCTCGAGATCTACGGGCGCACGGGGAAGCTGGATCTCTTCGGGCTGGGTGGCAGCTACGGCGTGGAGCGCATCACCTGGTACAGGATGCTCCCCGAGATGGGCCCGCCCGAGACGACGAGCTGGGAATATCCGCGCGGCGACCGGTCGTGGGCGCTGGAGTTCGCCGAGTTCGTCGAGGACCTCCGCCAGGGCCGCGAGCCCAACCCGGGCCTGGCCGAGGCGAAGCACGCGCTCGAGGTGGTCGAGGCGATCTACAGGCAGAGCGGGTATTCCGACGCCCGACTCCCGGCTCCCGACTCCCGACGATGATCATCACCCGCAGCCCGCTTCGCATCACCCTCGGTGGCGGCGGCACCGACCTGCCGTCCTATTACGAGCGGCACGGCGGCTTCCTCGTGGCCGCGGCCATCGACAGGTACGTCTACGTCACGGTGATGCGGCCGTTCGTGCCGGGCATCTTCCTGAAGTACTCGCAGCTCGAGCACGTGGATCGAATCGACGATGTGCAGCACCGCATCATCCGCGAGGCGCTGCGCCAGCTCGATTTCAGGACGCCACAGGTGGAGATCACGACGCTGGCCGATATCCCGGCGGGGACGGGCCTCGGTTCGTCGGGGAGCTTCACGACGGCGCTGCTGAAGGCGCTGTACGCGCACCGGAAACGCCTGCTGCACCCGAGCGAGCTGGCCGAGCTGGCCTGCGACATCGAGATCAAACGCCTGGGTGAAGCGGTGGGCAAGCAGGACCAGTACATCGCCGCCTACGGTGGCGTGACCTGCTTCACGTTCCATCCCGACGGCACCGTGGAAGCCGAGCCGCTCCAGATGCCGATGGACGCGCTGTTCAACCTGGAGGACAACCTGCTGTTGTTCTTCACCGGCTTCTCGCGCAGCGCGGGCAGCATCCTCGCCGACCAGAAGGCCCGCAGTGAACAGGGCGACGCCGGGATGCTGAAGAACCTGCACGAGGTGAAGGTGCTGGGCCTGCGCGCGCGCGACACGCTGATGAAGGGTGACACCGCGGGTTTCGGGGCGCTGATGCACGATCAGTGGGAGCAGAAGAAGCGCCGGTCTGGCGGCATGAGCAACCCGCAGATCGACGAGTGGTACGAGCTGGCGTTGAAGAATGGCGCCATCGGCGGCAAGCTCGTAGGCGCGGGGGGCGGGGGGTTCCTGCTGTTCTACTCGGAGGATCATCGCCGCATGCGGGCGGCGATGGCGAAGGCCGGTCTCGAAGAAGTGCGGTTCCGCTTCGACTTCGAGGGCACGAAGGTCCTGCTGGCGTGAGCCTTCCCGTTGCCATCCTCGCCGGCGGGCTGGCCACCCGGCTCCGGCCCCTCACCGAGACCATCCCGAAGGCGCTCGTCGAGGTGGCCGGACGGCCCTTCGCGGTGCACCAGGTGGAGTTGTTGCGCCAGCAGGGCCTCACCGACGTCGTCTGGCTGGTGGGCTACAGGGCGGACCAGTTGGAATCGGCGCTCGGCGACGGCGGCCGGTGGGGCATGCGCTTCGCCTATGTGCACGACGGCCCCGTGCTGCTCGGGACCGGCGGCGCGATTCGTCGCGCCCTGCCGCGCCTGGGCGACGCGTTCTTCGTGATGTACGGCGACTCGTATCTCGAGTGCGATTTCGGCGCGGTGGAGCGCGCCTTCCGGCAGAGCGGGCGGTCGGGCCTGATGACGGTCTACCGCAACGAGGGCCTCTTCGACACCAGCAACGTGGAGTTCGTCGACGGCCGGATCGTCCGCTACGACAAGAAGGCCCGCACGCCAGAGATGCACCATATCGACTGGGGCCTGGGCGTGCTAAAGGCCGGCGCGTTCGAGCGGTATCCAGCGGACCAGCCGCTGGACCTGGCGCGCGTCTACCAGGACCTGCTGGCGGCGGGCGACCTGGCGGCCTTCGAGGTGCAACAGCGTTTCTACGAGATAGGATCCCCCGAAGGACTGGCGGAGACCGACGCCTACCTGCGCGGGCGTGCCGGTTGACATGCGAGCGCCAACGACAGGAAGTCGATCGTGCTTCGAACCTGTGTGCGTTGAACCTGAGTGGAACCCAACGTGACCTATACCGAACAGCACTTGGCGGAAGCGGCGCAGGTGCTCCAGTCCCTGGACCGCGCGGCCATCGAGCGCGTCGTGGACGTGCTGGCCGACGTCCGCGCCCGCGGGGGGCGGCTCTTCTTCCTCGGCGTCGGCGGCAGCGCCGGCAACTGCGGGCACGCGGTGAACGACTTCCGCAAGCTGGCGGGCTTCGAGGCCTACGCGCCCACCGACAACGTGTCGGAGCTGACCGCGCGGACCAACGATGAGGGGTGGGAGACCGTATTCGTCGAGTGGCTGAAGGGCAGCCGCCTCAAAAAAGACGATGGCCTGTTCGTCTTCTCGGTCGGGGGCGGCAGCCTCGAGAAGAACATCAGCCCGAACCTGGTGCGCGCCCTGCAGTTCGCAAAGGCGACCGGCGCCGCCATCGTGGGTGTGGTCGGACGCGACGGAGGCTACACCGCGACAGTCGCCGACGCCTGCGTCATCGTTCCCACCGTGAACCCCGACACCGTGACGCCGCACAGCGAGGCCTTCCAGGCGGTGGTGTGGCATCTGCTGGTCTCACACCCGACGCTCAAGGCGAATGCGACGAAGTGGGAATCGGCGCGATAGACATGTTGAAACGAGCGGTGTTTCTCGATCGCGACGGGGTGATCAACCGGGCGACCGTGCGGGACGGAATGCCCCGCCCGCCAGCCTCGGCGGAGGACATGGAGATCCTGCCCGGCGTGCCCGCGGCGCTCGAGCGGCTGCGCGCAGCGGGCTATGCGCTCGTCGTGGTCACCAACCAGCCCGACGTCGTGCGCGGCCTGACCACGCGCGAGGTGGTCGATGCCATCCACGCGCGCATGCGCGACGAGCTCGGCCTCGACGACATCCGCGTCTGCCCGCACGTCGACGCCGACCAGTGCGCGTGCCGGAAGCCGAAACCGGGGATGTTGCTGCAGGCGCCGGTCTACGACATGGCGGCGAGCGCGATGGTGGGCGATCGCTGGCGCGACGTCGAGGCGGGCAAGGCGGCGGGCTGTGGTGTGACAATCCTCGTGGATTACGGGTACGATGAAGCGGTTCCCCACGAACCGGACGCCCGTGTCGGCTCGCTGGCCGAGGCTGCCGACTGGCTGCTGGCCCGCGAGGCCGGGAGGCCGGCTCCGACGGGGCGCCGACGCTGACGCGTACATGACACTGGCTGACCTCCGGACGAAGATCTACGCCGATGGCGCCGAGCTGCCCGGCATGCTCGCGATGTATCGCGAGCCGCACATCAAGGGGTTCACCACCAACCCCACGCTGATGCGCAAGGCGGGCATCACCGACTATCGCGCCTTCGCAAAGGAGGTGCTGGCCGCCATTCCCGACCGGCCCATCTCGTTCGAGGTGTTCTCGGACGAGTTCGACGACATGGAACGGCAGGCGCGCGAGATGGCCTCGTGGGGCGATCATGTCTACGTGAAGATCCCGGTCACGAACACCCGCCGCGAGCCCGCCTACGACCTGGTCCACCGGCTGTCGCACGCCGGGGTGAAGCTGAACGTCACCGCGCTGATGACCCTCGAACAGGTCCAGGCCGTGGTGGAGGCGCTCGAAGGCGGGGCGCCGTCGAACGTGTCGGTCTTCGCGGGACGCGTGGCCGATACCGGCCGCGACCCCGTACCGCATATGCGCGCCGCGCTCGACATCCTGAAACGGGCGCCCCGCGCCGAGCTCATCTGGGCCAGCCCGCGCGAAGTGCTGAACGTGTTCCAGGCGCACGAGATCGGCTGTCACATCATCACCGTGACCAACGACATCCTCCGGAAGCTGTCGCTGGTGGGAAAGGACCTCGGCGACTACTCGCTCGAAACCGTGCGGATGTTCTTCGACGACGCGAAGGCGGCGGGATATCGGATCTAGAAGCGGTGTTGCCGCCCCTCGGCTTTTCGCGCTATCGTGAAGGATTGCCATGGCTAAGCGCGCACTGATCACGGGTATCACCGGCCAGGACGGCTCCTACCTCGCCGAACTCCTCCTCTCGAAGGGTTACGAGGTGTTCGGCGTGGCCCGCCGGCTGAGCGCCCCCAACGAGTGGCGCATCGAGCACCTGAAGGACAAGGTCACGATCATCCAGGCCGACCTGCTGGATCAGCTCTCGTTGATCAAGGCCGTGGAGCAGTCCGACCCGCACGAGTTCTACAACCTCGCCGCGATGTCGTTCGTCCCCGCGTCGTGGGATCAGCCCATGCTGACCGGCGAGTTCAACTCGCAGGGCGTCACGCGCGCGCTCGAGGCCGTGCGGCGCGTGAACCCGAAGATCCGGTTCTATCAGGCGTCGTCCAGCGAGATGTACGGCCGCGTGCGCGAGGTGCCGCAGACCGAGCTGACGCCCTTCTACCCGCGCAGCCCTTACGGCGTCTCGAAGGTCTTCGGGCACTACATCACGGTGAACTACCGCGAGAGCTACGACCTGTTCGCGTGCGCGGGCATCCTGTTCAACCACGAGTCGCCCCGCCGCGGCCTCGAGTTCGTCACCCGCAAGGTCACCGACGGCGTCGCCCGCATCAAGCTGGGCATGGCCGATCACCTGGGGCTCGGCAACCTCGATGCGTGCCGCGACTGGGGGTTTGCCGGCGACTACGTGCGCGCCATGTGGCTGATGCTCCAGCAGGACCAGCCGGACGACTACGTGGTGGCCATGGGCGTGGCCCACTCGGTGAAGGACCTGGTGCAGGAGGCGTTCTCGCACGCCGGCCTGGACTGGGAGAAGTACCTCCGCACCGACCCGCGCTTCCTGCGCCCCGCGGAGGTGGATCACCTCATCGGCGATCCATCCAAGGCCCGCAAGGTGCTCGGCTGGGAGCCGTCGGTGGACTTCACGGGGCTGGTGCGCATGATGGTGGACGCCGACCTCGAGCGGATCGCCCGCCAGCAGGCCATCGCGGGGATGGCCGTTCCCCGGTAGGGACCGACGACCGTCGCCATCCCATGACGGTCGGCCTCGTCTTCGTCACCTGGAACGCCGAAGCCTTCATCAGCCGCGCCCTGGCCGCCGTGGCCGGGCAGACCCGCCCGCCGGACGCGGTGGTCATCGTCGACAACGCCAGCAGCGACCACACGCTCGCCGCCATCGACGAGGCGACGCGCGGCTGGGCCACGCCCGTCCACGTGATCGCCCTGCCCACGAACCTTGGTTTCGCGGCGGCCAACAACCGTGCCGTCGAGCACCTGGCCTCGTGCGATCTCATCGCCCTGCTCAATCCCGACGCGTTTCCAGAACCCGCGTGGCTCGCCACCCTGCTGGTGGCCGCCGAGGCGCACCCCGAAGCCGCGTCGTTCGCCTCACGGTTGATGCTGGATGGCCAACCCGGCCGGCTGGACGGCGTCGGTGACGTGTGCCACGTCAGCGGGCTGGTCTGGCGCCATGGCCACACCAAGCAGCTTGCCACCGTGCCGGAGGCCTCGCAGGCGCGGCCGGTGTTCTCGGCGTGCGCCGCCGCCGCCCTCTATCGCCGGGACGACTGGACGCGCGCGGGCGGGTTCGACGAGCGCTTCTTCTGTTATGCCGAAGACGTGGACCTGGGCTTCCGCCTGCAACTGGCGGGACGTGGATGCTGGTACGTACCCGACGCGGTGGTGCACCACGTGGGATCGGCCAGCGCCGGCGTCGGGAGCGCGTTTGCGGTGTACCACGGCCACCGCAATCTCGAGTGGATGTTCCTGAAGAACATGCCGGCGGGGCTCCTCTGGCGCTACCTGCCGCTGCACGTGGCGGCCTCGGTGGCGGGGATGGCGGTGTTCGTCGGTCGCGGGCGCGCCAGCAGCTACCTGAAGGCGAAGTGGGACGCGCTGACCAGGGCAGGGGAGTTCTGGCAGGCCCGTCGCACGGTGCAGGGCTCGCGTGTGGCCTCGACGGCCGCGATCTCGGCGCTGCTGAACCGCGACTCGCTCGCCAGCCGCTTTCGTGAGCGCATCCCGTAGCGTTTCACGTCCGCTTTCCGCCTTCTGCCTTTTGCCTTCCGCCTTCTCACTTCCAGGAGGGCGGCAGGTTCTTCATCACCTCGATGTTCTCGAAGCGGCTGCTGGCGCGCGGGCCGGCGATCTTCGCCCATTGCGCCATGCGCGACAGGCCGTCCTCGAGCGACACCGGGGCGCCGAGCCCGAACACCTGCGTCACCTTGTCGTGCGTGGCGTAGGCGTGCACCACTTCCTTGCGGGCCTCGAGATGGCGCACGGGCGCATCGGGCACGCCCATGGCCGCGGCGGTGGCCTTTGCCAGGTAGTTGACGCTGTACGGCACGTCGGCGCCGACGTTGAACACCTGGTTCAGTGCCTTCGGCGTCTCGATGGCCCGGGCGATGACCGGGGCGACGTCGCCAACGTAAGAGAACGCGCGGGTCTGCTCGCCGTCGCCGAAGATGGTCATTGGCTCGCCCTTCATGATCTGGTTCATGAAGATGCCGATGACGTTGCGATAGCGATCGCCGATGTTCTGGTGCTCGCCGTACACGTTGTGGGGGCGGAAGATCACGTAGTCCAGCCCCCACATATGATGCGCGGCCTTCAGGTCGAGCTCGACGGCGTACTTCGCGATGCCGTAGCTGTCCTCGGGCATCGGCGTGGTGCCCTCGGTCATCGGCGACTGGCCCGCGCCATAGGCCGCGATGGACGAGGTGAACACGAACGTCCGGGCCTCGAAGTTCACGGCCGCGTTGACGAGGTTCATCGACCCGATGACGTTGTTCGTGTAGTTGAAGCGGCGGATGAAGTGGCTCAGCCCCTCGGCCGCGTACGCCGCCAGGTGGAACACGTGCTCGAACCGGTGCGACGCGAACAGCCCGTCCACCAGCCCGACATCGGTGACGCTGCCTTCCACGAACTCGGCCCCGGCCGGCACGTAGTCGCGGGCGCCGCCGCTCAGGTCGTCCAGCACCACCACGGTGTGGCCGCGCCGGTCGAGCGCCGCCGCCACGTGCGACCCGATGAACCCGGCTCCGCCGGTGACTAAGCAGGTGGACAAGACACGACTCCAGCGAAAGGGAAGAGGGAAAGGTGAACAGCTCGGATAAGAGCCGTGTCAGGGTACCACGGGCGTCACGAGGCCGAGTCGCGCAGGTCGACGGCCGGGGGCAGGGCGCCGAGGACGGCTGACAGCGTGTCCACCAGCGCTCTCCTGAGCCCGATGTGAAGGTCCAGCCGCGGTGACGGGACAGCGCTGCGCCAGTGCCCGCCGAAGCGCTCGACAATCTCGGCGTCGCTGCGCTGTCGTCGCGCCTGCAGCCACGCGCGCCGCGCGCCCAGGTCCGGCAGCATGTCGAGAAAGTCCTGGATGCCCAGCAGGGCGGCGACCGAGGCCGTCGGCACCGTCTCGGGCTGGGCGTGGGCAACCGAATCGGGCGAGGCGCGTTCGATGAGGAACCGGTCGCGGGCCGGCGGCGCCTCCCAGCCCCGCAGCACATCGCGCACGGCGGACGCCGTGGCACCGGCCAGTCCGCCGGGACCGACCTGCTTCAGGTTTGCCGCGATGCCCTTGCTGCGCTGTGCGCCCCGACGGCTGAGCGCGTGGAGCAGCCGTATCTTCACGATGCCCGGCCGCAGCCGGGCGCCGAGGTGATGCAGGGTATCGGGCGCCGGCTGCCCCTCGGTCGCGCGGCTGAACGGGGTGCCGAGCGCGATGCGATCCAGCGAGAGCAACAGCGCCGCTGGCAGCGCCTGCTGCAGCGTCGGCTCCTCGAGCAGCGCGTAGATCATCCGCAGGGCGTTCCGCTCGAACGCGCGGAGCCGCGCCGGGCTCTCGGCCCCCGAGGTGCCGTGATGCCTGTGATAGACGATGGCATCCGGGGCGAACCACACCTCGTGGCCCAGCAGCCAGAGCCGCCAGCCGAATTCCACGTCCTCGTAGTAGGCGAAGGTCGGCTCGTCCCACCCGCCCGAGGCCTCGAACGCATCCCGTCGGAAGAGCACGGCGGCGCCACAACCGAAGAGCAGCGGCTGCTCGCGGGTCGGGAAGGTGGCGGCCTCCGCATCCCAGCCGAGCGGATACCCGCGGCCTTCGAAGTTGGCGAGGCCGCCGGCGAAGTCGATGCGCCCGCCGGCCCAGTCGAGGATCTTCGCCCCGACCGACGCCGCACCGCGCCTGGTGGCCGTGTCCACCAGACGCGAGACGCACGCCCGGTCGACCCGCGTGTCGTCATTCAGGAACAGCAGCCACTCGCCTCGCGCCACACGGGCGCCGGCGTTGTTGCCGGCGGAGAAGCCCAGGTTGGCGCCCGTCCGGACGACGCGCGCGGCCGGAGCGTGCCGGAGCGCCACGGCCGTCGGATCCTTGGCCGAGCCGTTGTCCACGACGATGACGTCGAGACGGTCGGCGGGCCAGTCCTGCTGGCGGAGGGAGTCGAGGCAGTCGGGGAGGTGCTTCGCACCGCTCGCGGTGAGCACGATCACGGAGACGACGCCGGGATGGGCGCCGAGCGCCGGGGCGTCGCTCGACCGGTCGCGGGACAGGTCAGCCCCGGCACTGCTTGCGACGGTCACGCGCGCAGGCACGCTCAGGCCGAAGAGCTCGGCAATCCTGAAGTCGCGCACCAGTGCCTCGGCGGTGTCGCGGTAACGGTCGCCCAGGTCGTGCAGCCGCAGCGGCTCTGGCATCAGGGCCAGCACCTCGGCGTCCGGCACCCGGCGGCGTGACTGGATGAATGCCCGCTGGTCGCGGAGGCGGGGAAGCGACCTGGCGAAGTCCTCGAGCGCGATCAGCAGGCCCGCGATCTGCGGCGGCACCGGCCACGCGCGTGGCAGGGTTCTCCCGAACTGGATGGCCTTGCCGTCGAGGTCGGCCTGCACGAGATTCCGCTGCAGCGTCAGCGCGACGGCGGCCGGCAGCACGCGCGCCAGCGCGTCCTGGCCGTAGTTCTTGAAGACGGTCGCGAGCGCGTTGCGCTCGTAGAGACGCAGCTTCATGGCCTGGGCCCACTCGCGCGTGGTGCCGTGCAGGCGGTGATAGGTGACGGCCTTCGGCGCGAACACCGTCGGGTGTCCCATCAGCGTGAGCCGCCACCCGAGGTCCACGTCCTCGAAGTAGATGAAGTAATCGTCGTCGAAGCCGCCGCTCTCCAGGAACACGTTGCGGCGAACCATCACGGCGCCGCCGCACCCGAACAGGATCTGCCGCTCGGGGTATTCGCGGCCTACCGGCTGGCCGTAGTCGATCTGCCACGAGTGGCCGATGAACGTCGGCAGGCCGCCCACGAAGTCCACGCGCGAGCCGTCCCAGTCCACGATGGCCGCCGCGGCCGCGGCGGCGTGGTGGCGCTCGGCCGCGGCCACCAGCTCGGTGAGCCAGGCCGGGTCCACGCGCGTGTCGTTGTTGAGCAGCGCCACCCACTCGGCCGACACCGCCCCGATGGCCGCGTTGTAGGCGCCCGTGAATCCGCGGTTCCGCCCGAGCTCGATGACCCGCACCGCAGGATGGTGCGAGCGCACGTACTCGGCCGATCCGTCGCGCGACCCGTTGTCGACGACCACGAGCTGTGCGTTCGTGTAGTCCATCCGCTCGAGCGTGGGCAGGCACGTCCGGAGATGGTCGATGCCGTTGTAGTTGAGGACCAGGACAGCTGCGCTCGGCGAGGATTTCATGCAGCTTGGGTAATCCCGGATTGTAACACGCGCATTTTGTGGCCCACAATGGAGCGCGCATGCCCGGTTGGCTCGACGTGTGGCGATCGTTCTGGTCGCGTTCCGGCCACGAACGCGCTCGCCTGCTGCGCACGGCGTGGCATTCCGTGCGCCAGCACGGCGTCGGCCTCACGGCCAATCGCATGCGGCGGAGCGCGGCGTTCGCGGCCGATCGCGACGCCGAGAACGCGCGCTACGCGCGCTGGTGCCTCGCGCACACCCCTGATGACGCGGCGCTCGGGCAGATGAAGGCGGTGGCCGCGGGCTTCCCGTACCAGCCGCTCGTCTCCATCATCACGCCGGTCTACAACACCGATCGCCGGTGGCTGCACGCCTGCGCCGCGTCGGTGGTGGCGCAGGCCTATCCGCACTGGGAGTGGCACGTCGCCAACGACGGCTCCGACGATCCGCGCACGCTCGACGCGCTGGCCGAGCTCACCACCCTCGACGCGCGCATCAAGCTGCATCACCTGCCCGTCAACGGCGGCATCTCCGCGGCCAGCAACGTCGCCCTGGGCGCGGCGACGGGCGACTACGTCGGCCTGCTGGATCACGACGATGCGCTGCTGCCGCACGCGCTCGTCCGCGTGGTCGAGCACCTGAATCGATACGAGACGCGACCGGACATCGTCTACACGGACGAGGACAAGCTCGAGCCCGATGGCTCGCGCGCCGACGCCTACTTCAAGCCCGACTGGTCGCCGGACCTCTTCCTGTCGAACATGTACGCGTGCCACTTCCTGGTGGTGCGCCGGGCCCTGATGACCGAGGTGGGCGGGTTCCGGTCGGCTTTCGACTTCTCGCAGGACTACGATCTCGTGCTGCGCCTGATGGAACGGACCCGGCGGATCCATC
>DAIRFN010000237.1:0-9206 GCA_036795065.1 Vicinamibacterales bacterium
CACCGCCGTGGCGCTCCAGCAGCCCGAGCGTGTCGGCCACGCTGGTGGGCTGGAACAGCTCGAATGCCGGCATTACATCGCGGATTGCAGCAGGCATCTTCCGGTCCTCCTAGATGAACGCCGTCAGCGTTTCATACGCCGGCGTGCCGGCGGCCAGCGACATGAGAATCTGCTCGGGGTGCACCGGGGTTCGGCGCAGGATCCCATCGCCCACGGCGTCTGCGAGCGCGCAGATGAGGGCGCCGCCGCCGGCGCCGATGGCCGGCTCGCCGATGCCCTTCGCGCCAATCGGGTTGGTCGGGTCGGGCAACTCGACGGCCGCCCACCGCATGGGCGCCTCGACCGGGATGTCGAGCATCGTCGGCGGCTTGTTGTTGTAGAGGCGGTTGGCCAGCGCCGCGCCGTAGTGCGGGTCGTAGACCAGCGTCTGGCTGCGCACGTGACCGAAGCCCTGCACGGCGCCACCGTGGATCTGGCCGCCCAGGCTGTTCGGGTGCATCACGGTGCCCACGTCGGCCACGGCCAGGTAATCGACGATGCGGTAGGCGCCGGTTTCGGCGTCGACCTCGATCTCGATGAACGCGGCCTGGAACGAGTAGGTCTGCCCGTCGCGTGGCAGGTTGTCGCGCGCCACGCCCATCAGGCCCAGCCCGGCCAGGCCGGCGGCCGAGGCCTTGGTCATGCCGTTCAGCTCTTTCGGCACCTCGTGGCCGTCGAACTTGCCGCCCCGCTTGATGGCCAGCTCGGCCGCCTTGGCGAACGGGATGGCGCGACCGGGGTTGCCCTTCCGGAACACGCGCTCATTGCCGACGTCGTAGTCGTCCGGCGACCCGCCCAGCTCGGCGGCGGCCAGCTCCTGCAGGTTGCGCTTGAGCGCCTGGCCCGCGGCGTAGTTCGCGCGGGTGTGGGCATAGGTCGTCTGGCTGCCGGCTTGCACCGAGCTCCACGCCAGGTGGTTGCCGGTGTTGCCCCAGACCACCACGCAGTTCTCCCACGGCATGTCCACCTGCTCGGCGATGACACGGGCCGTGTCGCTGACCGAGTGGGTGCCGAGGTTGCCGATGCCCTGGTGGATGTAGAGCTTGCCATCGGGCTTGAGGACGCACAGGCCGTCCACGCCGATCGAACCGGCGGTGTAGGACCCGGTGGCCACTGCCACGCCGGTGATCTTGTTGCCACGCCGCTGGCCGCTCCGCTGCTTGCGCTCCTCCCAATTGAACATCTCGGCGCCCTTGTCGAGGCACTCCTTGACAAAGCAGCTGGTGAGCTTGTTGCGCGGGCGTCCGGGCGGGGCGTTGACCGGCACCAGGCCGAACTGGGCCTGGCCTTCCGGCGCGTTGGTCTTGCGGATGGCGATGCGGTCCAGGCCGAGCTTGCGCGCGGCCTCGTCAATCATCGGCTCGAACATCACCGCGGCCTGCAGGCCGCCCGGTGCGCGCTGCGACGTGGCCGGCGGCGTGTTGGTCGCCACCGACACGCCCCGGAAGCGCATGTTCGGCACCTGGTACATCAGCGACGCGTTGTTGGCCGACGTCGCGTGGTCACCCTGCCGGCGGTAGGGGCCGGCCGCTTCGACGACGAAGACGTCGCATGCGGTCATGCGTCCGTCCTTCTTGAAGCCCATCTTGATCCAGCCCTGGTAGCCGGGGCGGGTGCGTCCGATGTAGGTCTCTTCCTCGCGCGAGATGCGCATCATGACCGGCCGGCCGTTGAGCTTCTTCGACATCAGCGCCGGAATCGCCATCGAGTGCGCGCCGGGGATCTTGCTGCCGAAGCCGCCGCCGGTGTACTCGCTGATGAGCACCAGCTCTTCGGGCTTGATGCCGATCCAGCCGGCTGCCGAGGCCACGGTCCGGGCCACGCTCTGCGTGGACCCATGCAGGTAGCACTTGCCGTTCTGCCAGTAGGCCATGGCCGTCCGCGTCTCGAGCGGCTGGTGGCTGGTGGTCTGCTGATAGTGGTCGCGCTCGATGACGAGGTCGGCCTCCGCGAAGCCCTTCTCCACGTCGCCGTAGACGAGCGTCTCGGCCGCTTCGGCCGTCGCCGGGAACTTGCCGGCCTCGACCTGGGCGATGTCCTCCGCGGTCCACTTCAGCGACTGGAGGTTCGCGCCGACGAACACGTTACCGCCCACGCGGCCGTCGGGGCCGCCGGGCTTGAGCGAGTCGAGCGGGTCGATGACGAACGGCAGCGGCTCGTAGTCCACGACGATGCGCTCGATGGCGGCGGCCGCGATCTCTTCCGAGTCGGCGGCGACGGCCAGGATCGGCTCACCCTCGTAAACGGGTTCCCTGGTGAGGGCAACCTCGGCCGGCACGTTCGGGCGTGGCGGTGCGGGCGGCTGGGCCGCGGCCGGCGCGGCAGCAGCGGCGGCGGCCGCGGGCGCGGCAGCGGGGGTCGCGGCCCCGGTGGCGCCGGCAGCCGGCGCTCCCGCGTTGGGCGCCGCAGCGCCCTGCTCTCCGCCACGGGCGCCGCCCTGCGCGGCCGGCGCCGGCGGCGCGGCAGGCGGGGCGGGCGGCGGGGGCGGGGCCGGCATGTCGTCGGCCGTGAGGACCCCGTGAACACCAGGCATGGCCAGCGCGGCGCTGGCGTCGATGCGAGTCACTCGCGCGTGCGGGCGCGGGCTCAGCAGCAGCTTGATGAACAGCATGCCTTCTGCGCGGTAATCCTCGGCATAACGCGCCTTGCCCGTGACCTTGGCCACGAGGTCCGGCGTGACGTAGTTCTTGCCGATCAGCTTGTAGTCCGCCATCTCAGGCCCTCCGCATCAGGTCGGCGGCATTCATCATGACGTCGAGGATCTTGTTGTAGTCTGCGCAGCGGCACAGGTTGCCGGAGATGCCATGCGCCAACTGGGCCCGCGTCGGGCTCGGGTTGGTCTTCAGGTAGCCGACCGTGGCCATCACGAACCCGGGCATACAGAACGCGCACTGGAAGCCCTGGCCGTTGACCACCGCCTGCTGCACCGGGTGCAGCGTGCCGTCGGGCGCCGCGAGCCCTTCTATGCTGACAATCTTCTTGCCGCGCACCGTGTGCGTGAGCACCGAACACGAATAGTGGGGCACATCGTCCACCAGAACGGTGCACGCGCCACACTCCGCGCGGTCGCAGCCGAGCTTGGTGCCGGTCAGCCCGAGCTTGTAGCGCAGCGTCATCGCGAGGGTCTCATGCTTGAGCACGTCGACCCGCCGCTCCTGGCCATTCACGTTGAGCGTGATGAGGCGCTCCACCGATCCGGGCAGGGAGCTGTCCTGGCCGGCGATGTTGGCGCGGAACAGGTATGCCGAGGCGGAGACGGTTGCCCCCGCGGCAATCACGCCCTTGATGAAGTTACGTCGGGACACTCCCGGCTGTCCGCCGGGCACACTGGTGATCGGGCCTTCTGGCATGGGTCCCCCCAAAACGGGTGAATAGTAACAGATCCACGTCAACTATGATCAAAGGATGCACGCATGGCATGACGTCTACGTAGACGACCACCTCATCGAATCCGCCTTCCCGGTGGTGATCGAGGTGCCGATGGGCAGCAAGAACAAGTATGAGTTGGATAAGGAGACCGGATTCCTCCGGCTCGACCGCGTTCTTCACAGCGCGGTGCACTACCCCGCCAACTACGGCTTCATTCCCCGCACCTACTGCGACGACTGGGACCCGCTGGACGCGCTGGTGCTGGGACAGGAATCGGTGAGCCCGCTGACCATCGTAGAAGCGCGCGCGATTGGTGTCATGCGGATGAGAGATGAGAAGGGGATCGACGACAAGATCATCGCGGTGAGCACGAAGGATCCCGCGGTCACCGACTACCCCGATCACAAGAGCCTGCCCGCGTACCTGCTGCGTGAGATCAAGCGCTTCTTCGAGGATTACAAGCTGCTCGAGAACAAGCAGGTGGTCGTGGAAGACTTCCTGGGCACTGAAGAGGCGGTGCAGATCATCCGGGACTCCCTTGAGATGTACCGGCAGCTGCGACGCGGAGAGCTCAAACGCTGATGGGCCCGGATGGCGCAGATCCGGGCCGCGGAACCTTCATCCGCGTAATCTGCGGCCCGGACTCTGCGCCATCCGCGTCGGCTCCGCGTCACACGCGGATAACCCGCCCCTCCGCCGCCCGCCGCAACCGATCGTGAATCGCGGCGCCGATGGCCTCGGGGCCCACGCCAATCGCCAGCATCACGTCGGGGCCCTCAGCGTCGAGGGCGCGCATGGTATCGAACAGCAGGCGGGCGGCCTGGTCGGGATTGCTCCGGGGCCCGAACGCGCGCGCCATCACACGCCCGCTCGAGGCCAGTGCGGCGATGGCCGGCGCAAGCGCCATCACCTCTTCTTCGGGCGCCAGGATCCCGACGCGGCTCCCCTGCCCCGCCAGCTGGCGCGCGTCGCGGCTCACGCGTGCCACCACCGCCTCGGGTAACCCCTCGTAGAGCGTGACCCGCGCGCGCGGCGCGTAGTGCCGGAGCAGCTGACCCGGCGCGGGCTGAGCGGCATCGGCCTCTCCGAGCCCCTGCTCCACCACCAGGTCAGGGACGTGCGCCAGCAGCTGCTCTCGCGTGATGCCGCCCGGCCGCCGCAGCACCGGCGGCGTGACCGTGCAGTCCACGATCGTCGACTCGACGCCAATCGGCGTCGGGCCACCGTCCAGCACGAGGTCGATGCGACCACCGAGGTCGTCGATTACGTGGGCGGCACGCGTGGGACTGGGCCGAGAGAACCGATTCGCGCTGGGCGCCGCCACCGGCACGCCCGCGGCTTCCATCAGCGCCCGGGCCACGCGGTGAGCGGGCACGCGCACTGCCACCGACGGCAGGCCGGCGGTCACCACGTCCGGGATGACGGGCTTCTTCGGCACGATGAGCGTCAGCGGCCCCGCCCAGAACGCCAGCGCCAGCTTCCGCGCGGCGGGCGGCACGTGCGATGCCACCTGTGCCAGCTGCCCCACGTGCGCGATGTGCACGATGAGCGGATCGGTGGAAGGACGTCCCTTGGCCTCGAAGATGCGCCGGACCGCATCGGCGTCCAGCGCGTTGGCGCCCAGCCCGTACACCGTTTCCGTCGGGAACGCCACGAGGCCGCCGCGGCGGATCACCTCCGCGGCCTCGCCGATGACATCCGGATCCGGGTGCTCAGGATCCACGGTCACTGTTCGCGTCATGACGTGGCCCGCGTGCCATCCAGCGCGCCGCTGCCGAGCAGCAGTTGCACGACACGCCCATAGCCGGCCACGCCCGCGTCGGCCCCCTGCGATTTGATGGCGCGGTCGTAGGCGACCCAGCTCGCGCGGTCCAGCCACGGCACGCGGCTCCGAAGCCGGGCCTCGATGTCCTGCTGGTCGCGTCGCGGGCCGTCGGCCAGTTCCGCCAGCACCAGGTCGCGCGTCACCGGCTGCAACTGCCGTGCGGCCTCGAACACCAGGAAGAGCCAGGCGCTGTACTGCGAGGCCACATCGGCATCGAGTGCGGCCAGCACCCCGACGAAGCTCGCGTCTTCCTCGGGCGCGAATCCCGACAGGTGCGCCCATTCGTGCGCCAGCACGTACGGGCGCTCGGGCCCCGTGAGGTCCGGGTTGAGATAGGTCTCGAGGAACAGCGGCGCGAGCATCCCGCTCACGCCCACGGCGCGCATGTACGGCGCCGTCAGCGGCCGCTTCGGCGTCGCGAACACGGTGGGCGTCGGTCGGCCCAGCTCGCGCTCGACCTGGTGCAGCGCGGCGGCGAGTGAGGCCGGCACGGCGTCGATGGCGGGAAATCCATGGGCATGCGCGGGCGCGTGGAGACGATTGGCCTCGGCGACCGCGCGCTCGGCCAGCGCGCGCACTGCGGCGGGCGTCACCCGCCCCGCCTCGAAACCGCCGATGGACGACTCGACGCCGGGACGCCGGTAGTTCTGGCCCCACGCCGCGACGAACCACAGGTATGACAGCGACACCGCGGCCAGGACGACCAGCACCACGCGAACCAGCGGCGCGAATTTCCGACGCTTCCACGCGCGGCGGACGGACACGACCAACGCGACTACGAGGCCAATGCCCAGCCCCATCACGAACACGTCGAACAGCGGGACGCTGGTGCGGTTGGAAAGCGGCGTGAGACCCGACTGCAGGGCCGGGTAGACGCGATTCGCGTAGGCGGCCGTCACGGTGGCCGGCGCGCGCACGGTCGCCACCGCGAGCGCCGCGGCCATCGCGAGGATGCTGGTGAGGGTCAGCCAACGCATGAAACGCTGCCGGAGGCGATCCGGCGCCCGCAGGCTAGGGCACCGAGAAGTTGATTTCGTTCGAGGCCGGGCTCGTCCCGCACGCGTTGCGCGAGTAAACGCGGACGAAGTAGTTGCCCGCCGGCGTCGGCCGTCCGAAGCTGGTCTGCGTCGCGGGGACGACGTAGGTGCCCTGGTTGTTCAGGCCGGCCTGGCTGCCCACCTCGACGACGTAGGTGGTGGGCGGGTTCTCGCCCGTTGGCGCGGTCCAGGTGCCGGTGATCGTCTCGCCGTCCTTGGTGTAGGCGAGGTTCGCAGGAGCGGAGGGCGGCGCCGAGCAATCGAACTGGCGGCCACCCGGGCGGGTCTGGCCGCTGCGCATCACCCAGAGGCCCACCAGCACGACCGCAGTGATGACGACAACGACCGCAACGATTCCGTTCTTGTTCATGCGTAGGGTCCGAATGCCGCGAGGCGGGGCCTCGCGGCATTCCATGATGTGGTCGGGATGCCGGGATTCGAACCCGGGACCTCCTGCACCCCAAGCAGGCGCGCTAGCCAGGCTGCGCTACATCCCGAAAAACAAGTGCTCCGTGCGGTGGGCCACCAGCGAGGCGCGCGCTCACGCACTCCGCCGCTTGGCGCCTTTGCTGGCGCGCTTCGCCGAGGCGGCAGGCGCGGCCAGCACCAACTCTGGCTGGCCGTGCTCGCTCGACAGCATCTGCAGGATGCCCTGCAGTCCGTCGCGCACCGCGCGCACGCGCTCGCGTGCCCGCTCGCCCAGCACTTCTTCAACCAGCACCGTCGGCCGATCGGAGCCATCGTCCGCTTCGTCCAGCCGGCGTCGCGCCCCCGCCAGCGTCAGGCCCTCGCCGAACACCAGCGACTTGATGCGCAAGACCATCTCGAGATCTTCACGCCGATAGACGCGCGGCCCGCCGTTCGAGGGCGCCTGTCCCAGTTGCGGAAACTCCGCTTCCCAGGACCGCAGCACGTAAGGCTGCACCTCGGCGACCTCGCACACCTCCACGGCCTTGAACAGCTCCCGTCTGGGTGTTGCCATCTGCGACGTATCCCGCACGACAGTATAACCGGGAACGGGGGCTCGGGGTTCCGAGGTTCTGGCGTTCTGGGTTCCGGCGAACCTATGCCTTCTCAGCCCTACCCCGTCCACGGTGGTCCGCGCGGCGGCGGACGGAGATGCGGATGGGGGTGCCGAAGAACCCGTACTCGTCGCGCAGGCGGTTTTCGAGGAAGCGCGCGTAGGAAAAATGGAATTTCGTGGCGACGTTCGTGAACAGCACGAACGAGGGGGGCGCCACACCCGTCTGCGCGGCGTAGAGCACCCGGACGTTCCTGTTCCCCGGGCTCACCGGCGGATGGGCCGTCGTGATGCCCTCGATGAAGCGGTTCAGCTCGCCAGTCGGCACGCGGATGGCGCGTGCGGCCGACACCTTCTCGATGGTTTCGAGGAGCTTGCCGGTGCGTTCCCCCGTCTTGGCCGAGATGTGGAGGATCGGCGCGAAGTCCAGGAACTTCAACTGGTAGCGGAGGTTCTCGTCGAAGACCTTCGAGCCCTCCTGCCCGTGCACTTTCATCAGGTCCCACTTGTTAGCCACCACAATCAGCCCGCGCCCGGCATCGACCGCGGCGCCCGCGATGGCCCCATCCTGATCGGTGGGCCCTTCGGTGGCATCGAGCACCAGCACGACCACATCGGCGCGCTCGATGGCGCGCTTGGCCAGCATCACGCTGAGCGTCTCCACCTGGCCCGACTTCGCCACGCGCCCCGGGCGCCGGATACCGGCCGTGTCGACAATGCGGAAGTGCTTGCGGTGCCACGTCAGCAGAGAATCCACGGAGTCGCGCGTGGTCCCCGGCACCTCGGACACGATCATCCGTTCTTCCTGCAGCAACCGGTTGACCAGTGATGACTTGCCCGCATTGGGCCGGCCGACGATGGCCACGGACGTCTCGGGGGGGCCCGTGTCGTCGGCCTCCGCGCGCGGCGCGTTTGGCAGCTTGGCCAGCACGGCATCCATCAGCTCGGCCATGCCCATGCCGTGCTCGGCGCTCACCTCGACGACCGGATCGAAGCCCAGGCGGTAGAGCTCGAGCGCGCCGTCGCGGGCGCGGCGGTCGTCCATCTTGTTGATGGCGAGGATCACCGGCACGCCGGTGGCGCGCGCCGCCCTGGCGACCTCCTGGTCGCCAGACACCAGGCCTTCCCGCCCGTCGGCGACCATCACGATGAGGTCGGCCTCGGCCAGGGCCCGCTGGCCGCGCTCGAGGACCAGGACGTGCAAGGGGTCCTGGCTGGCCCCGAAGAGGCCCCCCGTATCGGTGAGCAGCACGGCCCGGTCTTCCCAGGTGGCCGGGTGCGTGATCACGTCGCGCGTGGTGCCCGCCACGGGGGCCACGATGGAACGGCGCGTCCCAGTTAACCTGTTGAACAGAGTGGACTTACCGACATTGGGTCGGCCCACGAAGACGACGGTTGGGGTTCGGCGCTCGGCCACGGGAGTCCTCCGATCTTACAGGTACAGAAGGACTTGCGGTTTGACACTCGTAAGTGCCACGGTTTAAGATACTTACGCGGATCGAGGAGCGCGCCAGGGCATGATCAAGGTGGACATCGTCAACGAAGTGTCGAAAGTCGCCGAGATCACCAAGGTGAAAGCGGAGCTGGCCGTCGATGCGGTGTTCGAAGCCATGCGCCACTCGATGCAGCGCGGGGAACGTATTGAGCTGCGGGGCTTTGGCGTCTTCCAGGTAAAGCCCCGCAAGCGCGGCATCGGTCGCAATCCCCGCACGGGCAAGGAAGTGCGCATCCCCCCCGGTCGCACGATTCGCTTCAAGCCCGGTAAAGAGTTGCAGAACATCGGGTAACGGCCTGTGCCCCAACCGCAGGACCCCGGGTTCGAACGGGCGCCCTTTCCCGCGTTCCCAGCGCGAGCCGATCGGGATGGGAACCGACGCCGCGGGGCAGTGTGCCCTTTTCGTCCGCGAAAAGAGAC
>DAIRFN010000238.1:0-9197 GCA_036795065.1 Vicinamibacterales bacterium
GCCGTGGACCTGAACACCGGCCAGCGCAAGTGGCACTACCAGCTCACCCATCACGGCATCTGGGATCACGACATCCCGTGCGCGCCCATCCTGGCGGACCTGAACATCGACGGGAAGATCGTGAAGGCCGTGGCACAGGCCACCAAACAGGGCTGGGTGTACGTGTTCAACCGCGCGACCGGGCAGCCCGTGTGGCCGATTGAAGAGCGGCCGGTCGAGCAGGGTGAGGTGCCCGGCGAGTGGTACTCGCCGACGCAGCCCTTCGTCACCAAGCCGCCCGCCTTCGAGCGCCAGGGCGTCTCGATCGACGACCTCATCGACTTCACGCCCGAGCTGAGGGCCGAGGCCGTGAAGCTGGTGCAGCAGTACAAGATCGGGCCGCTGTTCACACCTCCGGTGGTCAGCAAGTGGGAGGGACCACGCGCCACGCTGATGCTGCCCAATGTCACCGGCGGCGCCAACTGGCAGGGCGGATCACTGGATCCCGAAACCAACTACTTCTACATCTTCTCGAACACGTCCGTATCGGCGCTCGGCCTCGCGCCCGGCGACGGCGTGAAGTCGGACATGCTCTTTGTGCGGGGCTTCGCCGCCGACCCGAACGACAAGAGCGGGCGCCCCGCCTTCCCCAACACCAACATCCAGGGGCTGCCGCTCATCAAGCCGCCCTACGGGCGCATCACCGCGCTGGACCTGAACAAGGGCACGCTGGCGTGGCAGATCGCCCACGGCGACACGCCGGACAACGTCAAGAACCACCCCGCGCTGAAGGGCCTGGACGTTCCACGCACGGGCCGCCAGGGGCGGATCGGCGTGCTGACCACCAAGACGCTGGTGATGGCCGGCGAGGGCGGCATGAACACCACGCCGCAGGGACGCGGCGCGCTGCTGCGCGCCTACGACAAGGCCACCGGCGCGGACGCGGGCGCCGTGTTCATGCCGGCGCCGCAGACCGGATCGCCGATGACCTACATGCTGAACGGTCAGCAGTACATCACCGTCTCGGTGAGTGCGCCGGGATTCCCAGGCGAGCTCATCGCCTATCGCCTCGGGAAGTAGGAAACCACGATTGCTTCGTGGCTCTTCGTGCCTTCGTGGTCTCTTTTCGTCAGCCCCCCGCCGCCCCGGTTTCCCCGAACTGCCGCGTGAGCAGCAGCGCCACGACTTCTGAGTCCGCCACGGGCGTGAAGTCGTCGTAGAAGTCACGCAGTGCGAAGAAGAGCCGTGGCGTGTTCAGGCAGACCACCTCGTCGGCATAGGCCCGAGCCAGCTCCAGGGCGCTCGTCGGCGCCACGGGGACCGCGGCCACGACCCGCAGGGGCCGGTGGCCTCGCACCGACCGAATCGCGGCCACCATCGACGCACCGGTCACCAGCCCATCGTCCACGATGATGGCGGTGTATCCGGAGGCAGTGATCGCTGCGCGCGCCGCCGAGTACACCTTTCGGCGTCGTCGGATCTCCGCCACCTGCTCGGCCACCTCGTCTGCATAGAGATCGGGGGTCACCACCGCTTTGGCGCCGAAGCGAAAGACCTGTCCGGCTTCGTCCACAGCGCCCATCGCCAGGTCGGGCTGTCCGGGCGTGCGCAGCTTGTGCACGAGGACGAGATCGAAGCCGCAGCCGAGATGGTCCGCGACGATCTTCGCCATCGGCACGCCGCCTCGTGGAACACCCAGCACCAGCGGATGCTGGTTCTTGAACCGCCGGAGCTCGTCGGCCAGCAGGCAGGCGGCCTTGTCCCGGTTCGTGAAGCGCATACCCCAGTCGTCTACAAGGACTTTGCCAACCGGCAGGTGAGGTTTTGTTAAGGGAACGACGAACGCGGGCCCCCAGGCGGGCGAGGGATCGACAGGAACTCGGCACCCGCCTTTGCTCGCGGCGATCAGCGCGCGAGCTTCGGCGGGCAGGCCCGCCCGGCCCTATCGCTACCGTATCGGCAGCCAGAACGTCGTTTTCACGACGAAGATGTTCGGTCCCGGCGCGGTCATCGAGCGGAACATGTCGCCCAGGCCCACGTAGTCCCCCATCGTCTCGGTGCTGCCGAGGCTCTGCTGCCACACCACGAAGAGCGTGCTGCCAGGCCGCCACTCCCAGCGGAGGACGACGTTCGAGCGGAACGACAGGGTGTTGAAGTCGCGGTTCCGCAGCGTGAAGGTCGATCCCTCGGCCGTCACCGTCTGGCTGCCGTCCGGGTTCACGACGAGCGTGGTGCCCTCGGTGCCGTATTTCAGCCGCTGCCGGCTTTGCGGCTCCAGCAGCTCTCCGTAGTCGTAGTAGCGACCCGAGGCCGCGAATGGCTCGGCGTAGACGTCGATGTTCATGTCGGGCTTCACCGTCAGGCCCATGCGGAACTTCGTGGAGACGGTGCTGCGGTCGATGAAGCCGAAGATGTAGCGGTAACCGTAGGTCTCGGGTCGACCGTCAGGGAGCGTCGTCGTGTATTGCTGGGGCTCGGTGACGCGGTCGTAGAAGGGCTCGGCCGAGAGCTGCCAGCGCGGGCCGGGCCGGAACGACACGAAGCCGCTGATGCGCCCCACCGACGCGCCATCGTCGTTCCTGTTGAACGTCGCGGTCGCCGTGAACCGGGTCTGGGAGGCAGACCTGTTGCCCACGCTCACCTGCGTGTTCCACCCGGGCCCGCGGCCCATCAGGGGCCCGCCACGCGTCAGGGACACGCTCATCTGCGGCAGCACGCGACTCACCGAGATGTTGGTCGTCCAGAAGTTCGCCCAGGTGAAGTTGGCCTGTCCCCTGAAGCTGCCGTCCTGGCGCAGCAACCGCAGGGTGGAGTCGTTCGAGGCGCTGAAGGTGAAGGCGTATCCGCGGAAGACGCGTCCCGGCTGCGTCTCGCGATAAGTGAGGTTGCCCGACATCAGCAGGCCGTCTGCGCCGTTCAGGATGGCCAGATCATTGGTTTCGAAGTTCTCGGAGTCCACCTTGGTGCTGGCACCCCACAGCCAGTGGCGGCCGCCCGTGCGGTCGAAGTTGGCCTGCACGGTCCACCCCGGGAGCGACGTGAGCGTTGGGTCGAGCGTGGAGTAGTCGCGATCCGGGCGCTGGGCGAAGTGCGCGCTGGATCGCTGCACGCGCTCCATCGCCTGCTCGGTGCCGGTGATGTAGGACCCGCCCGCGGCAGCGCGGAATTCGTACTGGCCGCCGGCAAAGCGCAGCAGCGTGTTGCCGGCAAACGCCGCCGCGTTCC
Source organism: Vicinamibacterales bacterium (assembly GCA_036795065.1). Lineage (GTDB taxonomy): Bacteria > Acidobacteriota > Vicinamibacteria > Vicinamibacterales > UBA2999 > VFZN01. Next base: position 3,205 of record DAIRFN010000238.1, read on the forward strand.
GCGCGTAAAGATTCGCCAGCGGGTCCGCATCCTCGAAGTCGCGGTGCACAAGGCTGGCAAACAGGCCCGCCGTCGACGCGTTCGCGCCGAACTCCTGCAGGACGCGGGCCACGCCGTAGTAGGCGCGCGGGGCCACCCGCACGCTGCGCTCGGTACCCAGGTCCTCATTGGCCAGATCCGCCGACTCTTCAGCCGTGGCCGCTGCCAGGAAACCGAGGGAGGTCTTCGACGGCAGCCTCCCGGTGAGCTTGGCGGCCCCCAGGATCGAGGCGAATTGGGGATAGTCCACGTAGTCGTCCGTCGCCGGCCCAATGGGCCGAGCGCCGACGCGGCGCGAGTAGTAGAAGTTCGGGTGGCCGATGTTGAAGAGCGGGGACCCTTCCAGGAAGAACGGCCGCCGCTCAGTGAACCGGGTCTCGAACGCCGTGAGGTTCACCTCGGCGGGATCCGCCTCCACCTGGCCGAAATCCGGATTGATGGTCGCGTCGAGCGTGAGGTTCGGGCCGAAGCCGATCTTCATGTCGGCCCCGACGCGTCCACCCGGGTTCGCGCCCTGCCGGAACGGGTCGGTGCCAGCCGCGTCTCCATAGAGCGTGGACCTGGCCGCCACGTAGGGCAGCAGCTCGATGCGGCGGGCCGGCCGCACGTCCGAGACGCCCTCCAGGTCGCCGAAGCGCGACGACCAGGCGCGCACCGTCCGCGGGATCAGCACCCACGTGTCCTCCTCGTTGATGCTCGGACGGAAGCGCTGCACGTTCAAGCCCCACGTGAGCGCGTCCTCGGGGTTGAAGCGCAGCTGCGTGAAGGGGATCCAGATCTCCGCGGTCCAGCCCTCGCCGTCGATGGACGTGCGCGCGACCCACACCAGATCGAAGGTGGTGTCGAAAGAGTCCTCGTTGTCGGTCCCGTGGAAGCGGTCCAGCCGCACGCCGGCGGCGGTGACGCCCAGCACCACGGACGTGCGGCGATCCAGGAACGTGTCGAGCGAGACCAGGATGTGCTCGGCCTGATCGGTGTTGTCGCGCCGCCCGAGCGGGGCCTGGATCTCCTTCGCGTTCCGTGCCCACATCCGCGCGCCCACATAGAACGCCCCATCGTCATAGGCGAAGCGCACCTCCATGTGGTCGGTGGGCGCCGCGCCCTGCTCGGGCTCCTTCTGGATGAAGTCGGTGATGGCGGCCGATCGCACCCACACGGCCTCGTCCAGTCGCCCGTCCACGCGAATGGCGCCGCTCTCGACGCGCGTGGCGGTGGCCTGCTTCCGGTCCCCTGGCGCCGGCAGGTCCTGCGCGGGAGTGGCAGCGGGGTTCTGGCCCTGGGGGGTTGCGATGAGCGCCACGGGCGCGTGCGCCACGAGGGCGCAGACGAGGAAGCACAGGCGAACCATTCAGGCAGAATCGGTGCTACGAGAGGGTGCCGTTCGCTCGACTCATCGGGTGCTCTTCGGGGGCGGGAGCTTCGCCGGGGATTATATAGGCGGTCCCGGCCGCGACCCGGATGCCGGTCGCGCCTACTTCTTCACGCTGAGCGGCAGCCCCGCGCCGCCCACCGCCAGCGCGAGCAACCCGCCAAGCACCGGCAGGCCGTAGCCATTCGTCAGGTAGCTGTACTGGAACATCACGCCGCTGGCGAAATGGAAGTTGAGCACCATCAGCAGCGCCATGGCCGCCGCGGCGCGCGTGTAGCCGCCCAGCAGGAACGCGGTGGCCACGGCAAACTCACCCGTCGGTACCAGCCGGGCGAAGACTTCCACGCCCGGGATGCAGACCGTCTCCAGGTAGGCGCGGCTCAGGGGGCCGACGTTCCCGACCCACTCCGCGAATCGCGCGCGCAGCACTGCGCTGCTGGTGAACCAGCCGACTTTTCCGAGCGCCTCGAAGAGGAAGAAGACCCCCAGGCACAGGCGCAACGCCACGAGTCCCCAGGCCTGGCGCTTCCCCAAGTACTAGTCACACTCCTGCGGCGGCACGCTCGTCATCGCGGGCAGCATTGTACTGCGGCTGGTGGCCCCCTCGCACCTCGCGTGGCGCGGCCAACGCGCGCGCAGCAGCGTGACGGCGGGGCCGCGACGCCCAGGCGTCGCTACTGCTGGCGCGCCGGCGCGCTGGTGGTCAGCTGAGGCTTCTGCTTCGTCAGGTCCTGGCTGTCCACCGAGTACTCGGTGAAGGGCTGGTACATCTCGTCCCAGCTCTGCTCGGACCAGTACACCTCGAGGTGCGGCGCCGGATTCCACTTGTTCTTCGGCGAATTGTCGTAGAAGCCGATGCCGGTGATCTTGCTGCCGGCCGGGATCTTCAGCGGCTCGGCCAGCTCGTAGTTGAACTGCCAGTTGAAGTCGAACTTCGGCACGTTGAGGATGGTCTGCTCGCGGCCGTCCGGATAGGTGACGACCCACTTGAGGCTCTTGCCCCGCAGGTGCATGTGCGGCGACATGGCGTAGAGGGTGATGTCCTCGGTGACCGGCGTGATGCCCGTGAGGCTCCAGTTCTCCACGTAGGGCGGGATGTTCGGTGTCGTGCGCGAGCGGCGCGTGCTGCCGGGGTCCGCCCTGTATTCGATCTCGCGGCCCTCCGCGCGGTACAGCGACAGCCCGCCTTTCGTGGTGGCCAGTGGATCGCCCGCCTGGCGGATGAGCACCTCGTGGGTCACGGGCACCTTGTTGAACCAGAGACCCAGGCGCGTGCGATCCTTCTCGGGTTTGCCGGTGGGGTTGTAGTGCATCTGCCAGTTGATGTACTTGCCAGCGGGGATGCGCTTGCCCACGTTCGGGCGGTGCCGGTCGAGGCCGCGGCCCGGCACCCACGACAGCAGCTTGCTCGAGCCGGGGAGGCCGCTGTCGGTGGAGGGCAGGCCCCGCGAGCCGCGATCGCCAATCACCTTGCCGTCGGGCCCGATGATGCGGCCATCCTTGAGCGTCGCGCCTTCGGGGATGTCCACGAAGTAGATGCCCGCGTGGTGCACGACCTTGCCGTTGCCGGGCCGCAGCTCCACGACTTCCGCGAAGCGGTCTTCGGCGAACGGCACCTTCGAGTAGAACATCTGCACGCCGAGCTCGCCCTCGGCCGGAATATCGAACTCGACCGGCATCTCGAGGATGTAGTCGGGTTCCTTGCCGTAGGTCCAGCCCGTGGCGAATGTCGGCGCCGGCGGCAGGTCCGCCGCGTTCCCGCGCGGGGCGCCCGCGTCGACCCAGGCCACCAGCGTCTGGATCTGCTGGTCCGACAGGCTGATGTCGTTCCGCATGGGGAGCGTTTCCCGCATGTCGGCGCCCCAGGGCGGCATCTCGCGCGAGATCACCTTGCTCTTGATGGCGCGCGCCCACGGCCGCACCTGCTCGTAGGTGAGGAGCGACATGGGCGCCACCTCGCCCTCGCGGTGGCACGTGGCGCACTTGCTGAACATGATCGGGGCCACGTCCTTCGTGAACGTGGGCCCGTTGGCCGCCTGGGCCCCGGCCGTGGAGACTGAGACCGCCGAGAGCACGACGCCGGCAACCAGCACAACCACGCGCTTCATATGGCCCCTCACCGTGGTCAAAGCGACAAGTGAACGGAGAAACGTGACAGGCTCACGGCCCAACACCCCCGGAAGTGTAGCCGATCCGCCCTACTTCGGGGCACCTGCGGCGCACCCGGGCACAGCCTCGACCACCGAGGTCACGTTGAGGCGCGACACCGGTACGTCCTTGATGAAGAGGCCCCGAACGACGACCGTCCGGTCCTTCAGCGTGGGCAGGTTGAACTCGCCCACGCCAATGAGCTTGAAGCTGAGCTTGCCGTCCGGAGCAGCGGTCGGGATTTCGTTCTTTGGCGGCGCGTTGGCCAGGCTCGGCACCGGTTCGGTCGCCGCCACCACCATCCAACTGCCGGCGCCCTGCTCGCGCAGGCACCCCGTGACCGACACGATGTCCACCTTCTTCGGGGCCGGCTGCGCCACGACCGTCGCTGACAGAGCCAGGGTCAGCCCAAGCGCGCCAAGTGGGGTTCTCATGCGGCCGGTATCATACCCGACGTGCTGGTCCGCCGGGCGCTCGTCCTGTTGCTGCTGGGTCTCGCCCTGGCAGGCTCTCCCAGGCTCGCGGCCCACGACCTCGAGCGCACGCGGGTCACCCTCACCTTCACAGCGGACGGCTCGTTCGTTCTCGACCTGGCCAACGACCCTGAGTGGCTGTTGCTGAGGCTCGAGCCGTTCCTCGAGGATCACCCGGAGGTGCCGGCCCGGCCGTCGACCGCACCGCTCTCGCCCCCCGCGCGCGACGCCCGCCTTTCGGTGCTCGCCCCGGTCATGGCCGACCGCATCGTCCTCTTCGTGGACGGACGTGAGGTGCGAGCCACTTCCGTGGAGTACCGGCCACCCGCCGCGGCCACCGATGCCGAGGGCACGCCGATGGCCGGCCATTACATCCTGCGCGGGCGCCTGGCGCCTGACGCCCGGCTCCTCCGGTGGTTCTACGGCATCGTCGCCGATCCCTATCCGTTGACGATCACGCGCGCCGACGGCCAGGTCTACACCGAGTGGATTGGCGGGACCGTGTGGAGCCGGCCCATCGACCTGACGGGCCAGTTCGTGGCGCCGACACGGTGGGAAGTGGTGCAGCAGTACCTGGTGCTCGGCTACACGCACATCCTGCCCAGGGGCGTGGACCACATTCTCTTCGTGGTCGGCCTGTTCCTGCTGAGCACGACGCTCGGCCCCCTGCTGTGGCAGGTGACGGCGTTCACCGTGGCGCACTCCATCACGCTGGGGCTGTCCATCTACGGCGTGGTGAGCCTTCCGTCGAGCGTCGTGGAGCCGCTCATCGCGCTGTCGATCGCGTATGTGGCCATCGAGAACGTGCTGACGCGCCAGCTGCACGCATGGCGCGTGCTGGTGGTGTTCCTGTTCGGCCTGTTGCACGGGCTCGGATTCGCCGGCGTGCTGCGCGAGCTGGGATTGCCGAGGAGCGAGTTCCTCACGGCGCTGCTGTCGTTCAACGTGGGCGTGGAGCTCGGCCAGCTGACGGTGATTGGCGCCGCGGCGCTGGTGCTGTGGCCGTTCATGGGTCGCGGGTGGTACCGCCCGCGCGTGGTGGTGCCGGCGTCGGTGGCGATCGCGCTGGTGGGGATCTACTGGACCATCACGCGTGTGGTCGGTTGGTAATTGAGGCGTCCACGGGAACACGCCGATCTATCGTGACGATCCGGCCGTGACGAACTTCTGCAAACGCTGGCCGTACGTGTCGGCGGCGTACACGGCACCGCGCGAGTCCACCACGATGCCGTGCACCCAGTCGAACTGGCCCGGCCCCAGGCCCTGCGAGCCCCACGTCGCCACGAGCTTGCCGTCCGAGAGCTGCAGCTTGTGCAGGCGCTCGCCCTCGTGGTCGGCGATATAGGCGAACCCATCGTCGCCCTTTCGCGAGATGCCGATGTCCCACGGATACCACTTCTCGTTCTTGATCTCGCGGAGGTAGGTCAGGTTCTTGTCGAAGACCTGGAGCCGCTTGTTCTCGCGGTCGATGATGTAGAGATTCTCCCGGGCGTCCACGGCCAGCTTGTGCGGCAGCGTCCACTCGCCCACGCCGGTGCCCTTGTCCGCCAGGCCGCCGGCGCCCTTCGCCACCTGCTTCAGGAGCTTGCCCGTCTTGTCGAAGAGCAGCACGCGGTTGTTGCCGTAGCCATCGGTGACGACGATGTTGCCGTTCTTCAGCACGGCGATGCCGGAGGGCAGGTCGAGGTGCGTGGCATCAGTGCCTTTCACGCCTGTCGTACCGATCTGCATCAGGAACGTGTCCATCTTGGGGTTGAGCTTCACGATGCGGTGGGCGTCGCGCTCGATGATGTAGACGTTGCCTTCCCAGTCCACCGTGCCCGAATGCTGCCACGAGGGGTTGATCGTCTTGCCGTTGATCTCCTGGTCGGCGCCGGCCATGACCATCTGCCCTTCGGTGTTGAACACCATCACGGGCTTGGGTCCCCGGTTGAAGACGTAGATGCGATCCTGCGGATCGATGG
>DAIRFN010000239.1:0-2373 GCA_036795065.1 Vicinamibacterales bacterium
GACGAGCGCGTGCTCGAGGGCTTCGGCGGCGTGTCCGAGTACGGCATCACGGTGCGGTGGGACAAGAACTTCCTCACGCTCATCCACCTCACGCTGGCGCGCCGGCGGAAATTCAAGGTGTACGGCGGGGTGCGCTTCGGCGGGTCGCTCCCCATCGAGGAGGCCTGGCAGCAGGGCATCGATCACGTGGCCATCGCGGCGGGCGCGGGCCGGCCGACCATCATCGACATCAAGCACAACCTGATTCGCGGCATCCGCAAGGCCAGCGACTTCCTGATGGCGCTGCAGCTGACCGGCGCCTTCAAGAAGGACGCGCTGCCGAACCTGCAGGCGCGCCTGCCCGCCGTGGTCATCGGCGGCGGCCTCACCGGCGTCGACACGGCGACCGAGCTGATGGCCTACTACCCGCTCCAGGTGGAGAAGACGTTGGCGCGCTACGAGACGTTGTCGAGAGACCTCGGCGAGTCGCGCGTTCGCGGCATGTTCGATGCGGAGGAGCTCGGCATCCTCGACGAGTTCCTGGCGCACGGCCGCGCCGTGCATGCCGAGCGCGCCCGCGCGAAGGCCGCGGGTGAAGCACCGGATTTCATCACGCTCATCCGCGGCTGGGGCGGCGTGACGCTGGCCTACCGCAAGCGCCTGCAGGACTCGCCCGCGTACCGCCTGAACCACGAGGAGGTGACCAAGGCCTTCGAGGAAGGCATTGCGTTTGCCGAGAACATGAACCCGGTCGAGGCCGTGCCCGACGAGTTCGGACACGTGAAGGCGATGGTGTTCACGCGGCCCGGCGACGGCGGCGACGAGCGGGTCGAGCTGGCGGCGCGCACCGTGCTCGTGGCCGCGGGCACCGCGCCGAACGTCACCTACGAAAAGGAGCATCCCGGCACGTTCAAGCTGGATGGCCGGCAGCGCTTCTTCCAGGGCTTCCGCGCGGTGAACAAGGCCGACGGCACGTTTGCGCTCGAGGCCGACCCGAACGGCTTCTTCACCTCGCACGACTCCGAGGGCCGCTTCGTCACCTACTACGGCGACAACCACCCGCGTTACCACGGCAACGTCGTGAAGGCGATGGCGTCGGCCAAGGACGGCTATCCGCACGTGGTGGCGCTCTTCGCGGACGCGATCGCACGGCTGGATCCCGCCGCGCAGCCGGCGCGTGAAGAGGCCTGGGGCCGCCTGGTCTCCCGCTTCGACGATCAGCTGCTCGCGCGGGTCGAGCGGGTGGTCCGCCTCACGCCGACCATCGTCGAGGTGATCGTGAAGGCTCCGGCCGCGGCGCGGCACTTCCACCCGGGGCAGTTCTATCGCCTGCAGAACTTCGAGCGCCGGAGCCCGCACGTGCACGTGGACGACCACGTGGCCTCGATGCTGATGGAGGGCATCGCCCTCACCGGCGCGTGGGTGGACCGCGAGCAGGGACTGCTGTCGCTCATCACGCTCGAGATGGGCGTCTCGAGCCGGCTCTGCGCCTACCTCCAACCGGGGGAGCCGGTGGTGGTGATGGGGCCGACGGGCACCCCTACCGAGATTCCCGAAGAGTCGGCGGTGCTGCTGGCGGGCGGCGGCCTCGGCAACGCCGTGCTCTTCTCGATTGCCAAGGCCCTGAAGGCGCAGGGCAATCGCGTCATCTACTTCGCCGGGTACAAGAATGGCGCCGACCTCTTCAAACGCGAGGAAATCGAGGCGGCCACCGACCAGGTGGTCTGGGCCACCGACACGGGCGACGCCATTGCCCCCACGCGGCCGCAGGACGCGCACTTCCGCGGGAACATCGTGCAGGCGATGGTCGCCTACGCGGAAGGGAGGCTCGGCGACCCGAAGGTGGCGCTGAACGACGTGACGCGCATCATCGCCATCGGATCGGACCGCATGATGAACGCGGTGCGCCTGGCGCGCCACGGCGTGCTGCAGCCCTACCTGAACCCGGACCACGTGGGCATCGGCAGCATCAACTCGCCCATGCAGTGCATGATGAAGGAAGTCTGCGCGCAGTGCCTGCAGCGGCACGTGGACCCCGCCACCGGGCGCGAGGAGTTCATCTTCTCGTGCTACAACCAGGACCAGGATCTCGACCGCGTCGACTTCCAGAACCTGCAGGCCCGGCTGCGGCAGAACAGCGTGCAGGAGAAGATTTCGAACCTCTGGTTCGAGCACCTCCTCGATCAGGCCGAGGCCGGGCTCGCCCACGTGTGAGGGTTGCCCATTGACGATTGGGGGATTGCAGATTGGCGATTGATTGAGGATTGACGATTGCGGGATTGCGCGATTCATTGGTGATGCGCGATTGCGCGATTGACGATTCGATTGGCGATTGGCCCGAATCCCTCAATCACCAATCACCAATCACCAATCACCAATCACCAATCACCAATC
>DAIRFN010000239.1:2473-9195 GCA_036795065.1 Vicinamibacterales bacterium
GAATCCCTCAATCACCAATCACCAATCACCAATCACCAATCACCAATCACCAATCGCTCAATCACGCAATTGATCACCAATCGCCAATCCCCCAATCTCCAATCAATCGCCAATCTGCAATCACCCAATCGTCAATGGGGTCGCCGGCCGGCCCGCGTCATAATGGGTGCCGGCCCAGATGCTCCCCGCCGGCACCCGCATCGACGACCGCTACGAAATCCTCGGCCCGCTCGGCTCGGGCGGCATGGGGCAGGTCTACCGTGCCCGCCGCCTCCGCCTGGGAGACGAGGTGGCCATCAAGGTGATGCAGTCCACCGAGCAGGCCCCGCCGGACCTGCACGAGCGCTTCCTGCGCGAGAGCCGCGCCTGCGCCCAATTGCGGCACCCCGGCATTGTCGGCATCCTGGACTTCGGCGTGGATGCCCGGACGCAGCCCTACATGGTGATGGAGCTGCTGAGCGGCCCGAGCCTCGCAGAGGAGATTGCCCTGGAGGCGCCCATGCCGCCCGGCCGCGTGGCGGGCATCGTCACGGCGGTGGCCGCCGCGCTGCAACTGGCCCATGATCAGGGGATCACCCACCGCGACCTGAAGCCGGCCAACATCGTGCTGCACCGCTACGAGTCGGGCGAGCGCGTCTACAAGGTCATCGACTTCGGCCTGGCCGTGATGAAGTCGGCCAGCGGCGCCACGCGGCTCACCGACCCCAACCTGTTCATCGGCACGATGGCCTACGCCGCACCCGAGCAGATTCGCGGGGAGCCGATCACCGCGGCGGCCGACATCTACGCCCTCGGGGTCATCGTCTACGAGATGCTCACCGGCGTGCGGCCCTTCGACGCCGAGGACCGCATCACGCTGCTCAACCAGGTGCTCACCGTCAGGCCGGTGAAGCCCACCGAGCGTCACGCGGACCTGCCGCCGTCGGTGGACGGCGTGTTGCTGCGCGCGCTCGCCAAGGAGCCGGCGGAACGCTGGCCGAGCGTGACCGACTTTGCCACGGCGCTCGAAGAGGCGGCAGGCGTCGGGCAGGCGCCGGTGGCGGCCCCCGACAGCAGCCTGCTCGGGCGCTACGAGCTCGGCGCGCCGATCGGCCGCGGGCGCCTGGGCAGTGTCGTCTACAAGGGCTTCCACCGCGCGCTGGGCGTGCCCGTGGCCATCCGCGTGCTGAAGCGCGAGGAGCAGCCCCACTGGGACGTGGTGCGCGCGCGGTTCCTGCTCGAGGCGCGTACGCTCCAGACCGCTCACCCCAGCCTGCTGCAGGTGCGCGATTTCGGCGAGGACGATCGCAGCGTCTTCGTCGTCACCGATCTCGTGGACGGCCCGAGCCTGCGTCAGGCGCTTGCCGCGGAGGCGCCCTTCCCGTGGCCGCGCGTGCGCGGCCTGATGGCCCAGGCCCTCGACGCGCTGGCCGCGCTCCATCGCCGTGGCGGCTTCATCGCGGGCGTGAACCCCGACATGATCCGCCTGACGTCCGAGGATGGCCACGAGCGCATCGTGATGTCCACGGCCGGCATCCGCTCGGTGCAGGACGTGCTGGCGACGATGCGCGAGCAGGAGCTGCGGGGGCAGGAGGCGAGCGAGCAGGAGCTGCCGTACGTGGCGCCGGAGATTCTGATGGGCCGCGCGCCTGACGCGCGGGCCGATGTGTTCACGATGGGCGTGCTGGCCTACCAGATGGCCACGGGAACGCTGCCGTACCGTGCGCCCACGATGCCAGAGCTGCTCGGACGGATGCTGCAGGCCACGCCCGCCGCCCCCGCCTCGATCAACGCGGGCGTGCCGACGGCGGGCAGCGACGCCATTCTCAGGGCGGTCAGCGGCCAGGCGTCCGCGCGCTTCGAGAGTGCTCGCGACCTGGCCGCGGCGCTCGCCTGATCGGGCAGCAGCCTGCCATGAGCGTGGGCAACCATGGGCAAGCGTTGACATCGCCGGCAATCTGCACCATCGTGGGCCTGAACGATGTCAGAGCTGCCGTTCGATGCGCCGCGGCCCGATCCGCTTCGTGGCGAGACCGTCGTCTTCACGGGTCGGTTGTGGTCGCTTGGTCGCAAGGAGGCGTCGGCGTTGGTGGAGCGCCTCGGCGGGGTCTGCGACGAGGACGTGACGCTGCGGACCACGATGCTGGTGGTAGGCGCGGAAAGCCATCCTGACGGGGCGCCAGACCTGGCCACGCTGGCGCACGACGCCACGGTGCGCAACCAGAAGCTGCGACGCGCGGCGCAGATCAACGCCGAGCAGCCGGGGCGCGTGCGCGTGCTCGGCGAGCGCGCGTTCTGCCGCCACGTGGGCCTGCCCGACGTGCAGGACCTGCGCGCGCAGCACTATGGGCAGAAGGACGTGCTGGCCATGTACCCGCTGCTTCGCGAGGACCACCTGCGGTACCTCGAGAAGTGGGGCTTCATCAAGCCCGCCTTCCGGAACAACGCCGACACGTGGTACGGCTTCACGGATCTCACCACGCTGCGGCAGCTGCACACCGCGCTCCAGCAGGGCGGCACCTTCCGCTCGGTGCTGCGCGACATGCAGTCCGCGCGGTCGGGTCAGCTGGCGTTCGATTTCCGCATCGAGGCCCACCAGGCGCGCATCGTGGAGCTCGGCCCGCGTCGCCGCATGGCCCAGAGCCAGGACACCGCGCCCCAGATGTCGCAGCGGACGCAGATGGAAGCGTGGCTGAACGACAAGGCGACCTCGGATGCCGTCGTCCCCGGCGTGCCATCCGATCGACCGCTCAGCTCGGCTGAGCAGTCATTCCTGATGGGGTCGCTTCTCGACGATGGGACGCCGCAGCACGTGGAGGAGGCCGCGCAGGCCTACCGTCGCGCCCTGGACGAGGACCCGGACCTGGTGGCGGCGATCATCAACCTGGCGAATATCCGCTACGCGAAGGACGAGCTCGCTGAGGCGCAGGCGCTCTACGAGCGGGCCATCGGCCTGGATCCGACGTACTTCGAGGCCTATTTCAACCTGGGAAACATTCACCACGACCACGGCCGGTATCTCGATGCCGAGGCGTGCTACCGCGAGGCGCTCGGCCTGAACGGCACCTACGCCGACGCGCACTTCTACTTGGCGGTCACACTCGAGAAGATGGGGCGCTCGGCCGACGCGCGCCCGCACTGGCGCGCCTACCAGCGCCTGGCCCCGACGGGCGAGTGGATAGAACTGGCCCGCGAGTTCTCCGACTGAGGGACGTCCGGCGGGCCCTGTCGATTGAGCGATTGGCGATTGCAGATTGACGATTGATTGGAGATTGCGGTATCGGGCGATTGGGGATTGATCGGGTGATTGGTGATTGAGGGGTTGCGCGATTCGGGCGATTGCGGGATTCGACGGATTCGGGCGTGATCGGCGAATCGCTCAATCGCCAATCACCCAATCGCTCGATGAATCACCCAATCGCTCAATCCCCCAATCGCGCAATCAATCGCCAATCTGCAATCCTTCAATCGCTCAATGGCGAGCTACCACCGGTAGTCGTCCCGTGCCGGCTCCTCTTCCCGCTTCCGTGTCACCCGCTTGGCCTTGAAGTAGGCGCAGTCGCCGCACCACGAGTCGGCGCTGAAGCCGGCGACGCCGGCCATCGGCAGCACGTCGCGGTGGCCGCAGTGCTCGGGCAGGCCGTTCTCGGCCGGCTTGCGCCAGCGGCACATCTGAAAGCGCTCGGCAGGTGACAGGTCAGTCGACATGGAATCCCACGGCCTGTTCGACGGCGCGCCAGTTGCGTTCCTCGGCCTTCGATACCAGCGTGACGGCGTGGCCCGCGGCGCCGGAGCGGCCCGTGCGGCCCACGCGGTGCACGTAGGTGTCGGGCGTGTCGGGCACCTCGTAGTTGATGACGTGCGCGATGCCCTCGATGTCGAGCCCGCGCGCGGCGATGTCGGTGGCCACCAGCACGGGATGCTTGCCCGAGCGGAAGCCCTCGACGGCCTGGAGCCGTTCCTGTTGCGAGCGGTCCGCATGCAGCGCCGCGGCGCGGATACCCTTGGCCTGCAGGTGCCGCGCCACGCGGTCGGCGCCCACCTTCATGCGGACGAACACCAGCACCGGCCCGGTGGCGTCGCGCCGGATGAACTTCGCGAGCCAGTCGATCTTCTCGCCGCTCTCCACGGTCTGCATCGCGTGCGTGATCGTGCGCGCGGCGCCGCGCTGGCCCACCTGCACGAACCTCGGGCTGCGCAGCATCTCGGTGGCCATCCGCAGGATCTCGCCGGGCAACGTGGCCGAGAAGAGCAGCGTCTGCCGCTCGGGCGGCAGCGCCGACAGGATGCGCTGGACGTCGGGCCAGAAGCCCATGTCCATCATGCGGTCGGCTTCGTCCAGCACCAGCACCTGCACGCGCAGCAGGTCCACGGCGTCGTGCCGCATGTGATCCATCAGTCGCCCGGGCGTGGCCACGATGATGTCCACGCCGGCCTTGAGCGCCCGCTCCTGCGGACCCATCTCGACGCCGCCGAACACCGGCGCCGTGGTGCAGGGGGCGTGGTAGGTGAGGCCCACCAGCGTGTCCTCGATTTGTACGGCCAGTTCGCGTGTCGGCGCCAGGATGAGCGCCCGCGTGTAGGACTCGCGCGCCGGGTCGCCGTAATGTGGTTGGTCGCGGAGCAGCCGCTGCAGAATCGGGGCGGCGAACGCCAGGGTCTTGCCCGTGCCCGTTTCCGCGCAGGCCACCACGTCGTGGCCGGCCAGGGCGAGAGGGATGACCGCGCCCTGCACGGGGCGGGTGCCTTCGAAGCCCAGGTCGGCCAGGCCCGCGGCCAGCCGCTTGTCGAAGTGCAGCGAGGCGAACGGCACCGGCTCGGCGTTGGCGTCCACGGCCAGCCACGGCAGGTCGGGCGGCGGCGCCGAGGGCGTGGGAACAGCCGAGGGACGGCCACCGCGCCGCGGACCGCGGCCAGTCGCGCCCGATCGGCGGGGGCGTCGTGAAGAAGCGGGACGTGTGTTCAAGAGCGTGTGTTCGGAAGCTAGCGGGCGCGGAAGGTGATGATGCCCCGCTGGGGGTCGTAAGGGGAGATGCCGACGGTGACGCGATCACCGGGCACCACCTTGATGCGGAACCGCCGCATACGACCGCTCAACTGGGCCAGCACCTCGTGGCCGGCGTCCACCTGCACGCGGTAGAGACCACCGCTGTGCACGGCAACCACCGTGCCCTGCATGTCAATCAGATCGTCTTTGCTCATTCGTAACCCGCTGATTGTGTCACGCTCGGGCCGGCGCATGCAAACGGCGAACCGCTTCCTCCACCTCTCGGGCCAGATTTCCGTAGTCATCGCCCGACAGATGGAGGGGTGGGCCGAAGGTCACCGAACACCGTCCCGGGCGCGCCATCCGCCACCTGGGGTGCAGCACCTCGTTGACGCCCTCCAGCCTGACCGGCACCACGGGGAGTTGCAGCCGTGCCCCAATCATCCCGATACCGCCCCGGAACGGCAGGATCTCCGCGGATTCCGAGCGCGTGCCCTCCGGGAAGATGAGCACCGAATAGCCGTCCCCGGTGACCTCGCCGATGTAGCGGAGCGTCTGCCGCGCCCCGGCCTCGCGTTGGGGCAGGGGGAACGCCCCGAAGAAGCATGAGGCCAGGTAGTACTCCAGCCGGTTCAGGAACACCTGCCCGGTCGTGAACTGGTCGGGGAAGAAGTGCGCCTTGAAGAACTCCTTGGCCATGGCCGGCGCGACGCGCGCGCGCCAGGCGCCGGGCAGAGCCGCCAGGATGACCGGCACGTCGAGGTGGCTCTGGTGGTTGGCCGCGAAGACGACCGGCCCCCGAAGGCCCTGAAGGTGATCGAGGCCGCTCACCTGGATCCACGCGAAGATTCTCGCGATGGGAAGGATCCACGTGGCCAGGCTGACGCGCCGGACCAGGCGGACGAGCGGCCGCCGGTTCCACCGCGGGAAGTCGACCGGCTCCTCGACGACGGCCTCGGCCGGCGCCTCTGCCACGAGAGCCTTCAGGTCGTCCACCGTGCGCGCGCCGGCGAACTTCGTCTCGTCGAGGCGCGTCTGGAACCGGTCCTCGAGCGCCACCATCAACTCGACGCGCTCGAGCGAGCTGAGGCCCAGCGCCTCGAGCGAGGTGTCGGGATCGACCTCGCGCGAGCCCGCGAACTTCGCCAGCAGCGCGGCAATTGGATCGTCGGCGCTTGCCGCCGTCCCCGGACGTTCTCCCGTTGCGACCCAGCTCTTGATGGCTGCTCGCTTCAACTTGCGCGTGCCCTCGGTCCGCGGAAGCGCGCCTTCGCTCCATATCGAGTAGCTTCTGATGCGCTGGTGATCGAGGAGTTGCTGATTCGCGCTGCGCACGACCGACTCGGGGTCTATTCCCTCCTCGAGCACCAGCACCGCGTGCACACGTTCCTGCCCGTCGGCCGACGACCCGACGACGCCGGACTCTTTGACACCTGGTTGCGCGTCCAGCGCGCGCTCCACGTCGTCCGGAAAGACGTTGAGCCCCTCCGGCGTGACGATCATTTCCTTCTTGCGCCCCTTGATGAACAGCCGGCCCTGCGCGTCCATCTCGCCGATGTCGCCGGTGTGAAGCCACCCCTCTTCGTCACGCGTCCGATCGCCGGTACCGCCGTAGTAGCCGCTGGTGACGTTCTCGCCGCGCACGAGGATTTCGCCGTCTTCTGTGATCTTCACTTCGACGCCGGCAATCGGGGTGCCGACCGAGCCCGTGCTCGTCTTGAACGGATGATTGAGGGTGACGATCGGCGCTGTCTCG
>DAIRFN010000240.1:0-9188 GCA_036795065.1 Vicinamibacterales bacterium
GCGCCAGTGAGCTACGGGCCGCAGGTCGGGCCGGAGCCGTTCGCTGGGGACGGGTAACCTCACGCTCGGTGCCGTGCTCATCGTGCTCGGGGCGATCGCCTACCTCGTGTCGTTCCGCTTCATGCCGCGGGACTCGCGTGGCGCCCTGAACTTCTACTTCTACAGCTCGCTGGCCATCGTCTTCGTCCTGACTGGCGTCGAGACCGCCCTGGCCGGGGCGCCTCGCGCGCTGGCTCTCACCGGCTTTGCGGCGCTCCTGGCGGCGGCGTGGTCGAGATCCGGTCGCGTGACGCTGGGCGGCCACGCGGCCGCCGCCCTCGTGGCGGCGTCGGTGTCGGGCGGGCTGATGGCGTTCTTCGAGTCGGCGTTCGCGGGCGATCTGCCCGTGGCGGCGATGGTCTGGACGGCCGGACTGACGCTGGCGGTGGCGGTGCTGGTGAGCGGCAGCCACGCGTCCGAATGTCCCGCGCGTCGCCTCGCCGCCGCCGATCTGCCCGCGCTGATCATCGGGTTGATGGCCGTCGTCGGCACGGCGGCGTTTCTCACCCTGGCCGTGGCGCGCCTGGCCGAGGCGTGGTCGTCGATGGCCATGGACCAGGGCCTGCTGGCCACGGTGCGCACCGCCGTGCTGTCGGTGCTTGCCGTGGGCGCGGCACTCCTCGACAGGCCGGGACGCTTTTCGGCCGTCGGCCGGCTGGCCTACCCGCTGCTGGCGGCCACGGGCCTGAAGCTGGCGCTGGTTGACCTGCGCGCCTCGTCGCCCGCGACGCTGTTCGTCGCGCTGGCGTGCTACGGCGCAGCGCTGGTGCTGGTGGCCCGCCTTCGCCGCGTGGCGGCCTCCTAGCGGCTACGGCGTGGCAGGCTCCGCCTTCGCCGCACAGCGGTCGGGTAGCGGCTACGGCGCGCGTCGGACAGTAGCGCTTGATCGCCTGCCGCCGCTGGCGACGCGCAATGCCGGAGAGGTAGCATCCCGTCAGACGGACGGGTCCCAATGCGAATGAAGCATCTACTCGTCACCGCGGTTGCCGTGGCGGCCTTGGAAGGTCAGCCATCTGCGCTCGACGTGCCGTCCGAGGTCGAGGGCTACCTGAGGAAGATGGAGTTCGGCGCCGAAGACCTCGCTCGGCTCGCCAGTGGCCAGGTGATTGCGCGCGCAGAGACCGGGAAGGGTGCCGGCGAGATCCTGACGGTGGCCGCGGTGAGAATCCGGGTGCCGCGCGAGCGGGTGGTCAATTACTACGGCCAGATGATCTCGTACGTCGACGGACAGGTGACCCTTGCCTTCGGACGGTTCAGCACGCCACCCACGGTCGACGACGTGAGGGCGCTGGCCCTCGACCGAAACGAGGTGGACGACCTGAAGGCCTGCCGGGTGGGCGACTGCGACCTGAGGGTCGGCGGGGCCGGCCTCGACCGCCTTCGAGCCGCTATCGACTGGAACCAGTCCGACTACGTTGAACGCGTCAACGCGTTCTTCCGCCAGGCGGCCGTGAACTATGTGGCCGACTACCAGAAACGGGGAGACGCCGCGCTGGTCACCTACGACGATCGGGAGCGGCCGGTCGGCCTTCAGCAGGAGTGGCGGGGCATTCTGGCGAACTCACCGTACTTCCACGAGTACCTACCGGAGCTGAAGGACTATCTCGAGCGCTTCCCTGGCGGACGGCTGCCGGGAGCCCGGGACATCATCTACTGGGTGAAGGAGTTCTACGGATTGAAGCCGGTCGTCAGCCTCATCCACGGCGTGATCTATCAGCCGCCGGCCAGATCGGACCGCACCTTCGTCGTGCAGAAGCAGATCTACGCGAGTCACTACTACGATGGATCGCTGGCGATGGCATCGCTGATTGACGCCACCGAAGACGGGAGGCCGGTCACCTACCTCATCTACGGCAACCGTTCGCGGGGTGACTTGCTGAAAGGCGGCTTCGGCGGACTGCAGCGGACCGTGGCCCGTGACCAGGCCCGGAAGGCCGCGGTCGAGACCCTGGGAGCGATCAAGGACGTGCTCGAGGGTGCCCGGTAAGCCGTCGCCTCACGCAGGCTCCACCGGGGACCTTCGGCCTCGGGTCCACCCAGGTTAGCGCTTGATTGACGCCGACCCGCTGAACGTCTTGAAGCGGAAGCTCGCGCTGCCGCCGCCGTTCAGCTCGCCACGGAAGTTCCGGCGGCTGCTCGACTGCAGTGTCACCGGCAGGTCGCTGTCGAAGCGGCCGCTGAAGCTGTCGAAGTCGATCGACCCGCGCGCGTTGTCGGGCAGCCGCAGCCGCACGTCGCCGCTGAAGGTCTCGAGGTCGAGGCCGTCCCTGTCGTTCCAGGCGCTGGCGGCGAGCTCGATGTCACCGCTGAACGTCTTCAGCCGGTGTGCGCCCTGCACGTTCTCCGTCTCGATGTCGGCACTGAACGAGTTCACGTCCAGCCGCATGCTCGAGGGCACCTGGATGTCGAAGTCGGTTTCGACCACATTGTCGTTGTCGCGTTCGACGACGCGGTGATTGGCGTTCACCTCGACGGAATTGCCGCTCTGGGACACCTCGATCTGGATGTCGCGCAGCCGATCGGCCGACGCGCGGCGGACGGCGTGAATCACCACCTGGTTGCCGCCGGTGCCGCGGATGTTCACGCGGCCGGAAAAAGTGCGCAGGCGGAACGTGCCCCCGGGCTGCACGGTGAGGGTGCGGTCGAAGGTTTCCTCCTGCCGGGACTGGGCGGCGGCAGGGACGGACGCGGCGACGAACACGGCCAGACATGCAGCGGCCAGGCCGGGGAGACGGAGGAAACGGGCGGAAAGGGTCATGGCTCACCTCGTCGGGCGGCGGAACGCGCGCCCGTCAGGAGCGTAGACGGGAGGCAGACGCGAAACGTTGACGAGCCCCGGCGACCCCGCGCCCCGGCGCGCCGGCTCTCCGCCCCGGCCGCGCCTGCGGCTCACCTACTCCACGTGGCCGTAGCGGATGTCGAGAACCGCGAGCCGCTCGGGCCCCTGGGGCGTTCGCAGCGTGACCACGTCGCCCACACGGGCCTTGAGTAACGCCGTGGCGAGTGGCGAGCGCCACGACACGCGCGCGCTGCCGCTGTCGAGCTCGTCGATGCCGACGATGGTGACCTCGCGCTCCTCGCCGCTTGCGCGCTGGTAGGTGACGGTCGCGCCGAAGAACACGCGGTCGCGCGTCTTGCCCGCGGTATCGACGACGACGGCGCTGTCGAGGCTCTTCGACAGGTAGCGGAGGCGCCGGTCGATCTCGCGCAGCCGCTTCTTGCCGTAGATGTAGTCGCCGTTCTCCGAGCGGTCGCCGTTGCTGGCCGCCCAGGCCACGGTGGAGACCATGGCCGGTCGCTCCACCTTCCAGAGGTGTGCGAGCTCGTCCTGCAGCCGCCTGTAGCCGGCTGGCGTGATGTAGTTCTTGAAGCCGTCGGTCATCGCGCGGTCAGCGCTCATGGAGGGGTGTCGCGGTCCGCCGCCAGCCGCTTCACGCGCTTCAGCAGCTCGCGCGGGAGGCTCAGCGTGACGTTCTGCGTCTCTGCCACGAAAAACAGTGTGGCACGTAAACGCGTGAACCTGACAACCCGCGACCCCAGAACCCCCTACCACCCCACCGCCTGCCCATCCTTCCGATGGTCAGAACCGGCACGGTAGACGCCATTCACGGGCAGATCACGATCGACAGCGCTCCTGTCGAATGGCGGCGGCGACAGCTTCGGATCGCGCGTGAAGAGAATCCCCTGGTAGCCACCCACCGCGCCCCCGTCCACGCTGCGCACCTCGTGCCCCTTCGCGCGCAGTGCCGCGCCCATCAGCGCGAAGAGGTTTGCCTCCAGCGACAGCATGTTGCTCGTCTGGTTGTGCGTGAACCGCGCCGCATCCGTCGTCATCTGCACGTTCATGCCGTGGTCGATGAGGTTCACGATGTGCTGCGCGTGCGTCTCGGGCTGCACGCTTCCGCCCATGTTCCCGAAGGCCATCAGCGGCTGCCCGCCCTTCATCACGAAGCCCGCGATGATGGAGTGGAACGGCTGCTTGCCCGGCGCGACGACGTTGGGGCTCTTCGGATCCAGCGAGAACGCCGACCCGCGGTTGTGAAGCACGAAGCCGTAGGGCCCCACCGTGGCGCGGCTGCCGTACACACTGAAGACGCTGTGCACCAGCGACACCATGTTGCCCCACCGATCCGCGGTGGTCAGGTAGATGGTGCCGCCATCGGTGCCGCCGGGCACGGCGGGCTTGCCGGCGGTGTTCGGATCGATGCGTCCGCACAGGCTGGCCGCGTGCGGCTTCGAGAGCAGCTGCTGCACGGGAATCGTCGCGAACTTCGGATCCCCGTTCTTCGCCTGCAGGTCGGCGTAGGCGAGCTTCTTCGCCTCGACCATCAGGTGCCAGTACATCGGGTTCGCGGGGCCGAGCTGCGTGAGGTTGTAGCCCAGCTTCGGCACGCACACCTCGAGGATGTTCAGCATCTCGAGCGCCGCAAAGCCCTGGCCCGGCGGCGGAAGCTGGTAGATGTCGTAGCCGTGATAGTTCGTCGTCACGGGCTCTACCCACTCCGGCTCATATTTCGCGAGATCCTCACGCGTCATCACGCCGCCGCCCGACTGCACCTTCTGGACGATGGCCTCGGCGATGGCGCCCTTGTAGAACGCATCGCGCCCCTCGGCCTGGATGAGGCGCAGTGCCTTCGCGAGGTTTGGATTCCGGATGATGGAGTAGAGCACGGGCGCGTCTTCCCCGTTCAGGAACACCTGCTTCGAATCGGGATCCGCGCGAAGCCCGTTCAGCGCGCTCCGGATGTCGGCATGGCGACGCTCGGCCTGCCCCCACCCCTCGTCTGCAATCCGCGCGGCGCGCTCGAACGTCTCCTTGAACCCCATCGTCCCGAAGCGCTTCAGCAGTGCGTCGTAGCCGGCGATGGCGCCCGGCACCGTGGCTGCGTTCACGCCGCCGCCCGGCACGCGCGTCCCGCCGAGCTTCTGCGTGAAGAACTCCGGCGTCCACCCCCCCGGTGCGCGCCCCGCCCCGTTCAGCGCGTAGAGTTTCTGCTCTCGCGCCACCCAGACGATGGCGAAGAGGTCGCCGCCGATGCCGGTGTCGTTCTGCGAGGTGACGTCGAGGACCGCGCCCGTCGCCACCGCGGCATCGATGGCGTTGCCGCCCTGCCTGAGGATTTCGAGGCCCGCCTGCGCGGCCAGCGGATCGCTGGTGGCCACCATGCCGTGACGCGCCAGCACCTCCGAGCGGCCCTGCGCCAGCCACCCCTGCGCGCGCGACCCGGCCACCGCCGCAATGCCCGCCGTGGGCGCGGCCGTGCCGGGGTTCGGGATGCCGAACGGCGTGGGCGACTGCGCACCGCCGGTGATGGCCCAGCCGGCCAGGGCCAGCGTCACGATCGCGAGTGAGCGGAAGACGCGACGGTCGCGCAGTGCCGGCAGGCGTCGAGCGGGTCGTGAGGCGGGCATGGTGAACCCCTGGGTGATGGTGTGAACGCCGATTCTACGACACAGATGGGGAGGAGGCCGCAGATACGACATTGATGGCGCAGAGAAAACAACGAGGCCACAGATGCACAGAGAGAAAGCCCCGTTTGTCGCCCCCTCCGTGCCTTCTGGCCTCTCCTTCATCTGCGGCCCTGCCCGTGTCTATCTGCAGCCTATCTGCGGCGGTCCTGTCCGCGTCTATCTGCAGCCTATCTGCGGCTCTGTCCGTGTCTTTCTTTGTCTGCGGCCGTATCTTTCGGTGTTTGACCGGCGCGGATGATCCGATAAATTACGGCAAGGAGTTGGTGGATCCCCTCCACATGCTCAGCCGTTCGCTCCGCGCCGTCCTCGTCGCCGTCCTCGTCGTCCTGCTCGGCCCCTCATTGTCGGCCGAGCCGATGGATCACGCAGAGGCGCGCCTGCAGGCCGACCTCGAGGTGGTGAAGGCCTTCAGGCCCGCGTACCCGTTCTGGCAGCACATCTTCACCATTTCCGACGGCCGCATCGCCTTTGGCAGCGCGAAGGACGGGCGCCTGCTCGTCACGTTCCCCACGAAGGGCGACTGGTCGGACGGCGCCCTCTGGACGGATCGTTCGCTGGCGCCTTCGATGTCTGGCGTCGCCTGGCCGACGCGCCTGGACGATCGGCGCGAGCTGGCCGTTCGCCGCCTGGAGCCCGTCGCGGGCCCGCTGCTGCACAATCCGACACGCGGCCTGTTCCTGCTCCCCAACGTTCCCAAGTACGGTCCGTTCCTCGCCGAGTGGGGCCGCATCTACGAACGCTTCGGCGTTCCGGCCGACATCGGCCTGGCGCAGGCCATCCTCGAGTCGGGCCTGAACGGCACCGCGCGATCGCGCGCCAACGCGCTGGGCCTGTGCCAGTTCCTCCGGCGGAACTGGCAGACGTTGAACCGGCTGTCACCCGAGACCATCGAGGCCTACAACCAGACGACGCAGGCACCCTACTGTGCCGCGTACCTCTCCATCCTGGCCACGATGTACGGGAGCTTCATCCCCGCCCTCTCCGAGCATCACTCCGGCGGCGTGAACGTGGGCCGCACACTCATCAACGGCGAGCGCCTGGGCGGCGCCACCACCGCCGAGCAGTACCTGATGGGTTCGCAGTTCGCCCGCGACCTGCGGAGCGTCGCGCTCCGCGAGTACCGGGACCTCTATCGGACTTACGGCATCCGCTCGTTCCGGTATGCCGAGATGGTGTTCGGCAACGCCATCAACGTGCAGCGGATCCGGGCTGACGTGACGCAGGAGCGCATCTACGCCATGCGCACGCGGCGCGCCATCCCGATGGGCGAGATCACGCGGCGCACGAAGCTCACCGCCGCGGAGGTGCAGCGCTTCAACCCGGCGCTGCAGCGGCAGGTGCCGGCGAAAGGCACGCTCTACCTGCCGGTGCGCGTCCCCGAGTTCGGCGCTGACGTCACGTTCTGGCAGCGCCCGGCGGGCGCCGAGTACTCGGCCGTGTTGGAGGAGTTCCTGATGCTCGACGCCGGCGTGCAGCGGTGGCACGAGGCGTCGTTCGAGCCCGAGCTGCAGCGCTTCCGCCGCCGGTTCGAGGCGACCGGCACCGAAGAAGGCCGCGTGATGGCGACCATGCTCGCCTACGTCATCGGGGACCTGCGGACGAGCCGCCGCGCCGCCATCCTCGACGACTTCCGCAGCAACGGGCACATCCTGGAGCTCTTCCAGAAGGGCGTGGCGGAGCTGACGGCGGCGCTCGGCTCCGGCCAGTAGGCGGGCGCCCTCTCTCCCTCTACCAGGTCCCGCCCTCGAAATCGCGCGTCAAGAAGTGGAGGCTCGCCAGGCCCGGCGCCAGCTCGGCCTTACCTTGAGGCCGCTCCCCCGTGCGGTCGGGGAATCTCCGAGCTTTCGGGGGTTCACCCAGTCATCCCTGCCGCGCGTCGAGCACAGAAACCGGCTCCAACTCAATCCGGCTCAGCGCTTTACGGTCTTCGAACCCTCCTCCCACACCGTCGGCACGGGCTGTGCGTTAGAAGAATCGAGGGGAAACCATGAAGAAGATACTCGGACTGACAACGGCGCTGATGCTGCTGGTCGCTGCCGTGGCGTACGGACAGGACGTCAGCTACAACTTCGACCAGCAGGCTGACTTCACCAAGTACAAGACGTACAAGTGGGTCCAGGTGAAGGACGCGGAGCAGATCGATCCGCTGACGGCCCAGCAGATTACCGCCGCCTTCGAGAAGCAGTTCGCTGCCAAGGGGCTCACCAAGGTCGAGGGTGACAACGCAGACCTGTTCGTTGCCTACCAGGTGGCCGTCTCCCAGGAAAAGCAGATGCAGACGATGGACACCGGCATGTACGGCGCCGGCTGGGGCCCCCGCTATTACGGCGGCTACTATGGTGGCGGCATGAGCACGACGACCACCTCGACCATTTACATGGGCTCGGTCGCGCTGGACATGTACGATGCGGGCACCAAGCACCTGGTCTGGCGCAGCATCGCGTCGAAGCAGATCGATACGAAAGCCAATCCCGAGAAGCGGCAGAAGAACCTGGACAAGGGCACGGCGAAGATGTTGAAGAACTACCCGCCGAAGCCGAAGAAGGCCACCTAGGTCTTCCATTCCCGTGACGGCCGGCCGGTACCACGAACGTGCCGCCGGCCGCTGTGTTTCCGAGCCTCACCGCCTGACGGGGTAAGGTAGACGGTCATGCAACTCGGGATGATTGGGCTGGGACGGATGGGGGCGAACATGGTGCGTCGCCTGATCGGCGGCGGCCACGAGTGTGTCGTGTTCGACATGTCACCGACGGCGGTGGCGGACCTGGTCGACGAGAAGGCCATCGGCGCTTCGTCGCCGGCGGACCTCGTCGAGAAGCTCGCGAAGCCGCGCGCCATCTGGTTGATGGTGCCGGCGGCCGTCGTCGACAACGCGATCGCGGATCTCCTGCCGCACCTCGAGAAGGGCGACATCGTGATCGACGGCGGCAACTCGTACTACGTGGACGACATCCGGCGGGGGAAGGAACTGGCCGCGAAGGGCATCCACTACGTGGACGTCGGCACCAGCGGTGGCGTGTGGGGGCTCGAGCGGGGCTACTGCATGATGATCGGCGGCGAGCCGGAGGTCGTGAAGCTCCTCGACCCCATCTTCAAGCGCCTGGCCCCGGGTCGCGGCGACGTCGCCCGGACGCCCGGACGCGAGGGCGCCCACGGCACGGCCGAAGAGGGCTATCTCCACTGCGGCCCGAGCGGCGCCGGCCACTTCGTGAAGATGGTGCACAACGGCATCGAGTACGGCCTGATGGCGGCCTACGCCGAGGGCTTCAACATCCTCAAGCACGCCAACGTGGGCAAAGCGGGACGAGAGGTGGACGCCGAAACGACGCCGCTCCGCAATCCCGAGCACTACCAGTACGACTTCAACCTGCCGGACATCGCCGAGGTCTGGCGCCGCGGCAGCGTGGTCGCCTCGTGGCTGCTCGACCTGACGGCGAGCGCCCTGGCCAAGTCGCCGGAGCTCGAGAACTTCTCGGGACGCGTGTCGGATTCGGGCGAGGGGCGCTGGACCATCCTCGCGGCCATCGACCAGGGGACGCCGGCGGACGTGCTCACCGCCTCGCTCTACCAGCGGTTCTCGTCGCGCGGCGAGGCGGAATTCCAGAACAAGGTGCTCTCCGCGATGCGCTTCGAGTTCGGCGGGCATCACGAGAAGCCGGTCAAGTGAGGCGCGTGCC
>DAIRFN010000241.1:0-9138 GCA_036795065.1 Vicinamibacterales bacterium
ACGCCGCGCACTGCCTGGTGCGCACGGGCAAAGGCGCGGGTGCGTTCAATTTCCTGGCGATTGCCGCCGAGCACCCCGAGATGAAGGAGCAGGCCGAACGCCTCCGCGCGAGCCTGCCGGTCCCGCGCTGAGGTCGTCGTCTTCTTCGTAGACGTGGGCGTCTTCCTTGAGCTCCTTCACGTAGCGCTCGCCGGGCCGGTAAATCTGGTGGACGTCCGACAAGGCGGCGCCGACCGCATCCCAGCTGCCTTGCCGCTTCTGGTAATAGATCCACCCGCGCGACTCGGCCCAACGCGCCAGCTGGTGAAGCCCGAACAGCGCGGCGAGAATAGCAAGGCCCGCGGCCACCGGGCCCAGGTCTGGCACGATTGGGTCAACCAGTGCCCACCCCACCCAGACGATCGCGCCACCGGCGAGCGCGGCCATGAACCAGCGTGACAAGCGGACCATCGCGGCCTCGAACCTGTTTCAGAATAGCGTGGTGACTCGCGCTGTTGCGACTGCTGGACTCGTGGCCGCCATGACCCTGTCGTTGGTGGCCGCGCCATCTGAGCCGGTGGAAGTGATCTTCAGCGTTCCCGGACAGGACGAAGCCGGCGTTCGGCTGAACGCGCCCATCCGCCTCCAGTTCTCCGCGCACCTGGATGCGACGACGCTGCAGGACCAGATCACGCTGGTCTACTCACTCCAGGACTCGCTCGAGCGCGGCGAGCCCGAGCCGCCCGCCATCGAGTTCAGCACCAGTTACGACGCCGCAGACCGCGCGCTCACCATCCGCCCGACCAGGCCCTGGGAGCGCTTCCGCGAGGTGCGGCTGACATTGGGTGCCGGCATCCGAAGCGCGGCGGGCGAGCACCTGAAGTCCTTCGCCCTGTCCTTCACCACCGGGGGCAGCTGAACCTCCGTGCTACGGCACTATCCGGAATCCGTACGTCGCCGATTCCTTCCCCACCGCCACCTCGAGCACGAAGTCGCCCTGCGCCAGCGGCGCCAGCGTCACGTCGGCCACGACGTAGCGCGCGTCGGTCTGCTCGTCGATCCGCTCCGACGTCGCCACCTGCAGCGGTAACGGCGCACCCTCGCGCGTCAGCACGCGACCGCTCGTCGTGAGCACGCCGGTCGCGAACACCGGCACCTCGACGCGCAGGCGTTCGGTGCGACGGAACCGCGGGTCGGCCGTGGGCTGATAGGCCAGACCCGTCGTCGGCCCGCGTCGGAAGGCCACGGTGCCGCCGCTGAGGGCCTGGGCCTCGCCGGTCACGACGGCCTGGGTCGACGCGCGAATCGTATCCCTGCCATTGGCGGCCCGCCCCTCGACGCGGACGGTGTAGCGACCGGGCGGAAGCCCATCCTCGGGGCCTTCCACCACGACGCTCCGCTGGCCGCCCGCGATGGTGGCCTCCAGGACGGTCGGCGCCGCGCCGCGTTCAGGCTCGATGCTCACCTGCAGCGTGCCGCCCGCCTGCCATGCCGGCTGCTTCATCGTGGCGGCATCGAGCTCCACCACCGCGCGCACCCGATCCGCCAGCCCCACGGCCTGGATGCGCACCGGCAGATTCCCGCGCCCCGGAACGATGGCATCGAGCGCGCGCGAGACGGCCGGAGGCAGCATCGGGCGGGTGCCCGGCGCGCGGGGACCGCCCACCGCGCCGCCCGCGGCGCGTGCCTCGGCCTCAGTCGGCGCCAGGTAGCCCGGACGCGCGCGCACCTCCACGTCGGGCCGCTTCACCGTCACGGTGATACGCCGGAACCGGCCATCGAGCTTGGCGTTGGTCGAGTAGTAGCTGAGGAGGTAGTACGAGCTGGTGTCCGTCAGCATCCGAGCCAGCGCGCCGCCGGTGTCGTTGGTGTTCAGCACCCAGGCGCCGTCGGTCTGCTGTGCCAGCTCGCGCAGGCCGTCCTGCCTGTTGGACAGGCGCGCCCGGTCCACCTCCGGCGGAGGGGGACGAAACGGCCCGCCGATGTCACCGTCGAAGACCACCAACCCACGCGGGTCGAGAGGATAGAACGAAACGTTGGCGCGGTTGGCGCGCTGCGCCAGCTGCCGGACCTCGAGCTCGTGGTCGATGTACGAGAGCATCACGCGCTCGCGCTCGCACGAGTCGAGGCTGGCGGCGCCGGCACCGCCCTCACGCGGATCCGGCTGCGTGGTCACCCGGCCGTCGATGCCGACGCCAACCGGCGCGGTGCCGCCGGGGGGCGACCCGCCCAGGGGACGCGCCAGCTGATCGTTCCGCCGAAACAGTACCCAACCCTCGGACAGCAGCAGGACGAACTTCCGCTCCTCGCGCAAGCCATCGAGGTACCGCACCATGCCGTCGAGCGCGCGCAGCGTCTTCTGCTCGCGGCGGCGCTCGATCATCTCCTGGGCAATGCCCGCGGTGCTGCCGCTGTCGGGGTAGCACGTCTGGATGTCCTGCTCCCGGGGATCGATCGTGTTCAGCCGATCGCGCTGTCCCCAGGTCCAGGTGTCGCGCAGGATCTGATCGATCCCCGTCCCGCGCCGCGTGAGCGTGATGTTCTGGGCCGTGATATCCGGCGTCATCACGCCCACCAGGTCGTTGGGACCCACCACCTGGTCGAGAAACGTCGCTACCGGCGCCGCGGATCGAGCCGAGCCGTCGAGCCCCACGTGCCAGGTGTCCAGGAAGATGACGAACAGGCGTGCGTCGGGGTCCTGCGCGGCCTCGCGCTGGTCACGCGTGGAGCTCGGGTTGGGCGCGGAAACCGTGACACCGTTGCCCTCGCGCGCCCGCACGAGCTCGAAGTTCTCCACCTTCTGCGGCTGGTCGTCCTCGAGGATCTCGAAGTCGTCTGCGGTGAGATCGGTCACCGGCTGCCCGTCGGCCGTGACGTAGGCGTCGAGCCGCACCAGGTTCGCGCCGGCACGGAAGCGCGGCAGCGGCTCCTGGGCCGGATCCTGGGGCGAATCCTGGGTCGACTGTTGGGCGGCCCCCGAAAGACCGACGGCCAACAGCGCGAGGACCGCGAGCGCCCCGGTCAGCAGCGACGGAGCCCGGGAGGTGCGTCGGCGCATGCTCCCACTCTACAAGGTTCGGCGGGTCTCGCCCCACGAAGTTGCTCGGGGCGACCCTGAGGCTCTCGAAGGGGTCGACGGGGGAGGATGTGAGGTTCAGGCGGCTGCGGGAGACGGGCGGCGAAGCCACCGCCAGATCCAACGCGCGGCCAGGATCATCACCAGCAGGATGACCGCGCTCACGCCCAGCGCGAGGAGTGGGTACTTCAGCGTGATGAGGCCCAGCGTGACAACAAAGACGTCCTCGATGAGGCTGAGGGCCCAGTTCGAGAAGGGCTCGGGGCTGGCGTTGGCCGCCACGCGGGTGCCCGCCTTCGTTGCGTGGCTGCCGGCCGCGACGGCGCCGCCGAGCAGCGCCACCAGCCCCTCCACCGTGGGAGAGGCCTCGCCCAGCGCGGCCACGGCGATGAGGGCGCCACCCACCGGACGGACGAATGTGTGGACCGCGTCCCACATCGTGTCGACCCACGGGATCTTGTCGGCGAAGAACTCCACCGCGTACAGCACGGCGGCCGCGCCGATGACCCACGGGTTGTTGAACACCTGGAACTGCTCGGGCAGCGCCACCCACCCGTAGCGCGCCGCCAGCCCCACCAGCGCCACGGTGGCGTAGAGGTTCACGCCCGCGGCCAGCGAGAAGCCCAGCGTGCGCCCGAGCGCGATCAGGATGTCCATGTGGTCTTCTGTGAATTACTGACGCAGCAGCGCTTCGATCCGTTCACGCACCACCGCGATGAGCGCGTCACGGTCGTCCACCGACATGCCCTTCGTGGGCACCGGCTCCCCGATTCGCACGTCCACCTTCACCGGCCGGACGATGGCGCTGCCCCTCCGCATGGCGTCGCGCCCGCCCGAGATGGCCACCGGCACGATCGGCGCCTGGGCCTTGATCGCCATGATGAACCCGCCCTTCTTGAAGGGCAAGAGCTCCGCGGTCCTGCTGCGCGTGCCCTCCGGGAAGATGAGGAACGAGTTCCCCCTCCGGATGGACGCGGCGGCCTGGTCGATGGCGACCATCGCCGCCTCCTTCTGCTCGCGCGGAACAGGGATGAACCCGCCCACCTGGATGGCGGTTCCCAGGATCGGCAGCTTGCTGAGCTCGGCCTTGTAGAGGATGTGCAACCGCCGATGGAGCGCGCGGAACAGCACCGGCGGATCGACGTTGCTCTGGTGGTTCGAGCAGAACACCACCGCCTGGCCCGCCGGCACGTGCTCGCGGCCCGTCACCCGGTAGCGGATGCCCGCGCAGCCCAGCGCGAGCATGACCCCTATGTGCCCCAGCTCGTAGAGCAGCCCCTTCAGCTTGAACGGCACCGCGAGGACCATCCCGATGGGGCCGGCGACGGCGACGTAGAGCGCCACGACGATGTAGGTGATGACGGAACGAACCGCCGCGACAAACGTGGACATCAGTGATAGGACAGGAGTCAGGAGTCAGGAGTCGGGAGTCGAGGCCAACGCCCTCAGTGGACCTCCGCGGGCGGCTTCAGCTCGAAGCCGGCCGGCGGCACGGCGCCCATCAGGTGCGTGACGAAGTAGTCCCAGCGCCGACGCATCATGTAGGGTTCGTTACCGAAGCCGTGGCCCCGGTTCGGGAACAGGATCAGGTCGAAGTCCTTGTTGGCCGTGATCAGCTCGTTCACGACGAGCAGGGTGTTGTACATGGGCACGTTCCTGTCCATCGTGCCGTGCGCCAGCAGGAGCTTCCCCTTCAGCTGGTGCGCCACCAGCTGGTTGGCCTGGTTGTCGTAGTTCGACTTGCCGCCGGTCTGGTTCTCGAGCAGGCCCTGCCACTTCTCGCCCCAGTCGTCCTCGTAGTTGCGGTTGTCGTGGTTGCCCGCCTGCGACACGCCGACCTTGAAGAAGTCGGGGTAGCGGAACATGGCGCCGGCGGTGGCGTAGCCGCCGCCGGAGTGGCCGTAGATGCCGGCGCGATCCAGATCGATCCAGGGGAATCGTGTCGCCAGCTCCGTCATGCCCGCCACCTGGTCGGGCAGCGTGTTGTCGCCCATGTCGCCGTAATACTTCTCGTGGAAGCGCTTCGAGCGCCACGGCGTGCCCATGCCGTCGATTTCCACGACGACGAATCCGAGCTCGGCGAGCGCCTGCGTGTCGGAGCGGGACGCGGCGAACTGTCGGCTGCCGACGCTGCCCGTCTGCGGGCCCGGGTAGATGTGGTTGATGATCGGGTACTGCTGCGAAGCGTCGAAGTGGGTGGGCCGGAAGAGCAGGCCGTGGAGCTCGGTGACCCCGTCACGCGCCTTCACCGTGATGCGCTGGGGCGGCTGCCATCCTGCGGCCACCAGCTTCGAGATGTCGGCCTTCTCGAGCGCCATCACCTCGGCGCCCGCGGCGTCGCGCAGCACGGCCGTCGGCGGCGTGTCGGGGGTCGACCACACGTCGACGGCGACCGATCCGTTGGGCGCGAGCGAGATGTCGTGGTCGGCGTCGGCCGGTGACAGCAGCTGCAGGTTCTGGCCATCCATCCCGACGCGGTAGAAGTGGCGGTAGTAGGGATCCCGCCCGCCTTCCTTCCCCACCGCCTCGAAGTACAGCACGCGCGCATCCTCGTCCACGCGCTGCAGCTCGGTGACGTTCCAGTCGCCGCTGGTGATCTGCCGCTTCGGTTGCCCCGTGGCGAGGTCGTAGAGATACAGGTGGCCCCAATCGCTGCGCTGCGAGAACCAGACCGCCTCGTTCGACTTCGGCAGGTAGCGCCAGTTGGCGCGGCCGTTGCCCGACTCGTAGAAGGTGCCCACCAGTTCGTGCATCACGTCGCGCACCGCGCCGGTCTGGATGTCGGCCACCTTCAGCTCGGCCAGCTTGTGGTCCCGCGACGAGGAGACGAACGCGAGGCTCGAGCTGTCGGGCGCCCACTGCACGTCCACCCACTCGTTCCCGCAGATCACATCGTCGCACAGCGTGGAACGATGCTGATCCGGCGGCATCTTGAAGCGAACCACCCTCTTCGCGTCCACGTCGATGACGACCCGCTCGATCATCGTGATCACCCGGTCGCCGGGCAGCGGGTACTTCCACGCCTGGAGGTTCGGGTGCCCCACGCGCGTGTCTACCAGATACATCTCGCCCACGCCGCGCTGGTCCTGCTGGAACGTGGCGATCTTGCGCGAGTCGGGCGACCACTTCACCACCGGCCGGTCGCTGTACCGCCAGCCGGCGTTGTCGGTGGCGTAGCCGTAGTCCTTCACGCCGTCGGTGGTGAGCGGCGTCTCCTGGCCGTTGGCCACGTCGCGCACCCAGAGGTTCCAGTCGCGGATGAAGGCCGCCCGCTTGCCATCCGGAGAGATCACCTCGGGGCGCGGAGCGGGCTGGTCCTCTGCCTTGCACGCCGTGCCGTCGACATCGCACGTGAAGCGCCGGCTGTTGACGCTGAAAGACACCGACTTGCCGTCGGGTGACAGCTCGATGGACTGGAACGGCAGCTTCGCCCGCTCGTAGGTGCGCCCAGCCGCCGTCGAGAGCGCGGCCGTCACCTTCTCGTGATCGAATGCGGGGGCCTTTGTACGCTGCACCGGATCAACGAGGACGAACTCGGGGCCCGCCTCGCGCAGGGTGCGGTACCAGAAGCGCCCGTCGGGCAACCAGTTGGGGCGCACGCCCGCGTTCAGCACCAGCGGGTTGGTGTTGTAGCCCAGCAACTTCTCGGCGCGGCTGTAGTCCTCGACGGTCAGCTGCCGCGACGCCTGCGACAGCGCGGGCGCGGCCGTCAGCAGGAGCACGGCGGCGGAGAGGACAAGACGGGGGGGACACATCATGGACGGTCGGGCCTCCAGCGAGACGATGATACTTCCGGCGTACAGAGAACGGGCCGGTGAGCGTGGTGCGCTCACCGGCCCTGGCTCTCGAACTTGGGCGTCGAGTCCCGGATCCTGGCCCTCGTGCCCGACGCCGCCCTAGCTCGCCCGCGCCTGACGTGTGGTCGGCTTGGTGACGCGCGCGGCGGTCTTCGCCGCGGTCGCCTTCACCGGCGCGGGCTTGGCGGCGGCGCGCGCCTGTGCGCGCTGCTGCGCCCGGGCCTTCATCACGAAGCACTTCTCGAGCGCCTGGTTCACGCGATCCTCGATGCTGGCGGCCGTCAACTGCATCACCTCGGAGATCTCCGAGACGATGAGCGACTTCGCGCGGTCGAGCATGCGCTTCTCACGGAACGAGAGGCTCTTGGACTTGGCAAGGAAGGTGAGGCTCTTCAGCACGTCGGCCATGTCGTAGATGGAGCCGGTGCGCATCTTGTCGGAGTTGTCCTTGAAGCGCCCCTTCCAGTTCTGGTGGTTGTCGATCCTCCCGTCGCCCAGCAGGCCGAACAACCGCTCCACCTCTTCGTCGGTGATGGCGCGGCGAAGGCCCACGTTGTCGACGTTGGCCACGGGCACGAGGACCGTGGTTTCATTGGAGATGATGCGGAGGTGGAAGAACCCGGTCGTGGTACCGAGAATGGTCTTCTCTTCGACCTTCTCGACGACACCGAGTCCGTGATTCGGGTAGATGACCTTGTCGCCGATCTGAAATGACACTTGAGCCTCGTTTCAACGCTTGGTTGGCTGGGAACGACGTGCCCCAAAGACTTCATCAGTATAGCCGACACACCCCCGAAAATCAACGGAAATGCTCGGAAAACCACGGGTTTCCGGGAATGGGCCGGTTGCCGGACTAACCCCCTGATTGGCGGGAAGTTAAGCGGCGGAATCGCGCGAACGGCTCGGAGAACCGCGCGAGCCACGCGGTAAACTGGCACCCCATGACCCGTCGAACCGCCGCGCTGGCCGGCCTGATGTTGATGGCGGCCGGCTCAACCGTTGCCGTTCAGTCGGCCGTTCAGCCCGCCAGCCCGGCCGTGGCCCAGAAACGGCCAGATGCCCCCCAGCTGGCGCCCTATGTTCCCACCCCGCAGGACGTGGTCGACCGGATGCTGGTCCTGGCCGGCGTGGGCAGGAGCGACGTCGTCGTGGACCTCGGCTGTGGCGACGGCCGCATCCCCATCACGGCCGCCAAGGTCTATGGGGCCCGCGGCATCGGCGTGGACATCGACCCCCAGCGCATCGCGGAGGCCAACGCCAACGCGAAGGCCGCAGGGGTCACTCACCTGGTGGAGTTCAAGCTCCAGGATGCCATGACCACCGACGTCTCCGGCGCCACGGTCATCACGCTCTATCTCCTCTCCTCGTCGAACCTCAAACTGCGCCCCATCCTGACCCGCCAGCTGAAGCCCGGCGCCCGGATCGTCGCCCACAACTTCGCCATGGGCGATTGGGAGGCGGAGAAAATCGAGACGTTTACCGACAAGGAAGGCCGCACCCGGACCATCTACCGGTGGACGGCGGACGGGAAAGTGCGACAGTAACCTGATTCCTGATCCCGATTCCTGATTCCTGATTCCCGCCTTATGGACTACGAGAAGCTGGGGCTGTTCTACCTGGGGAAGCAGTACGACGTGGCGGCCCGGGCGCGGACCGATGTGCCGGTCCTCTACGACTCGTCCGACCTGGTCACGCACGCCGTCATCGTCGGGATGACGGGCAGCGGCAAGACCGGGCTGGGCATCGGCCTGATGGAAGAGGCGGCCATCGACGGCATCCCGGTGCTGGCCGTAGACCCCAAGGGCGACCTGGCCAACCTGCTGCTCACCTTTCCGGGCTTGTCGGGAGCTGAGTTCTCGCCCTGGGTGAACCAGGACGAGGCACGCGCGGCCGGCCAGTCGCCCGAGGCTTACGGAGCAGCCGAGGCCGCGAAATGGGCCAAAGGGCTGGCGGAGTGGGACCAGGACGGTGCCCGCATCGCACGCTTGAAGGCCGCCGCGGAGTTCGTGGTCTACACGCCGGGCAGCACCATGGGCCGCCCCATCTCCATCGTGCAGTCGTTCGCGGCGCCGCCCCCCTCGGTGCTGGACGACCCGGACCTGCTGGGCGACCGCGTCTCGACGGCCGCCACCAGCGTGCTGACGCTGGCCGGCGTGGACGCCGAGCCGCTGAGGAGCCGCGAGCACATCCTGGTCTCCACACTCGTCGCCCACGCGTGGAAGGAAGGGCGCGACATGGACCTGGCCGGCCTCATCGGTGCCGTCCAGAACCCTCCCATCGAGAAGA
>DAIRFN010000242.1:0-9116 GCA_036795065.1 Vicinamibacterales bacterium
TGCAACTGGCGCCTTTGCCCAACGGCGCGGGGCTGCTGTACTACCTGCTGGCCACGGTCGGCATCTTTACCCTGCTGGTGGGCGCAGCCGTCCGTACCCGGCGGCCCGACGACCAGGCCACGCTGCACTTCTTCTGGCTGTCGGTGGCCTTCTTCGGCGTCCTGGCGTTCTCGTTCAGCGGGCGGCTGGACAGGGTGGACTGGGCCTTCTACTGGGCCGACGTCGTGGCCCTGTCGCTGCTGCCACCGCTCTTCCTGCATTTCGCGCTGGTGTTCCCCGAGAGGCCACATCACCCGGGCTATGCCGCGCTGCTCGCGCGCTGGCTCCCGGCGGTCTACCTGCCGGCGGCCGTCCTCGGACTGACCCGCGTCCTGGCCCTGATGCGGGCGGGCATCGATCCGGACTACTTCGTCCGTCTCGTCGCCCTCCTCGACCGCCTCGAGCTGCTTTACCTGGCCGTGTTCCTCACCTCCGGGCTGGCCGTGCTGCTTCGAGCCCTCGCCCGGGCGCGTTCGGTGACGGTGAAGCGCCAGCTGCGCTGGATCGTCTGGGGCACGGCACTCGGTGCCCTGCCGTTTGCCCTCGGGTACGCCATTCCGTTCGCCTTCGGGGTGAATCCGTCCATTCCAATGGACTTCTCCGCCGTGCCGCTCGGGTTCATCCCGCTCGCCTTCGCGTCGGCCATCGTGCGCTACCGCCTGATGGACGTCGAGATCATCCTGAAGCGCCTGCTGGTCTACACGTCGGCCGTCGCGGCCAGCGTGGTCATCTTCGTGCTCATCCTGCGGACCTCGGGCGGCTCGTTCATCCAGAGCGAGACGGACCAGCGCTGGGTCATCGCCTTCCTGGCCACGGTCATCGTCATCCTGCTGGCGCGGCCGGTGAAGGACGGCCTGCAGCGCGCCATCGACCGGATCTTCTATCGCGACCGCTACGACTATCGCCGCGCGCTGGTCGAGTTCGCGCGCGACCTCAACACCGACCTGGTGCTCGACCGCCTGGCCGAACGCCTGGTGACGCGCGTGCGCGAGACGGTCGAAGTCGATGCCATGGCGTTCATGCTGGCCAACGAACGCGGCGACTTCGAAGTGTTGCACGTCGATGGCCTGGAGTCGGGCGTGCCGCGGCTGCTCTCGTCGTCCGGGATCGGCGGGCGTGTGGCGTCGGGCCATGCCGTGCGGCTGGACGATCCCATGGCCGCGACGCGCTTCACGGTGGAAGAGATCGAGTTCTGGCGCGACGCCGGCATCTATTACTTCGTCCCTTGCGTGTCGCAGGGGACGGCGGTGGCCGTGCTGGTGCTGGGCCGGCGCGAGAGCGGCGAGCCGCTGACGAGCGAGGACCTCGGCCTGGTGACGGCCGTGGCCGGGCAGGCGGCCGTGGCCATCGAGAACGGACGGCTCTACCGGCAATTGCACCTGAAGGCGTCCGAGCTGGACCGCCTGCGCACGTTCAACGAGAACATCCTCGAGTCCCTCGACGATGGCCTGCTCGTGCTGGGCCTCGACGACCGGGTCGTGCGTTGGAACCAGGCGCTCGAGCGCATGTACGGCCCGACGCGCCGCGAGGCACTGGGCCAGGCGCTCGATCGCCTGTTCGACGCGGACGTGGTGGAGGTGTTGCGCGCGCAGCGTCGCGACCAGCCGCAGGGCGCCGCCGCGTTCCGGGTGCCGCTGACCGGCCGTGGCAGCCGGAGCGACGCCAAGCTCCTGGTGAACATCACCACGGTCCCGCTGCAGGCGATGGGCCCTGGCGTGCCGGCCTCGGGGACCATTGTCATCTTCGAGAACATCACCGAGCGGATGCAGCTCGAAGAGCAGCTGCGCATCTCCGAGAAGATGGCGTCACTCGGCGTGCTGGCGGCCGGCGTGGCGCACGAGGTGAATACGCCGCTCACCGGCATCTCGAGCTATACCCAGATGCTGCTGGAGGGCTCCGACCCGCAGGATCCGCGCACCGCGGTGCTCGAGAAGATCGAGAAGCAGACGTTCCGCGCGGCACGCATCGTCAACGGCCTGCTGCACCTGTCGCGGGCCGGCGCCGGCGACGCCTCCGAGCGCACGGTCGTGGACCTCAATGCCGTGGTGCACGACGTGCTGTCGCTGCTGGAGCACCAGTTCGAAAAGGGGCGCGTCAAGATTCGGCGCGAGCTGTCGGCCGATCCGGTCTCGGTGGTCGGCTTCGAGTTCAAGCTGCAGCAGGTCTTCCTCAACCTGTTCCTGAATGCCCGCGACGCGATGCCGAGCGGGGGCTGGCTGACCATTGCCACCCGCGTCGAGGGCGACGAGGTCGTCGCCGAGGTGTCGGATACCGGCGCCGGCATCGCGCCCGAGCACCTGGATCGCATCTACGATCCCTTCTTTAC
Organism: Vicinamibacterales bacterium; assembly: GCA_036795065.1. GTDB lineage: Bacteria > Acidobacteriota > Vicinamibacteria > Vicinamibacterales > UBA2999 > VFZN01. Next base: position 2,366 of record DAIRFN010000242.1, read on the forward strand.
CACCAAGCCCATCGGCCAGGGTACGGGCCTCGGGCTGTCCATCACCTACGGCATCGTGCGCGAGCACGACGCCTCCATTCAGTGCCAGAGCGTCCCTGGGCAGGGGACGCGGTTCGCGCTGCGCTTCAGGCTGGCGCAGCCGGGAGCGCAGCTCGTGGCGATGTAGAGGCGCGCCACGGGGTGCCGGAGCAGTTCTATGCGGCGTAACGGTTCGGTTCTCGTCATCGACGACGAGGAGATCATGCGGGAGATCCTGCAGGCCCTCCTCGAGCGGGAGGGGTACGCGGTCCGACTGGCCGCGTCGGGGCAGGAGGGACTGGAGCTCGCCCGCGCGCTGCCCTTCGATGCCGTCATCGTGGACGTGATGATGCCGGGCATCGACGGCCTGCAGGTGCTCGAGGAGCTCAAGAAGCAGGACGACGCGCTGCCGGTGCTGATGATCACCGCGTACGCCTCGATGGATACGGCCATCCGGGCGATGAAGCTGGGCGCCTTCGACTACATCACCAAGCCCTTCAAGAACGACGAGGTCCTGGTGGTGCTCCGCAACGCCATCGAGCACCACCGGCTGCGGGAGGAGAACACCCAGCTCAAGAGCGATGCCGCGCGGCGGTACCACAAGTTCTCGGGCATCATCGGCCGCAGCCCCCGGATGATGCAGGTGTTCGAGCTCATCGCGCAGGCGGCGCCCAGCCGTTCGACGATCCTCATCACCGGCGAGAGCGGCACGGGCAAGGAGCTGGTGGCCCGCGCCATCCACAGCAACTCGGCGCGCTCCGACAAGGCGTTCGTCACGGTCAACTCCGGCAACCTGCCGCCCGACCTGCTGGAATCCACCCTCTTCGGGCACGTGAAGGGCGCCTTCACCGGGGCCGTGTATCCCAAGAAGGGCCTCTTCGACCTCGCGGACAAGGGCAGCATCTTCTTCGACGAGATCGGCAACATCCCGATGGAGACGCAGGCGAAGCTGCTGCGGGTGATGCAGGAGCGCGAGTTCATGCGCCTGGGCGGGATGGAGACCATCAAGGTGGACGTGCGCATCATCGCGGCCACCAACGTGGACCTGCGGCGTGAGATGGAGGACGGCCGGTTCCGCGAGGACCTGTTCTACCGCCTCCATGTCATCAGCATCGAGCTTCCCTCCCTTCGCGATCGCCGCGACGACGTCCCGCTGCTGGTCCAGCACTTCCTCGAGAAGTACGCGGAGGAGAACGGCCGACCCGCGCTCGAGCTGGCGCCAGACGCCCTCGAGCTGCTGATGGAGTACGACTGGCCGGGCAACGTGCGCGAGCTCGAGAACGTCATCGAGCGCGCGGTGGTCCTGAGCACCGGCAGCCTCATCGCGGCCGATCGCATTCCGGAGAACGTGCGCAAGGCGCCCCGCTTCCACCTGCCGCAGGTGGTGATGCCTGCCGAGGGCGTGTCGTTGAAAGAAGTGACCGCGGCCTACGAGCGGCAGTGGATCGAGTCGGCGCTCGAAGCCGCCGGCGGCGTCCAGAAGCGCGCGGCCGAGCTGCTGCGCATCAAGCCGACCACGCTGAACGAGATGATCAAGCGCTACGACATCCGCCCGCGGCGGAAGAAGGCATCGGCGGGCAGCAACGGGAGCGAGCCGCCCGCGGAGGCGCCCGCCGAGAGCGGCGACGAGCTCGAGCCCGTCGGGTCCGAGACCGAGTAGGTCGCTCCAGCCTGGTTTCGTTCCCTGCCAGCGCGGGGGTAAGATGCCTCCGTTCCTATCTGTATGTTCCTGGCGCGCGGTGTGGAGTGTGTGATGAAACGACGTCTGTCCATGTTTCTTGCCCTGGCGTTCTCGCTGGCCATCGCGAACGCCCCTGGCCGCGCAGAGCAAGAGGCGTCACAACAGGCGCTCCGGACGCCGGAACAGTTCTTCGGCTTCCAGATGGGCGCGGACCGCAAGCTCGCGAGCTGGGACAAGCTGCACGAGTACTACCAGCTGCTCGCGAAGAGCTCCAACAAGGTGAAGCTCGTCGAGCTGGGCAAGACGAGTGAAGGGCGTCCCTACATCGCCCTGTTCATCTCGTCGCCGGCCAACCTCGCGAAGCTGGAGCAGTACCGCGAGATGAACGCGAAGCTCGCCGACCCGCGCGGTGTGCCGCAGACGGAGCTGGATCGGATCGTGGCCGAGGGCAGGCCCGTGATCATCCAGAGCTTCGCGCTGCACTCCAACGAGGTGGCCGCGGCGCAGACGGCCGCCGAGTTCGCCTACGAGAGCCTGTCGAGGACGGATGCGGAGGCCCAGCGCATGCTGGACAACGTCATCAGCATTGTCGTCCCCTCGATCAACCCGGACGGGACACAGATGATCGCCGACTGGTACATGAAGTACGTCGGCACGGAGTACGAAGCGTCCGGGCTGCCGTGGCTGTACCAGAAGTACGCCGGTCACGACAACAACCGCGACGGCTTCGCGCTCAACCTGCCGGAATCCAGGAACCTCGGCAAGCTGATGTATCGCGACTGGATCCCACAGGCCTACGTCGATCACCACCAGATGGGGAGCGGCAACGCGCGCCTGTACATCCCGCCCTATGCGGAGCCGATCCGGCCGGATGCCGACCCGCTGGTCTGGCGCGAGATGTCGTGGTGGGGCGCGCACATGGGCAACAGGCTCGAAGCGGAGGGCAAGACCGGTGTCATCGGCGCGGCCATCTACTCCGGCTGGGGCCACATGGGCTTCCACTGGATCACGCCCTTCCACAACATCGCCGGCATGCTCACTGAATCGGCGAGCGCGCGGCTGGCGACGCCGATCTACATGCATCCCGATCAACTTCGCGGCGGTCCGCGTGGCCTCCCGCAATACGAGTCCCAGACCACGATGCCGAGCCTGTGGCAGGGCGGGTGGTGGCGAGTTCGGGACATCGTCGAGCAGCAGAAGATCGCGGCGTGGGCAACGGTGGACCTGGCGGCACGCAACCGCGAGACCGTCCTTCGCAACATGCACCTGAAGGCATCGAGACAGACCGAGCGCGGAGCCAACGGCCCGGTGAAGGCCTATGCAATTCCCGCGGCGCAGCACGATCCCAACACGGCGAAGAAGCTGGTCAACATGTTCCTCGACTCCGGCGTGGAGGTTCACCAGTCGAAGGCGCAGTTCATCGCGGACGGCAAGGTGCTTGGTCCAGGCTCGTTCGTCATCTCGATGACGCAGCCCAAGATGGGGCTCGTCAGGTGGATGGTCGGGCGCACCTTCTATCCCGACAACACCCACACGCGCGACCGCGAGGGCAACCCGATTCGCCCCTACGACCTGTCCACGGACACGCTTGGCGAGTTCATGGGCGTCAGGACCGAGCCGCTCGGCGAGAAGGTGTCGGCGGACCTGGTCAGGCTGACCGCGCCGGTGCCGCTCGTGGGAACCGTCGCCGCAAGCGCGCCCAACGGCTACGTGCTCGACGGCCGGTTGAACGACAGTTACCGCGCGGTCAACCAGCTGCTGGCCAGGGGCATCGCGGTCAGACGAGCGATCCAGCCCTCCGGCGATGGCAGTGTGCGGCCGGGCGACTTCCTGGTCGGTCCCGGGGATGTCGCGGCCGTCGCGAGGGCCACCGGCGTGGACTTCGTCGCACTGAAGGCGCCACTGACGAGCGGGGTGTACCAGATTCGCAAGCCGCGCATTGCGATGCTGCAGCGCTACAACGGCGGCAACATGGACGAGGGCTGGACGCGCCTGATGTTCGGGCAGTTCGACGTGCCCTACACGTCGCTCATGGACGAGGACATCAAGAAGGGCGGGCTCGAATCGAGCTACGACGTGATCGTGCTGCCAGCCGACTCGGTGTTCGCGATGACCGGGGATCGGCCCCCAGCGGGCCAGGGCGGGCCGGGCGGCGGCTTCGGTGGCGGCCAGACGCCCGTGCCGCCGGAGTACCGCAGCGGATTCGGCGCCGAGGGCGTCAAGGCCCTCGAGGCGTTCGTGCAGAAGGGCGGCACGCTGGTCACCTTCGCGCAGGCCGGCGACCTGCCGATCCAGCGGTTCGGCCTGCCGCTCAGGAACGTCGTCGCGAACCTGCCAGGCAAGGAGTTCTGGTCGCCGGGCTCCACCCTGCGCGTGCGATTCGCGAACTCCCATCCGCTGGCCTTCGGCATGCCGGCCGAGGGGCTGGTGCTCTTCACCCAGGGTAGCCAGGTTTACGAGATCACCTCAACCGATCGCGGCCAGGACGTGAGCATCCTGTCCACGTACATCGAGCGGGACCTCCTGCAGAGCGGATGGCTGATCGGGGAGCAGGTGATCGCGAAGAAGGCCGCCGCCGTCTCCGTCAAGCACGGGCAGGGCCAGGTGATCCTGCTGGGCTTCCGCGCGCAGAACCGCGACCAGACCCACGGCACGTTCAAGATGGTCTTCAACGCGCTGCTGAACGGCCCCGCCGAGCAGGCATCACTTGTGACGCAGTAGCGTCATTTCCTCAACGCCGTAATCAGCCGCTCGTACTTCTGCATGATCACGTCCCACCGGTAGTTGCGCTTCACGTACTCCCGGCCGTTCCGGCCCATCCGCTCGCGCAGGCGGTCGTCGGCCAGCAGCAGCTTCGTGCACTCGATGAACTCGTCGCGGTCCTGGTAGTAGAGTCCGGCGTTGCTGTTGCGGCAGTGCTCCACGAGCACTTCCGCCCGGGCGTTGCACAACACCGGGGTGCCCACCGCCATGGCCTCGAGCGCCAGCAGCGACAGGCTCTCGAAAGGCGACGGCACGACGACGATGGTGGCGGCTTCCAGGGCCTGCAGGCGCTCGCGTTCGGAGAGCAGGCCGGCGAACTTCACCCACGGCACCTCGGGAATCTGCATCAGCTTCACGCCCATCAGCGCCAGCGTGGCGTCCCCGCCCTGTTCCTTGTAGCTGGTGAAGTACTCGATCAGCTCCTCGCAGCCCTTGCCCGCGTCGATGCGGCCGCCGTAGAGCAGGAATTGCCCGTGGAGGCGGTGCCGGCGGCGGAACGAGGTCCCCCTGGCGCGCAGGTGCGGCGGCAGCTGCTTGTGCACCTCCTCCTCGTCCTCCGGCTCCTCGTGGGGCTGGAGCGGCTCGTCCTGCAGCAGGTCCACGCCGCAACCCACCGTCTCCTCGCCGATGGGTCGCATCTCGAAGGTGGTCTTGAGGAAGTGCTTCTCGACCTCCGTGTTGAACGCCACGGCGGTCGCCTGCGAGAAGAGCTCGCGGTAGATGCCCAGGCGGATGGCCGGCTCGTCGTGCGCGGTGGGCACCAGGATGCTGCGGCCCGGATCGATCCCGAGGCCCAGCACGGTGGGCGCGTAGAGGTACGTGAAGAAGATCAGGGCGTCGTACGACTTGTGGTGGCGGCCCAGGTAGTCGAGGAGCGCCGGGCACCACGGGCCCTGCTCCTCGAGCCACCGCATCTCGTCGTCGCGCGTGTGCTCGTTGTTGAAGATCCAGTCGGAGTACTGGTTGAAACGCTGGATGTCACGGGCCCTGGCATTGGCGAAGCGCCTGACCGTGACGCCGCGAATCCGGTCCGTGCCCTCGGGGTACTCGTTCTTCCAGGTGATGTAGTCGCGCGCGCACGTGGTGAGCACGTCCACCTCGTGCCTGGCCGCCATCCGCTCGGCGATGAGCCGGCAGTGGTACTCGGAGCCGCCGAGGATCTCGGCGCCGTAGCGCTGAACGATGAATGCAATCTTCACGATGGTCTCCGGTAGCGGGGCACGAGTCCCGTGCTACGCGCCGTGTTGTGACCTGCCGACGAGCTGTTCCAGCTCCCGGATTATCCGATCGTCGCCGAAGTCCTTCAGCCGCCGGCGCTGGCCGGCAATCACCGACGCCCGCAGCCGATCGTTGAACGCCAACTCGCCCAGCAGCTCCGCCGCGTACTCGAGATCCTTCGGGGCGAATGAAATGCCGGCGCCGCCGAGCGTGTCCGGCACCGCGCTCGACGCGTAGGCCAGCACCGGGACGTCGGCGGCCATGGCCTCCAGCAGCGGCACGCAGAACCCCTCGTGCTCCGACAGCGACAGGTACACGCTCGCCGTGCGGTAGTACACCGCCAGCTCCTCGTCCGGCACGGGGCCGGTGAAGATGAAGCGATCCGGGGGCATCTGGAACTCGGCGATCAGCGCCCGCACCATGTTGTGGTACCGGGGCACGCCGTCGGTCCTGCCCACGAAGATGAAGCGGTAGCGCTCGTCCACGTAGCGCTTGTAGAACTCGGCCAGGCGAATGTGGTCCTCGATCTTCTTGTTGGGAGCAATGCGCCCGACGAACAGGAAGTTCTGCAGCCCATCGTCAAGGACGGCCTCGAGCGCGGGCAGAGTGATCGGCGATGTGACCCGCGACAGGTCGACGGCGATGGGGAACACGCCGGTGTTGGTGAACCCGAGCCGTTCGAGCTCCTGCCGGTTGTAGTCCGAGTCGCCGAGGGCGATGTCCGTGTGGCCGGCGAGCGACCGCAGATCGTCGCGGCTGAGCTCCGCCAAACGGAACATCGCCGGATCCCACGGGCCGAAGAAGTGGGCCGGCGTCACGTTGTGATACTGCAGGATCCGGCCACGGGGCAGCTGCGCGAACTCCGCCGTCATCGGCGAGACGAGCGCGAAGTGGAAGATCGTGAGGTCGCCCCGGCGCGACGCGGGTTCCGCAAACGGCCGGACGTCGCCCTGCAGGTCGTCGTCTATCGTGAGCGCGAAGACATCGGACTGGTGGCCCATGCCGCGGAGGAGGTCGCGCACCCGCCGCGCGGAATCGCCCACCGCATCGCCCCGGTGCGCCGCGGGCACC